>JAFRQC010000175.1 GCA_017428805.1 Prevotella sp. | reverse complement strand
CACTTCTCGCGCCTCTTTAAGTCCCGCACCGGTATGACACCGAATGAATATAGATTAACAGCATAATAATTATGAAGAAGATTGTAATGATGATGGCGGCACTCTTGACGTTTGAAGCCCCTAGGTAAGGGGCTGGCCTAAGCCAGGTATTTCCCATTCGCCAAATAACAATAAAGACCTAAAAAGAATCGTTCATTGCTAACACTTTTGTTGCAATGAACGATTTTTGTTAGTCTTTGAAACAAATCTTATCGTGGTCGATGGGATATTATCGTAATTTTGCACCAGATTTAGATTCATACATTGGTTAATTAGGTAATTGTTAGTTATTTGTTAGTAGTAATGAAATAGCGCGGCTCGTGATGAGTCGCGCTTTTTTCTGCAAATCATAATAAATAACTCAATCATAATATGCCGCCTGACAGGATCTCGATCGTCTTTCCATCTATGCGGATGGCGCCGCTCTCTTGAAGTTCGTTGAGGGCACGTTGCAGTGAATACTTCTGAATGCCGAAATGATCGGCCAGTTCCTGACGCGACATGGAAAGCCGAATCGTGTTTGACTGCTGACGGTGTTGTTCCTCTTTCAGGAAGAAAATGATCTTGTCGCGGACACTCAGCAAGAGCATTCCCACCTTCTTGGTAAGTCCGGCAATCAGGTTCGAAAGAATCACCGTGAAATTCTTTGCCAGGCGGGAATCAAGTTCGAGCAGCCGCTCAAAGTCCGCCGACAGAATTCGCAACACCTTCGTGTTTGTCGTCGCCTGTACCGTGACGGGGTATCTGCGGACTTGTGCGAAGAGGAATGCCGGGGCGAACATATTGCCGGCATGAAAGGTTGACATACGAATATAGCGGTCGGAGGCGCCTTCAAGATAAGCGACGACCTCACCATCTAATAAGATGTTTGCGTGAAGACAATCCTCGCCGGCAACAAAAAGAAAGTCGCCTTTGTATAAACGGGTCACACGATAACGGACGGCATGCATCAGATCAATGATCTCGTTATCGGTCAGTCCTTCAAAAAGCGGGCACTTGCGAATGCCTTCAAGAGTTTCTATATCCATAATTGATGCAAAGTTAGCGATAAGCAACTAATAATTCTTAAAATTAACAAACTTTTATATAGAGTAGTCACATTTGTTACCGGTTTCTATCCCCATTTATGATTATATTTGCACACTAAAACCTACAGAAATGAACGTTGTAGAAAAAACGAAAGCGGCAATTCGTAAGCTGACAGGACTATTTTCCTATCGGCAAAAGGTGGGTTTACTGGTGATAGCGGGTGTCGTATGCGGCCTCGGCGGATTGTTTATGTATCTGCTTAGGGCGCATACCTATTTTATAGGTGACGACCCTTCGGCCTGCGTCAACTGCCACATCATGACTCCTTATTATGCTACGTGGAGCCACTCTTCGCACGGACGTATCGACAATCAGTCGAACGGCGCCACGTGCAATGATTGTCACGTGCCCCACCAGAACTTAGCCTTGAAGTATGGGTTCAAAGCGATGGACGGTCTGAAACACACGGCGTATTTCGTGATGCATTCAGAACGTCAGGCTCCGATGGCCGAGACGCTGACAGGTCAGGTGGTGATGGACAACTGCATCCGTTGCCACACGCAGCTGAACACAGAGTTTGTGAAGACAGGCCGCATGGGTTATATGCAGCAGCAGGCTCAAGGCGGAAAGGTGTGCTGGGACTGCCATCGCAACGTGCCTCACGGCGGAATGAACTCGCTGATGGCGACGCCTGGAGCTGAGGGCGTGACACCGCTACCCCCATCGCCAGTACCTGAGTGGCTGCAAGGAATGGTAAAAAAGTAAAAAGGTAAAAAAGTAAAAAACGAAATATTATGGCAAAGACATTAAAGAAATGGCAAGGTTGGCTTCTGTTTGGAGGCTCAATGGTAGTAGTGTTCTTGTTGGGACTGCTCGTGTCGTCGCTGATGGAGCGCAGAGCCGAGGTGGCCAGCGTATTTAACAACAAGCGCACCGTGTTTGAGGATGAAATAATCGCTCAGAACGAGAAGTTCAAGGCTGACTATCCCCGCGAGTATGAGACATGGGCGATGACGGAGGACACGACCTTCAAGTCGAAGTATAACTCATCTCAGGAGGTGGATGTGCTTGAACAGCGTCCTGAGATGGTGGTGCTGTGGGCTGGCTATGCCTTCTCGCGCCACTACAACACCCCTCGTGGTCATAAGCACGCCTTGGAGGATATGCGCAAGATTCTGCGCACAGGCAATCCGGGCATCGTGGTGAAGACTGCTGACGGACGTGATTCGGTCTGTGCCGACATGCAGCCCGCTACGTGTTGGACTTGTAAGGGTCCGGATGTTCCTCGCATGATGCGCGAATTGGGTAATGGTAAGGATCAGTTTGATCCCGCTAACTTCTACGCCAAGAAGTGGAGCGAGTTGGGTGCTGAGGAGGTGAACACCATCGGGTGCTCCGACTGTCACGATGCCCGCACGATGGATCTGCGTCCTGCCCGTCCCGCCCTCTATGAGGCTTTTGCCCGTCGTGGTCTGGATGTGAAGAATGCCACCCATCAGGAGATGCGATCGCTGGTGTGTGCCCAGTGCCACGTGGAGTACTACTTCATCAAGCCTAACGACGAGAAGAATCCCGGCAAGGCCAACTATCTGGTATTCCCGCACGACAAGGGGCTGACCTGCGAGGCAGCCGAGGAATACTACGACGAGATAGGTTTCTACGACTATATCCATCCGCTGTCGAAGACCAAGATCCTGAAGGCCCAGCATCCAGGTTGGGAGATGTCACAGCACGGCATCCACGCCCAGCGTGGTGTGTCGTGTGCTGACTGCCACATGCCGTATAAGCAGGAGGGCGGCGTGAAGTTCAGCGACCACCAGATTCAATCGCCGTTGGCCAAGATTGACCGTACTTGTCAGACCTGTCACCGTCAGGATGCCGAGGTGCTGCGCCAGAATGTCTATGACCGTCAGGAGAAGTGCAACGAGGTGCGAAATCGTGCTGAGCAGGAACTGGCCCGTGCCCACTTCGAGGCTAAGTTCATCATCGACAAGGGTGCTACTGAGGCTGAGATGGCTCCTATCCAGGCCCTGCTCCGCAAGAGCCAGTGGCGTTGGGACTATGCCATCGCCTCGCACGGTGCTACCTTCCATGCACCGCAGGAGGTTACCCGTCTGCTCTCACACTCGGTTGATTATGCCCAGCAGGCCCGTCTGCTCATAGCCCGTGTCGCTGCCAAGCACGGACATACCGATGCCATCCCAGTGCCTGACTACAGCACTAAGACAAAGGCTCAGGCGGCTATCGGTCTCGACATGCAGAAGTTGAACGAGAACAAGCAGAAGTTCCTGCAGGAAATCGAACCCAAGTGGATTGAGGAGGCCAAGGCGAGCGGAAAGCTCATCGAACTCTGATTACTGGAGGAGGTGAAGTTTTATTGACCTGTGGAGTGACGGTACTCCAAAAGCTTGTTCTGATAGTCGGCGAAGGCATCAGTATGCTTGTCAAGCGATTGCTGGTAGAGCATCTGGGCTTCGAGGAGGTCGGACATTCTTGAGGTACCGGCACGATAGTAGTTGCGGTGCAGACGCAGGTTTTCCTCGGCCTGCTCAATACTGCGCTGAGCGAGCTGGAGTTGCTGGTAAGCTTCCTGGACACCGTTCCAGGCATTTTGCATACGGATCTTCAGCAGTTCGGCATTGTCGGCCAGTTGTTCCTGAGCCTGCTGATGCTCTATCTTGCGGCGCTTGATGGCGTGAGAACCGCCCCACCAGTCGGAGATGGGTACGCTGACGGTGGCGAAGATCATCCCAAACGTATGATTGTTATCCAGCAGATTATGATAGTTGTAACCTGCACCGACGGCAACCGTTGGCAGATTCTGACCGACGGCCAGTTTCTTCTGCAGATTGGTAGCCTCGACCTGTTTGCCTAACAATTGATACTCTGCTGTTCCCAGGAGCGCTTGGTCGTGGTCTTGACGGGAAAGAAGTGCCGATGGAGCATCCGGCTGATAACTGATGACAAACAACGTATCGCGCAGGCCGCAGTATTGCGACAACAAGAGACGGACGATGGAGATGCCGTTCTGCAACTTCAGGCGCTGACTCTGGATATCGTTCTGACGCAGCTGTACTTGCAACAGGTCGTTGCGCATAGCCAAACCAGCTCGCACGGCTACATCGACATCTTTGTGGATGCCAGCCAACAGCGTATCGACAGCTTCGACGGTCTTCATTTTCTCCTGCAGCGAGGCCAACTGCCAGAAGTATTGTTCGGCAGTCTTCTCCACCTCGTTTCCCGACAGTTGCAACTGCAGGCGACTCACGTCCTCGCCAACTTTGGCCAGTTTGTTGCCGTTGATAATCTGACCACCGGCAAAGACAGGCTGCACCGCCATCAGCGAACCAATGGTACCGTTCTTCATCATCGAGATGCTGATGGGGTTGGCCAAGGCTGCAAGGGCTTCGGTAGGCAGCATCTGTGCCAGATTGGCTCCCAACTCAGGGGAAATCATACCCGACGGATCGATATCCATCTCCGCCATCCCTTTATTGGCATTAAACCACAGGCCTGTGCCGCTGACATTGGGAAAGTACTTGGTAAACGCTTCCTTGCGCTGCTCTTTGGCCGCATCGATACTATGTTGCGCATGGCGAATGGCGATATTGTTGTGAAGGGCAGAATCCTTGATCTGCTGCAGGGTGTAACCCACCCCCTGCCCCTCCCCAAGGGAGGGGGGATTGGCTACTTGGGCTTGCACGGACAATGTTGGCAGAAGAGCGAAAATAACGACTAATGTTTTCATTACTTGTTTAATGTTTAGACTATCTTTAGCCCCTCCCTTGGGGAGGGGGTTGGGGTGGGTTGTCACTTTCCAATAAATCACGGGCAGCATGGTGACTACCATGATGAGTGAGCCGATGCCACCTGCAAAGATGGTGACACCAACGGGCATCCAGAACGAACTCTGGGCAATGATCATCGGCACCACACCAACGGCTGTCGTAGCCGTGGTCAGGAAGATGGGCACCATACGGCGCTTACCAGCCTCGTAGGCAGCCTGCTTCACAGGCACACCTTTTTGAATCAGATCGTTGGCATGCTCAAAGATGAGAATCTCGTTACGCATAATCATTCCCATCAGCGTGACGAGTCCGAAGATAGAGGTAAGTCCGAGGGCGCGATCCATCAGTCCGAGACCTATCAGCGCACCAGGCGTCATCAGTCCCAAGGCCACCATACAGATGATGGTGATGCCGTACCTCTTGAAGTTGAACAGCAGGAAGAAGAACACAATAATCATGGCGATAGAAATACCACCGATAATCTGCGGCATAGCCTCGTCGCCGTATTCTACCTCGCCGCCCACCTCAGTGCGCACACCTTGCGGCAGTTGTATATCCTCCTGCATCATACGGGCAATTTCCATTTCAATAGGAGCGGCATAAACACCTTGTGCAAACTGGGCCGTCACGGTGATACAGCGCTCGCCACCACGATGCATGATACGACTCTCGCTCCACTTGGGACGAACTTTGGCTATCTGTCGTAAAGGCACTGTTGAATTAGTACTCTTCAAACCTCCCGCAACCATAGACGTCGGCGATGCGATGCCCAGATTCGCGATATCAGAGAAGGTCATATCTGCATCGTCCTTCACCACGATGGGCAGTTCATAGTTGCCCTCCCAGATCTGTCCTACACGCAGGTCACTTGATGTGGCACTCAGCGCTAACTGGGCCGTAGTGCGGGTAATACCCAACTGCGCCGATGTCACAGGGTCAAGTTCGACATTGATAATGGGGTAGGGCTGGAAGTAGTCGGTATGTACCCACTCCAGTTCTGGTATCTGGCGCATACGTTCCATCAGTCTTTCAGCCACCACATGCAGCGAGTCGAGATTGTCGCCATAGAAGCGGTACTCCAGTTCGCTCACTTCGAGATAGTCCAGTCGCTTAAACTTCACGTAGGCATTGGGGAACGCCTCGCTCAACTGTGGCTGATACTTCGCCAAGAGATCGATTGTGGCTTTGTCGCTCTTGGTATTCACGATGAACTGTGCATAGTTCTTACCAGCCATCTGGGGGGCGTATGCTTCCATAAATCGTGGCGACGAACAGCCGATGAAAGCAGTGATGCCGGTGATACGTTCATCCTTCTCAAGCACGTGCTGTACCGAATCGGCTATCACTTCCGTCTCAGCGATACCCTTACCGTCAGGCAGGAATATCTCTACCGCAAACTGGTCGCGGTCGGCGTATGGGAACAGGCGGATCTTCAGCGTGGGGGCGATGAGCGTCGATAGCAGAATCACGGCTAAACCACCACCGATCGTCATCCAAGGATGGGCAAAGGTCCAGTCTAACACCTTATCGTATGTACGCTGCACCCATTTGGTGATGGCATTCCCGTCCGTACTCACCTTGTCAGGCTT
Source organism: Prevotella sp. (assembly GCA_017428805.1). Next base: position 7,042 of record JAFRQC010000175.1, on the reverse strand, counting down.
GATGATACGCGTTTCCAAGAATGGGATCACGCTGACCGCCAGCACCAGCGACACCATCAGGTTGATGGTAATGGTGACGGGAAAGTCCTCCATACAGTCATGGAACGCACCCTTCAGGGTGATGAGGAAGGGGTAGAAGATGGCGCAGATACAGATGGTGGCCAGCAGCATCGGCAAGAAATACTGGCGGCCCGACTCGATGGCAGCATCGTATGGCTTGAAACCTTTGCCAAGATATTCCAGATAGCCGTCAATCACCACAATCGAATTATCTACAATCATTCCCAACACCACGATCAGAGCCGCCAGCGTCACGATGTTCAGTTCGATGCCCATCATATACATCACCGCCACACTCACAAAGGTACTCAACGGGATGGTGATGGCAGCCACGATGGCCGAACGGATGGGGAACAGCACCATCATCACCAGAATAATAATCAGCATCGATATCAGCAGGTCGCGCAGAAAATCGCTCACACTCATAGCTACCACTTTGGGCTTATCGGCGATGCGGGTGACCTTCACATCCTCTGGCATTTCGTTCTGGAGGAAGTCGCTCAGCACCTGATCCACCTCCTGCCCGTACTGCACCACGTTATTGCCAGGTGTCATCTCCATCGAAATCAGCATACACGGATGTCCGTCCTGCTCGATACGACTCGACATCGGCTCGTATTCCCTCACCACTCTGGCCACATCACGAACGCGAGTCACCTTACCCGTCGCAGGGTCAGAGAAAATAATCTGGTTGGCAATCTCCTCCTCCGAGTTCTCCTGAGCCTCCACGTGGATGGGAATCTGCTGGTCGTCGTCGCTGATGGAGCCGCTCATCGTGGTGATGCCCTGAGCCTGTAGTCGTGAGAAAAGCATCTGCTGCCCGATGCCGTATGCCTGTAGCCGCTGGCGGTCGATATAGAGCGAGATCTGCTCCTTCTGCTCACCGAATAACTTGACGTTGGCCACCGACGGGATGCGGCGCAGGCGGTCGCTCAGGTCGTCGCTGTACTGTTTCAGTTCGCGGTAGCTGCGCTGGTCGCTCTCGATGGCTATCAGCAAGGCCGAGGTGTTGCCGAAATCATCGTTCACCACGACGGCCAGCACACCACAGGGCAACTGGGCCTTAAAGCCGTTCAGACCGTGCTTGATCTTACTCCACACCTCGTCCTTGTTGTTCACATCATCGTTCAGTTTCACCATCACGATACACATGCCGTTCTGCGACTGCGTGGTGGTCTTCTTACGGTTCACCTCCCCATAAGTAAAGAGGTAGCGCTCCAGCGGACGAGCCACCTGCTGCTCCACCTCCTCGCTGGTGGCACCAGGATAGACCGCCACCACCACGCCCTGACGGATGGTGGCATGGGGGAATTCGTCCTTCGGCATGATGTACATACCGTAGATGCCCAACACAAACAGGATGCCAACGATGAGCAGCGATATCGGGTAATGCTCCAATGGCCATTTCAGCCAATTCATCTTATTTCCCATAATGTTCAATATTCAATGTTCAATGGTCAATGGTCAATAGATGACCTTCGTTCCTTCACTCAGTTTCTGATAACCCTCTGTGGCAATACGGTCGCCGATGTCCAGGCCCTCGATGACACTGACATAATTGCCCTGTGTCTGACCGATCGTCACGTTAGCACGATGCGCCGTGCTGTCCTTGCCCACCGTCCAGACAAACAGACTGCCGTCTGACTTCTTCTGTACGGCTGTCACAGGAATCATCTTGCTGCCAATAGCCTGCGAGCCATCAGAGATAAAACGGACACTGGCCACCATACCGGGCAACAGCTTCCTATCGCCATTTGCCACATGAATCCTTATATCGTACGTATGCGTCAGCGCGTCAGCCTGCACACCCTTCTCAATCCTGCCTCCCTGATAACTGCCATTGATGGCCTCTACCGTCATACTCGTTGGCGTATTGGCATTGATACCACCTATCTCTGCTTCAGGCACCGCCACTTTCACCTTGACTGTCGAGATGTCAAGGATGCTCACAACCGCCTGCGACGGTAACGCCGTCTCACCTGCTCCTATCAGTTTCCTGCCTACGATGCCACTGACGGGAGCCACGAGCCGACAGTCTTCCAGGTTCTTCTTCGCCACCTCCAATTGTGACTTGGCCTGAGCCACCTTGCTCTGTATCTCCACCCATTGTACCTCTGGCAGCGATCCGTTGTCGTGCAGCATCTTAAAGCGCGCCAGAGCATCGTTGGCCTGCGTCATCTGGGCCTCGGCACCACTCAGCAGATTGCGGGCCTGCGTGTCGTCCATCTCAGCTATCAACTGTCCTTTGCTGACGGCCTGACCTTCGTTCACCAGCATGCGTTTCACCACGCCCATGCCCGTGAAGCTCACCGCCGTCGCTTCGCGTTCTTCCACAATACCCACATACGTCTGGGCATTATCCACCATACCGGGTGACACCACCTGTGTTTTCACTCTCGTCGGAGCCTTCACGTTCTGCTTCTGTTTTTCTCCGCAGCTGACCAGCAATGTGACTGACAGCAGCATCAATAATACCTTTTTCATAACAACATGTTTTATTTTGACTGCAAATTTAATCCAAAATCGACTATTATCCATGTTCGATTTCACCTCATATCTTGTCAATTCTCCACCAAGATACCAAAACAATCAAAATTGATGCCAAATAAGACAAGAAAAACGGGAAATAATCCTTATCTTTGCAGCATGAAACAGCATGAAGAAGTGACATTTCAGACATTGGCCGACAATGAGGACATCCAGATCGGTTATTCTGACAGCGACATTATGGTGGTGGACAGCATCCAGCAATTCACCGAGGTCAATACCGCCCATGTGTCGATGAATACGATCGTCATATGTACCGACGGCAAAGTGCAGGCCCAGATGAATGGCATACAGATGGAGCTCCGCAAGAACCAGGTGGCCGTCATCCCGCAGAATGTGACGGTGACCGATGTCATGGTCAGTCCTGACTTCAATCTGAAGGCCATGTTCCTCACCAACCGCATCCTGCAGAGCTTCTTGCGTGAAAAGATGAACATCTGGAACGACATGATGTACATCCATCGCCATCATGTGGTGACGATGGACGAAGACGAGATACTCTTCTACGCCCATTTCTATGACATGCTGACACTGGCCATTGCCAAGGGTAAGGACAATCCCCTACATACCGATGTCATCCAGTCGCTGCTGCGCTCAGCCATCCTCGGGCTCTGCGGCCGGATGCAGCAGATGTTGTCATCAGAAACCGGTCTGGCTGGCTCTGCTGCCTTCCATGGCAATGAGAAACTGACATCCAAAGTCCACTTCCAGCACTTCCTCGATCTGTTGCACTCCAACGATGTGAAACGCCACACCGTGGAAGCCTATGCCAGAGAACTCTGTATCTCACCCAAATACCTCACGGCCGTCTGCAAGAAGAACTCCGGCAAGACTGCCAACGAGTGGATCACCGAACAAGTGCTCGAAGACATCCGCTACTGTCTGAAGCAGACCGACATGAGCATCAAGCAGATCTGCGACCGCCTCGGATTCCCCAACCCCTCCTTCTTCGGCAAATACGTCAAGGACCACTTCGGCATAACACCGATACAACTAAGAGAAAAGACATGAATATCAAGACCATTATCACCTCCTTACTGGCGCTGCTCGCAACGATGGCATGCGCCCAGGGATTCAAGAATCCCGTATTGCCGGGATTCCATGCCGACCCGAGCGTATGCCGGGCAGGCGACGACTTCTATCTCGTCAACAGCACGTTCCAGTATTTCCCGGGCGTGCCGGTGTTCCATTCCAAAGACCTCATCCACTGGGAGCAGGTGGGCAACTGCCTGACGCGGCCCTCGCAGGTGGACCTGACGGGCACCGACGGCAACAGCGGCATCTATGCACCGACCATCCGCTACCACGAAGGGCGGTTCTACATGGTGACCACGGTGTTCCCCTCGCGCCGCCACTTCTATGTGTGGACGGACAATCCCGCCGGAGAATGGTCGGAGCCCATCGTCATCGACTTCGCCATCGGCAGCTGCGACCCTACGCTGTTCTTCGACGACGGCAAGTGCTACTTCCTGTGGAAGGAGGGCGACATCAAGATCTGCGAGATCGACGTGACGACGGGTAAGCAGTTGGGCGAGATCCACCATCTGGGCACGGGCCTCGGCGGTCGCTATCCCGAGGGGCCGCATATCTACCGCAAGGACGGCTGGTACTATCTGCTGCTGGCCGAGGGCGGCACGGAGCACGGCCACCATGTGAACATCCTGCGCAGCCGCAGTCTCTTCGGTCCCTACGAGCCGAACCCCGCCAATCCCATCCTTTCCCACTTCAATATGAAGATGCAGAACAGTCTTATTCAGGGCCTCGGACACGCCGATCTGGTGCAGGCTCCCGACGACTCTTGGTGGATGATCTGCCTGGGCTACCGTACCAGCGGCTACCTGCAGCATGTGATGGGGCGTGAGACGATGCTGGCTCCTGTGCAGTGGGCTGCGGGCGGCTGGCCGGTGGTCAACGGCGATGGCACTTTGCAGACAGACATGCAGTGCCCGACGCTGCCCCTCGTCCCCATGCCTGCAGACCCAGAACGCGAGGAATTTGAATACATCACGCGCAAGGCCCCTGCCGACAGCTATCACTCAATTGGCCTGCCCATGGGTTGGATGAGCCTTTGCAACCCTGACTATCGCAACTATTCGCTGACTGCTCGCACGGGCTTCCTGCGTCTCCGACCCAGCACGATTGACCTCAGTGAGACCGCCAATCCAACCTTCGTGGCCCGCCGACAGACGGAACTTCAATTCACCGCCACGGCCTTCTTCGACCTCTCCCACCTGACGGAGGGCATGCAGGCCGGCATCACCGCCTACGCCGCGCCTTTGAATCACTACGACGTCGTGGCAGAGCTCCGCGACGGGAAACTCCTCCTCAAGTCCGTCGTCCGTCTCGGTCAGACCAGCCACAGCGAAACGCAGCTTCCCCTCGACGGCAACCTTGCCTATCTGCGCATCACCTCCGACAAGGACTTCTACTACCTGCAGGTATCCTCCGACGGCATCCGCTTCACCACGCTGGCCAAGATGGAATACCGTTTCCTCAGTACCGAAACCATCGGCGGCTTCACCGGTGTCATGCTCGGCCTCTTTGCGCAGAGCAGCCAGGAAACAAACGGCTATGTGGATATCGATTGGTTTCAATACACTACCAAATGAATAAGTCTCTCATCATCTTAGCAGCCCTGTTGACTACCACGACCGTCTGCGCGCAGGGACTTCCTACTGACGGACCGCTGACTGTCCGTCCGATACTCCAACAGCTGGGCGAGCGTCTGCTGAAAGGCAAGACGGGCAGCATCGTGGCTATCAATCCTGAGAACGGCGAAATCATCTGTCTGGCGACAAACACGCCGAAGGGGGCTGACGTGCGCCAGGCCATCGGCAAGCCGATGGCACCGGGCTCGACATTTAAGACCGCTCAGGCGCTGACACTCCTGTCGGAGGGCATCGTCACGCCCGACACCAGGATGGAGTGCAACAACGGCATCACCGATGGCAATATCAAAGTGGGCTGCCACAAGCACCGTTCGCCACTGAACCTGACAGATGCGCTGGCACAGAGTTGTAACACATGGTTCATCGTCAACTTCGGATCCATGATCAACGACGGCTTTATGTATGAGTCGAAAGACGAGGCCATCACCACCTGGCGCAGTTATATGCAGTCGATGGGCCTTGGCGGACCGATGCATATCGACATCGCCGGAGAGCAGGGCGGACTGCTGGCAGGCGCTGACTATCTGAACCGACGCTATAAGGACGGCTGGGACGGCAAGACCATCTGGTGGGCAGGTATGGGGCAGGGTGATGTCACCTGTACGCCCCTGCAGCTCTGCAACCTCGCCGTCACGATCGCCAATCGCGGCTGGTACTATGTGCCCCATATCCATCGGGACACACAGAATCAGCGCTATCTCACCAAACGGCAGACCAAGGTCGCGAAAGACGCCTATGCACCCGTCGTCGAGGGTATGCGCCTCGCTGTGGAGAAAGGAACCGCCACCAGCATCAAGACTTCCTATCCCATCTGTGGCAAGACGGGCACCATCGAGAACCCCGGCGAAGACCATTCCGCCTTTATCGCCTTCGCCCCGATGAACAATCCCAAGATCGCCATTGCCGTCTATGTGGAGCACGGTGGCTTCGGTGCCGATCTGGCCGCCCCGATGGCAGGACTCATCATCGAGGCCTACCTGAAAGGCAAGCTCTCCCCTGTATCTGGGGAGAGAGCCAATCGTATCGAAAAGCGGAAAATCGAATAATGTCTTGCCAAAATGGTCACGGTCACATGTGTGACCATGTGACCTTTTACTTGGAGGCAAAACCGAAATTGTTTTACAAAATTAGAAAACAGGAAGAAAGAACGAATTTTAGTCTGGGAAAAATGGGATTTTAGTTAGGGTAAAGTCCGAGTTTCCCCTAAGGAAAGTCCGGTTTTCCTTAGACTAAAATCCGGGCATTATAACTGTCTGAATATCAGCGAGATACAAAGGCGGCAGAGATAATGACACTGTCTTGAATTTTGTTGACAAAATTATTCCGTTTTAGACCAAAAGGTCACATGGTCACACGTGTGACCGTGACCGTTTTTTAGTGTGAGAAACCTTTTTTCAACTTTTTCTTGTTTGTTTCGTTTATTTCCATTATCTTTGCAACCCATGATGAAACAACTGATCATACTGCTTCGTCTCGCAGCCCTGTTGCCCACGGGCAGCAGGGCCCAGGAGGATCATGACATAGCGGCTTCGCTGAACCTGAACGAGGTCGTGGTGCTGGCAGTGAATGATTTTGTTCATCTTCCTAAATAATTGACTATTTCCCTCTTCTGAACTCCCGCGGGGTCATGCCCTTCATCCTTGTAAAGAAACGGGTGAATGAGGCTGCCTCTGAGAAGTGCAGGCGGTCGGCTATCTGGACAATGGGGAGTGAGGTTTGTTGCAACAGGTAGGAGGCCTCCATCAGAAGCATCTGATTGATGTAAT
>JAFRQC010000174.1 GCA_017428805.1 Prevotella sp. | reverse complement strand
TCATCGATGGTAATGACTTCATCGAGATGTGGCAGGAATACTACGATAAGATGTCTGACGATGACAAAAATATGTTGCCCTTGAAACGCATCTCGTTCTTAGGAAATAACGAGTAACTAATATTGAAATATTGATTATTGAGTAAGAACCCACGAGGCATGTCCCCGTGGGTTCTTAGTGAATAAAATGTGTCTGTAAGCAATAAAACGTGCTTGCGTACGTTTATATAGAGGTAATTTTCGAATTAACGTAACTAAATGATAGAATATATTAAAGGAGAACTGACGGAACTGACACCTGCGCTGGCAACGGTGGAGGCAGGGGGTGTGGGCTACGGCCTGAGCATCTCGCTGAACACCTTCAGCGCCATCCAGGGCAAGAAGGAGGTGAAGTTGTACGTCTATGAGGCCATACGCGAGGATGCACATGTGCTCTTCGGGTTTGTGAACAAGAAGGAGCGTGAGATGTTCCTGCAGCTCATCACGGTGAGCGGGGTGGGGGCGAACACGGCTCGGATGATGCTGTCGGGCATGAGCGTGAGCGAACTCTGCAACGCCATCTCGACGGGTAATGCGCGACTGATTCAGAACATCAAGGGCATCGGCAAGATGACGGCACAGCGCATCATCGTCGATCTGAGGGACAAGATTGTGGCCCTGGGCATCGCCGACGAGATACCCGCCGGCGGACAGATGACCGCTCCCGTGAACAACCTGGTGAAGGAAGAGGCCGTGAGTGCGCTGACGATGCTGGGCTTCTCACCGGCACCGACACAGAAGGTGGTGCTGCAGATCCTGCAGGAACAGCCCGACCTGCCGGTGGAGCAAGTGGTGAAACTGGCGCTTAAACAGATTAAGTAAGACCCACCCCCAGCCCCTCCCGAAGGGAGGAGAGTTAGGATGGACTAAAGGATGAAGAGAAAAGACAAGAGATATGGAATGAAGATGAAGGGTATTTCGATTCGAAGTATCCTTTATCTGGTTTTTTCTTTTTTCATCGCGTTGTCTTTTGCCATTCCTCCACAAGATAATAACCAGCGGCGCGCTTCCACACAGTCTCAGAGTAATCAGACACCACTCCCATCGGAAGGGGATGAACCGGACTCCCTTTTACGCGCGCGGTGGCGCATACAGAAGACGGCCCCCATGGAGGTGGCTGACCTGGATTCGAGTGCCCTCGACCTGAAGCGCCCGGATAATATCCGTCAGACGGTGGAGTACGACGACTCGGCCAACGTGTACTACGTGGGTTCGAAGATCGGCGACTCCTACCTGAATGCCCCTGTGCTGATGACGCCCGAGGAGTACACGAAGTGGAGTGAGAAGCGGGCCCTGCATGAGTTCTTCCGCAAGAAGGATGCGGAGAATGTGCAGACGCAAGGCAAGGATAAGTTCTCGTTTGCCGATATGCACTTCGACCTCGGACCTGCCGAGAAGATCTTTGGTCCCGGTGGCGTGCGCATCAAGACGCAGGGAACGGCCGAGCTGAAGATCGGCGCGAACCTGAAGAGCATCGACAACCCCTCGCTGCCCATCCGTAACCGTAAGACCACCGCCTTCGACTTCGACGAGAAGATCAACCTGAGCGTGAACGGTAAGGTGGGCGACAAGGTGAATATGAACCTGAACTACAACACCGACGCCACCTTCGACTTCGACGCCCAGAACCTGAAGCTGAAGTACGAGGGCAAGGAGGATGAGATCATCAAGCTGGTGGAGGCGGGTAACGTGTCGTTCCCCACGAACAACTCCTTAGTGAAGGGCGCATCGAGCCTCTTCGGTCTCAGGACGGATATGCAGTTCGGTAAGCTGAAGCTCCAGACGGTGCTGTCGCAGAAGAAGTCGTCGTCGAAGAGCGTCTCGTCGAAGGGTGGCACGCAGACCACCGCCTTCGAGATGGATGTCGCCGACTATGAGGAGAACCGCCACTTCTTCCTCTCGCAGTACTTCCGCGAGCACTACGACGAGGCGATGTCGAAGTTGCCGAACCTCGCCACGGGCATCGAGATCAACCGCGTGGAGGTGTGGGTCACAAACAAGTCGGGTACCACCACCAACGGCCGTAACATCATCGCCTTCGCCGACCTTGGCGAGGAGAAGATATTGGGAAACCATTTCTGGGATACGGCAGGCCAGACCATTCCGAGCAATGCCGCCAATTCGGAATACAGTTCGCTGACCACTACGTATGCCGGCGCCCGTGACATCGACGATGCGAGTACGGTGCTGATGGCCATCCCGGGCTTTGAGAACGGTCTGGACTATGAAAAACTGGCGAGCGCCCGACTGCTCAACTCTTCGGAATATACGGTGAACAAGTCGTTGGGCTATATCTCGCTGAAGACCGGTCTGCAGACCGACCAGGTGCTGGCGGTGGCCTACGAATATACGCTGGGCGGCGTGAGCTATCAGGTGGGTGAGTTTGCCAGCGACCTCACCGATGCCTCGCAAGCCCTGTTCGTCAAGTCGCTCCGTAACACTTCCAGCGCGCCCTTCCAGTACAACTGGCGGCTGATGATGAAGAACGTCTATTACCTCGCCTCGACGGTACAGAAGGAGAAGTTCCGTCTGGACATCAAGTACCAGAGTGATACGGCGGGTGTCTATCTGACCTATATCCCCGACCAGCGGGTGAAGGGCCTGGCGCTGATCAAACTCTTGGGCTGTGACCGTCTGGACAATAACCTCAAGACGCACCCGAACGGCTACTTCGACTTCGTGGAGGGCTACACGGTGCAGAACGGCCGTGTGTTCCTGCCCTCGGCAGAGCCCTTCGGCGAATACCTGAGGACGCAGCTGCTGAAGTACGGTCTCAGCGATGAGGAGGCAGAGACCTACGTGTTCAGTCAGCTCTACGACTCGACGAAGACCGTGGCGAAGCAGAATGCCGAGAAGGATAAGTTTATGATGACCGGTCTGTATAAGGGTTCTTCGGCGAATGTCATCTCGCTGGGGGCCTACAACGTGCCGCGAGGTTCCGTCGTCGTGACGGCCGGCGGTGTGACGCTGACGGAGGGTTCCGACTACTCGGTGGACTACTCAGCCGGTGAGGTGACCATCCTGAACCAAAGCATCATCGACGCCGGTACGAACGTGAACGTGTCATTAGAGTCGAACACCGAATACGGTATGCAGCGCAAGACGATGATCGGCGTGAACTGGGAGTATGAGTTCTCGAAGAACTTCCAGTTGGGCGGTACGCTGCTCCACCTCCACGAGCAGGCGCTCATCTCGAAGGTGTCGATGGGTGAAGAACCGCTCAACAACACCCTCTGGGGCCTGAACGTGAACTGGAAGCAGGAGTCGCAATGGCTCACGGCGATGCTCAACAAGATTCCCTTCCTCAACGTGAAGCAGCCCTCGCACATCTCCTTCACGGGAGAGTTCGCCCACCTGATTGCCGGTACCGCCGGAGACACGCAGGACAACGCCTCGTATATCGACGACTTCGAGAATACGAAGAGCTATATCAGCGTGAAGTCACCCAAGTCGTGGACACTCTCGAGCGTGCCGACGATGTTCTCGGAGTTTTCCGACAAGACGGGTGTCACCAGCGGCTATAACCGTGCGAAGCTGGCGTGGTATGCCGTAGATCCCATCTTCACCCGCCGCAGCTCGACGCTCACGCCGAGCCACATCAAGAGCGACCTCGACCAGCTGTCGAACCACTATGTGCGTGAGGTCTATGTGAAGGAGCTCTATCCCAACCGCGACCAGAGCACCTACAACGGCGCCACCTCGACACTCGAGGTGCTGAACCTGGCCTACTACCCCTCGGAGCGCGGACCGTATAACCTGACGCGCGACTTCAACAGCGACGGTACGCTCCGTCAGCCCGAGACGAAGTGGGGCGGTATGATGCGCAATCTTGAGACCAACGACTTCGAACAGGCGAACATCGAGTACATCGAGTTCTGGCTGCTCGATCCCTTCATCTACACCCGTCAGAACGGCACCGCCTCCGACTACAGCGGCGACCTCTACTTCGACCTCGGTGAGATCTCGGAGGATATCCTGCGCGACGGTAAGAAGTTCTATGAGAGCGGTATGCCGGTTGACGGCACCAGCAACTTCGTGACGACCCAATGGGGTAAGATCCCGATGCAGGCCACGCAGACCTACGCCTTCGCCACGACTACCGGTTCCAGAAAGCTGCAGGATGTGGGTCTCAACGGCCTTACCGACGACGAGGAGCGGGAGTTCGGGGCGTATAAGGAGTGGCTCGACGCGGTGGTGAACAGCGGCATCATCACCAACGACAGTATTATCGAGGCCTGGCGCAACGACCCTGCCGGCGACGACTACCACTACTTCCGTGGCTCTGACTACGACAACGAGCAGAAGAGCATCCTCGACCGATATAAACTCTACAACAACCCTCAGAACAACTCGCCTGAGACCGAAGACCAGACCGAGTCGTATGATACCAGCTACAAGGCAGGACCCGACGTGGAGGATATCAACCAGGACTTCACCCTCAACGAGTACGAGCGCTACTATCAGTATAAGGTGCGCATTTCGCCGGAGGTGCTCGACGCCTACCGCAACGGCACGCCTCTGCCCGACTGTGATATTACCGATATGCGCACCAGCAGCGTGAAACTGCGTAATGGCGACACGACGAGCGTCAACTGGTATCAGTTCCGCATCCCCCTGGCGAAATACGTGAACCGTGTGGGCTCCATCAACGACTTCACCAGTATGCGCTTTATGCGTATGTTTATGACGGGTTTCCAGAAGCCCATCGTGCTCCGCTTCGGCAGCCTCGACCTCGTGCGTGGCGAGTGGCGTATCTACAAGCAGAACCTGAACACCTCCCCCACGGAGACCGGCACCTTCTCGGTGAGTGCGGTGAACATCGAGGAGAACAACGACAAGACTCCCGTGAACTACGTGCTGCCCCCGGGCATCAGCCGTGCCACCGACCCCTCGCAGCCGCAGCTGGTGGAGAACAACGAGCAGGCCCTGAATATGGTCGTGACGGACATGCAGCCGGGAGAGTCGAAGGCCGTCTACAAGAAAACCACGCTCGACCTCAGGCAGTACAAGCGTATGCAGATGTTCGTCCACGCCAACCACCTCGTGCCCGACCTGACCAACCTGAAAGACAACCAGCTGGCGGTGTTCATCCGTCTGGGTAGCGACTACAAGAACAACTACTACGAGTATGTGATCCCCTTGCAGCTGACGCCCGACCGCAGCGACTACAACAAATACTCTAATGCCGACCGTCGGATCGTGTGGCCGGAGGAGAATATGCTCGACATCAAGCTGAGCCTCTTCACCGATCTGAAGAAAGACCGCAACATCCAGAAGGCGCAGGGTGGTGCCAGCTACGCCCAGCTGTTCACCGGCTACGATCCCGACCGTCCCGGCAATATGGTCGGCATTATGGGTAATCCCACCATCGGCGACGTGAAGGTGATGATGATTGGCGTGCGTAACATCTCAGGCGAGGTGAAGTCCGGTGAGGTGTGGGTCAACGAGCTGCGACTGATGGAGAGCAACAACGACGGCGGCTGGGCGGCCACGGGTAACCTGAAGGTGCAGCTCTCCGATTTCGGTTATGTGAACGTGACGGGACGCTATGTCAGCGACGGCTTCGGCGGATTGGAGGAGGGCGTCATGCAGCGTTCGACGGATACACAGAAGAACTACTCCGTCACCACCTCGCTCGAACTGGGTAAGTTCTTCCCCGAAAAGGCAAAGGTCAGCGCACCCCTCTATTACTCGGTGACGAAGGATGAGGTACGTCCCCGTTACAGCGCCCTCGACAATGATATGATTCTCGACGATGCCCTCGATGTCGCCGCCACGGAGCACGAGCGCGACAGTATCGAGTCGCTCTCCGTCGTGAAGACCACCAATACCAACTTCGCCCTCTCCAACGTGCGCTGGGGACTGAAGACCAAGCGCCATCCGATGCCATACGACCCGGCCAACTTCTCGTTCTCATACAGTCACTCGCACTTCTATACCTCGGGCGAGACGACCGTCTATGAGAAGCGTGACGAGTGGCGCGGATCGCTCAACTACAGCTATTCGCCCGTCTATAAGACCTGGGAGCCCTTCAAGAGCCTCAAGGGCAAGTCGAAGTGGCTCGCCTTCCCCAAGGCGCTCGGATTCAATTACCTGCCGCAGAACATCGGCTTCAACACCCAGATCAGCCGAGACTACTACGAGATGCAGGAGCGCGACCTCGAGAGTACCGAGAATCAGAATATGCCCCTGCGCTGGAACCAGCAGTTCCTCTGGAACCGTGACTTCACCCTGCGCTGGGACTTCACCAAGAACCTGCACTTCAGTTTCCAGTCGGGCACCCGTGCACAGATCGAGGAGCCCTATACCCCTGTGAACAAGGACCTCTATCCCGACCGGTATTCCGCCTGGAAGGACTCCGTCTGGCAGAGCATCAAGAACCTCGGTACGCCGCTCGACTACCAGCAGCAGGTCACCGCCAGCTACCAGTTGCCGCTGAACAAACTGCCCATCTTCGACTGGATCAACAGCGACGCCTCCTATACCGCCCGCTATACCTGGGTAAAGGGTACGGAGACGGAAGAAGGCGTCAGCTACGGCAACACCATCAACAGCAACCGCAACCTCACCATCAACGGCTCCTTTAACCTGGAGACGCTCTACAACCACGTCCCCTTCCTGAAGGCTGCCAACGACCGTTTCAAGAAATCCGCCAACACCTCCAAAAACAACAAGAACCAGCGCAACAACCGCAATGCGTCCAAGAAGGATTCTTCCGACCTCAAGAACCCTAAAGACCCTAATGACCCGAAGAATCCTAAAGACCCTAAGGATCCCAAGTCCGAAAAACCATCCTCAGACGAAAAAGCCCTGGCGAAGCTGAAGAACAGCTACCAGCGTGAGATCACCCTCAAGCCCGACACCACTACCGTCGTGGCCCATAACAAGAACTCCAAGCGTATCATCGTCATGGCCCGCACGAAAGAAGGCAAGCCATACGAGGTGAAATACAAGGTGATCGACCAGAACAAGATCCTCATCAAGAACCTCGATACCGTCCAGATTATGCTCAGCGTCGTGCCCAAGGAACCGCTCGAGAACCAATGGTGGTATAAGCCTGCCCAGACGGCAGCCCGACTGCTGATGATGGTGCGCAGCGTGAACATCAGTTTCCGCAACCAATACACGATGAACCTGCCCGGCTACATCCCCAATGTCGGCGACTTCTTCGGTCAGTATAAGGGCAGCGTCCTCTCCCCGGGTCTTGACTTCGCCTTCGGACTCATCGGCGACAGTTATATCAGCAAGGCCCACGACAACGGCTGGCTGCTCACCGACGATTATGTCGCCACCACGTCGGCCACCGTCAACGACAACAACGACGTGCAGGTGCGTGCCGTGCTGGAGCCGGTCCGTGACCTGAAGATCGACCTCAGCGCCTCCCGTGCCGACAACCGTGCCCGCAGCATCCGCTATATGTATGAAGGTATGCCCACCACCCATAGCGGCACGTTCAATATGACCACCATCTCCCTCCGTGGTTCGCTCTCAGGCATGGGCGACGCCTCCGATGGCTATCAGTCTGATGCCTTCGACCACTTCCGTGAACTCATCCCCGAGTTCCAGCAGCGTGTGCAGGCGCAGTACAAGGATGCCCCAGGCACCTTCAGCGATGTCAACCCCTATGGCGCCGATGTCCTCGTGCCCGCCTTCCTCTCGGCTTATACCGTGGGCGCAGGCAACTCGCTCGACATCTTCCCGGCCATCACCCGCATGCTGCCCAACTGGACCGTGCGCTACTCCGGCCTCTCGAAGCTCCCCTGGATCCGCGACCATCTGAAGAGCGTCAACATCAACCACGCCTATAAGTCGGTCTATGCCGTCGGCAGTTACGCCTCCTACAGCACCTGGCAGGAGTATATGAACGGCTTGGGATTCATTACCAACACGACCACGAATGCCTTGCAGCCTTCGTCGATGTATAATGTCTCGACCGTCAGCATCAACGAGGCTTTCTCGCCGTTGCTCGGTATTGACGCCACGCTCCAGAACAACCTCACGGCGAAGCTCGAATACCGCACCACCCGTGTCATGAACCTCTCCATGACGAGTGTCCAGCTCAATGAGGCCCTCAGCCGCGACTGGGTCTTTGGTTTCGGTTATAAGATTCAGGACTTCAATATCTTCGGCAACAAGATGAACCGTAAGATCGGCAAGGCG
>JAFRQC010000022.1 GCA_017428805.1 Prevotella sp. | reverse complement strand
TTCCCCTAACTAAAGTCCAATTTTACCCTGACTAAAATCCGTTTTTTCTCCCAGCTTTCTCTACATGTAAAGTAATTTCAATTCCACTTCCAAGAAATTGGTCACATGGTCACACGCGTGACCGTGACCATATTCATAAACTTAATGTGAGAAAATGGGATAATGGGATTCGGGTAGGTATTAGTGAGAAGATGAAAGTGGGCGCTAATGATTCGAATGAAATGTTAACTAATTTAACATATATAATATTATAGCGTCACACTCCCATCTTCAAAACCCTACCTGTTCCCATTATCCCATTATCCCATTTTCCCACTATCTGCAATCTTTTTATGCGGTTGTGTTCTTGCCTTCCTGCATCTTCAGGCCGATGCAGAATACTTCGCCCATCAGTAGTGCGAAAAAGCCTTCGATAAACGTATCGAGACAATCTGTCAAGGCTTCATTGAGGGCAATGCCCATATAAACGATGAGGATGATCATGCACACACCACTCAGCAAGGCGGATACACCATACTTGCGGAGCAGGCTGATATTCTTCTTGGTGAACACCTCGTTACGGTTCACGTTCAAGATAAACTTGATGAAGGTGACGAAGCATATAATGACGGCAGCAAGTGCTACCAACGCAACCACCAATAGGAAGACAGCAGTTCCCAAGGAAAGTGATTGTGGATCAAGGCTTATGCTCACATCTTTACTGCCGACAAAAAAAGTCGAAACCAAATCAATCAGCGTCAGTGCCAGTATCAGCACACACAAAACATTCATGTACTTTTTCATAATCTTTATAGTAACTTTTTATATGAATTCATTTAAACATTTCTTTGCAGGCTTTGTCTCGAAGCTCCTTGAAACGGATGGTCTGAGGGCTATCGTTCAATATGACGTTGTAGGAGTGAGGTACGCCGGGTTCCACGAACGAATCAACTTCTACGCCAGCCTTCGATAACTGTTCCACAAAGGCTATATCCTCATAGACAAAGAGGTCGAGGGTGCCGACGATGAGGAACGTCTTGGGAAAGCCTGCGAGTTGTTCCGGTGTGGCCACTGCCGGAGAGTAATAAATAAACTCGTCGGCAGGGATTTCCTGACCATGCTTCAAATCGGCCCAACCAGCGACATTCATCTCTGCTGTCCATACGAACTCGCCTGTCATTTCGTCCGGGTGGAGGTCTTCTGGACCGCCGGTGCGATATCAAGCATAGGATAAATAAGCACAGCACCCTTTACAAGGCGCTTTGCGTCTTCTTCTCTGTCTGTAAAATATGTACCCTCAGCAGCTCGCCCAAAGATAAAAGGATTCTCGATGTTCATACTCTTCTGCATTTGATTGACAGTGCAAAGATATGAAACATTTTTCTTAGTAACAAACTTCTTACTAAGAATTTAATTACTTTTATGATTTCTTCAGTTCCAGGCGCGGATGAGCAGGCTACTTTATTATCCGTTTCTTGCCGTTCCGGATATAGATGCCAGGACGCAGAGCGGCCCCATCGGGGATGCGGTTGCCAGTAAGCGTATAAATGCCTGTTGGCTCTTTGGATTCTGCTTTGACTTTGTTGATGGCATCAGAGGTATAGCCGTCAATTGTCATCACGTCCGCATCTTTGGGGGAAACTTTCAGATAGGCCTTGTTAGCCATCAGAAACAGCTCTTTGTACAAACGGTCAGTAGAAGGATTTGCGATAAAGGCCAGTTCTCCCTTGTCATTCAGACCGAGGATACGCATGGTTATGAAATCGAAGAGTGTGGTATTACGGTGTCTTGCCACACTTATAGAACAGTAAACTCCGCCCAGCCAATTAGGAAGATCAAATGCATAGCCTCCTATGACAGGCTCTATCTTATTCTCCTCAGGTTTGGCAGAATTACACCTGATGATGACAGGAATACCAGCAGGAACGACATCACCTTCTATCTGTTTCATAGTAAATCCAGTACCTCCAGCGTTACTTACATAGTAAGCAGCCATACCTTCAGATACCATTCTGAAATTGAATCCTGCATAGATGGTTCCATAATAAGTCCCGTCTGCCGTCCTGACATCAGGCCTGATGCCGACATATTCCTTCGAGTTGTCAATGGGGAGGAAAACCCACGTCTGGGTATCGTCCAGACGGTTCATCAGCCAGCTGTCCTTGTTGTTGAATTCTCCGTCGGAGAGTATCTTTGTTATGCCTTTCGCAGTTCCGGATATCTTATAGCCGCCACCATAAGGGTAGATATCAACACCTAATCTTTCTGAAGTCATTGCATACAGGCTGGAACCTTGTCCGCAGAGGTCATATTGGCCGTTGCCAAGACGCTTCACGAAGATAACACACGACGGGCTGACGGCTACGGTGTCATAGCTGAGATAGGTTCTGATGCCACCCATATTGACATCTCCCGACGACACCTTGTAATTGCCAGGATCTGTGTCGTTGATACTGAGATAGCGACCTGTGGCGGCATTCTTGATATGATAGAAGCCGTCTGTCAACTGTGCCGAAGCGTTCTGAGTCCATACTGACAAAAGCAGCATGATGATTGAAATTGTACTTTTCTTCATAATTAAACTTTTATGTAATTTCTATTACCTATTTAATATTAATCCTGATGCCGATGGGGACTGAGAACGTCGCTGGATGGGCTGTGCGGTAGGTGTCGAGGCCGTCGCCGGACTTGAAGAAATACTGAAGGCTGGGCTCGGCATAGAGACCGATAACGGGTGTCAGACGGTATTCCAGTCCTATGCCTAAGCCTACAGACCATTGAACCTTCGGATCCAGATGCAACTTCTGGCTATCTATCTGTCGGCCCTCTATGAAGTCACTCTGGCGGAGGGTGCTGCCAATGGGCAACTCAAACATCGTCTGGGCTGTGCCATAGACTCGCAAATGACTGGTGTTGACAGGATACCACATGACTCGCAGCGGAATGCCCAGATAGTGGATGCGCTGCTCAGACTGCGTCCATGAATAGGTGTTGCCAGCCTGAGTCTCAGAGTATAGCTGCGTGTACTGCAGGCCTGTGCCGACGGCAAACTGGTGTCCCAGCATCTTGTTCACAGACAAGCCGACGGTGATAGGCAGACGGTGATGGGTAATGGTATCCAGTTCTGGATCGTTCATATCTCTTTCGCCATAAGGCAGATTGAAGTCCTGACGGCTGCTGAAGCCGCTATAGGCCAACTGAACCATCCAGTCATCATCGTGCTTGGTGGCCCTGACGGGCACCTCCGGCATATCGAGACTTGTCTTCCGAGGCTTCCTTTCTGGCTGTGGCGAGGGCTCAGACTGAGGCTTCTCGCGTACCGGAGTGGTACTTTCCTTACTTGTTTCTTCCACGATGCTGGCTGTTGACTCAGAGTTTAGACTGGGTAAACTGTCAGTTTGGGCTGGGTAAACTGCCAGTTTAGACTGGGTAAACTGATAGTCCGGACTGGGCAAACTGATACTTTCCTTAGGTGTTTCTGCCTCTGAGGACTGTGGTTTCTGTCTGGAAGATTGCTGTGTCTGGGCAGTTTCATGCCTGTCAGGCTGCGTGAGCAGATGCCAAAGGCCGATGGGCAGGCAGACGGCCAGCAGACTGAGCATCAGGAGAACGAGCATGCGTTGCAGTTTCTTTTTCCTTGCTTTGTTTGGCAGCTGGTCAATCATCATCATCAGCTCCTCGCGATTCATGGTAGGCCGCATCGTGTCTGGTATAAATGACGGTTCGCTTATCTCCTCAAGGGGAACCATCGTCTGTTGCTTGTGCTGATAGAGATAGGTCAGCACCAGGTTATGCGTCACCTTCTGCATCCAGGCTTCAGCCCGCGAAGTGTCTTTCAGAGAGTCTATTTTGTTGAAGATGAGCAGGAAAGCGTCGTGCAGCAGATCGTCGAGCGTGCTCTCGTTGGTGACGTAGTGGCGGCATTGGTTCCTCAGCCGGTCATACATCGTGGTATAGAGCAGTCCGAAGGCCTCGCGGTCTCCACGCTGACATTGCTCTACAATCTGCTGCACGCTCTGCTTTCCCATCTCCTGTTGCTTATCTGATTATAAACTTTTTCCCACCGATGATATACATGCCTCTTTTCAAGCCCTCCAATCGGCAGTCTGTGGATTCCACCGTTGCCACACGCCGTCCGCTGAGAGAATAGACTGGCAGACGTCCGCCATCGTTGGCTTGTGGCTTATCGCTGCGGAGAGCCTTGATGTCTGTTGCTTCGGAGTCATCTTCACCAGAAGGAACTGCTGGGTCTAACTGCTGGAAATAGTGTCTCAGATGATCACCCACTATAAACGTCTCACCCTCAAACTCTATCGGTTCTTGTTGCACAACGACTGGTGTAAAGGGTTTGACTTTGGTTCCATCCTCACAAAGGAAGAAGCCGTTTCTGTCATTACTCCACATGTAGGCACCCTCTGGGGCAACAGTCTCAACGGTACTTCCGATGTAGGCAAAGTTGTCACATTTGCCTATCATTTGAGTGTTTGTGGAGGGTATTGTAACGTCTTCCGCATAAAAGGTCAAAGACGTTGGAACGATATAGGTAATCAGATACGGCGTAAAGGCCGACAGCTTCTCATCATCACGTATGTAACTGAATACCAAGTTTGTATATGCCTGCACAAGACGACTCGTTTTGAAGTAGTTACCGTAGAAGTCTGTTGCCTCTAACTCGGCGTTTACTGAGTTAGACCAGGCTTTCTGGACATCGAAAGGGAAATAGATGAAGCCAGAATAGGTCCAGCTCCAATAGGGTTCGGCAGGTCCTGTAGATTCACTAAAAGGGGTATAGTAGAATATCGCCCTCCTTGCCTTGAATGGCATCGGGCAGTAATAATCGTAGTCAGCATTAATGAATAAGGTCTCGGCCTCGTCGCCTCTGATGATATTCGTCCCAGAGATAAATCCCTGCGGCACGTTGTCGAGGAATTCCAGATAGTAGAGGCAGTTAGGATTGGCCTCAGACACATCGACGGAATAGATGGCGTTGGTGTGGTGCTGTCCACGTAAGTCCACAGCCAAAGCCTCTGAGGGGATCTTTATTGAGTCATTCGACAGAGGCAGGGGCTTTGCTGTCCCGTCTGCCGTCCAATAGGTGTTGGTACATTGCTTGACGGTAAATGAGACATTTGCCACAGCTTTCTCCAAGATGCCGATCTCGACATTGTATTCTTTGCCTTCTTCCGGCTTTTGTGCAAGATAGAAGTCAAAGGTTCTGGTAATCGTCTCACCAGGCTGAATGATACTATTATCTATAGACACCCTCCCGGATGTTTGGCTTGAAAGGGCAGGCTGAAGGTCAGACTGCAAATAGACTGGTGCCTTAAAGTACGGATTGTTTCTGGGGATGATGGTGTATTCCCCCTCATTGGTGATGCTAATGGTCCCTGTAATCCGAGGCATATAAGTATCGCAATAGAGGACATTGCCTTCGCTGGTCTGTTCAAGCATATCTAACTTGATGTTTCCAGACACTTGCGGTTCCTGGTATTCTACGATGTCCATCTCATAGCTGAACAATAGCTGCTTGGGCTCAACATTAGCACAGGATATTTTATACTTTCCAGCCCTTGGGGCACAGATGTATATTTCTATCGTAGCCGTACTATCTGAAGGCACTTGTATTTCTGTGAATTCTCTCATTCCAGATAAAGGAGTTCCTGAGATTTTAACAGATGCTTCTTGTTCTTCATCTACCGCAATCCATACCCCATAGTAATCCTTGTCGCTTGTGTTCTTGACCTCCACACAGAGCCGTTGCGTCAGTTTTGCTATGCAGCCTCCTTCTACCCACATATTACCAAACTCCAATACGCTGGGGTCGCTGGTCACGTTGGCTGCTGTCATCGGCAGGATGCCGAACAGCAGACTCATCATCCATAAACTCAATCTCTGTTTCATATTCAATCGTTTTTGTTGGTTACACCTATTTTATATATTATCTAATCACTTTCCTTGTCTTGCCACCTTGCCTTAGGATATAAACGGCATGCTTCGACGTGTCCTGACAACGGACTCCAGAGAGAGTCCATATCTCTTCTGACGCATTGCTTTCTGTCTGAACTTCCCTGATGCCGAGTGTGCCTAAATTGGCTTTGGCAAACGTCCATTGCCTGCCAAGCTGCTCTGGCCAGGAGGCATACTGCGGCGTCTCATTGACACGATCGTGGCTCCTGGCGTATTCAAAAGCCTCAGCCATTGACACCTCACCGTTATGATCTGTATCGGCATCGACGGAACGCCCTTTCTCATCGGCTCCATTGATGGCACAGATCCAATGATACACGAACTCATCGTATTCATGGTTTGGGCTTGCCCATGACTGTTCGTTACCACAACAGGATGTCGACATTATCCGTCCCTCTCTGGCTAATTCCTCCATGAAGCCACCAGAGTAGCATTGTCCCATCAGAATGTTCATCGAAGCGACATTGAACAGCCTCAGCAGCATTGCCAATGCATAGTCCTCCATCTTCTCGTCATTCCATAACCAGATGAACGAGTCCGATAGGTGATCCGTTGAACCACCATGATCTACGAAGAACAAGAACAGGTGGTCGTTCGTAGTCAACTTCTTGGATAAGTCATAAAGCACGCTGACTAATATCTCACGTTTGGCGGAGTAGTTCACATCTGGTTGTCCGTCGCCATCAAGGTCTGTAGGCGACGAGCGGAATCCCCATCCGTCTGCTCGGATCATATCATCTTCTTGGACTCCGCCATCACTCATCAGCACAGTAATGTTGCGTTGGGGAATATGGTATGTATGTCGCAGAGTACGATAGAGAAAGGCGCAGTCGTTCCAATAGCGCTCATGGTTCGTCAGCTTGTTACGCCCACCGTTGACGATGACTGCATGGAGACGAGCAGCCTCCACACTCTGAGCCTGGACTGTCGACAGCCAAGGTAGCCATGATGCGATGACAATAACTAATGCCAGGCCTCTCATTCGTGAATGATGATATTGCAAATGTATCACTTTTCGAACATGTCTTTAATAATATAGATAGGAAATAGTTCAAAACACTACCTCCTATTAACGTTATTTAAGAAAAAAGTTCAAAAAATGCCTTAATTCAGTTCCAGGCGCGGATACGTTGGCCGTCGAAGGCAGCCTGATAGCGATAGAGTTGATGGCCTCCGCCTTCGCTGACGACGGTGCCGTTGTTGACATCGTAGGTACGATCGCACTTGCTGCAATGGAGCTGGGTGCCGTTTTTCTGCCAGGAAAGGGGATAACGGGTGCCGCCATACTGTTCAAGACAGTTGGCACACTGGCCCTCATAGGCGATGAGCACATTGTCGTAGCTGCTGGTGCCGATGATGATACAGTTGTTGGCGCCAAGTACACAGTTCTGCTTGTTCTCAAGTTCGGTGGTAAGTGGAACATCCTCTGTGGCGTCATCGTAGTTGCGGGTGGTCTTGATATGACGGATGCCCATCTCTTGGCTGGCCTCCACTTTACAGAAATGGCCGGGATTGCCCAAGATGCCTGTCAGTTGACAAGGTATCGGATGAAGCTGCGTATCGAAGAGGAAATAACAGCGGTACTCACGATAGACGGCGTCTTCGGCGTTACAGGCAGCAAGTAAAAGCCCGATGAAAAAAACAATCGTTTTTTTCATCGGCCAAGTAATTTGCTTTCTGCTGCAGTCATACGGTCGAAGTGGAAACCGTCGAGCGTCTGCTGCATAAGGGCCTGAATCTGATCGTTGCAGAGATTGCCGATGGAGCCCTCGTGGGTGTGGTGGATGTCGTGGGAGGCCTTGAACGTGCCAGCCTCGATGTCGAGCCCCACCTTCTTATAGGCATCGCGGAAGGGCATACCGTTGGCAGCCAGGCGGTTCACCTCCTCGACAGAGAACATCGGATCGTACATCGGATTGTCGAGAATGTGCTCGTTGACCTCTATCTTATTAATAATGTAGGCCGCCATTTGCAGGCAGTCCTTCAACTCGCCAAAGGCAGGCAGGAAAACCTCCTTGATGATCTGCAGGTCGCGGAAGTAGCCAACGGGGAGGTTGTTCATAATGAGCGTCACCTGTTGGGGCAGCGACTGGAGCTTGTTGCACTTGGCGCGGATGAGTTCAAACACATCGGGGTTCTTCTTGTGCGGCATAATGCTGGAACCCGTGGTACACTCTTTGGGGAGTTTCACAAACGAGAAGTTCTGGGAGTTGAAAAGGCAGGCATCGAAGGCCAGCTTAGCCAGTGTGCCGGCGATGGTGGCGATGGCGAAACCTACGTTGCGCTCCATCTTGCCACGACCCATCTGGGCATAGACGACGTTGTAGTCCATCGAGTCGAAGCCCAGCAGTTCGGTGGTCATCGTACGGTTCAGGGGGAACGACGAGCCGTAGCCAGCTGCAGAGCCAAGCGGATTGCGATTGGTCATCTTATAGGCGGCCTGCAGGAAGAGCATATCGTCTGTCAGACTCTCGGCATAGGCGCCGAACCACAAGCCGAAGCTCGACGGCATAGCTATCTGCAGATGGGTATAGCCAGGCATCAGCACATCTTTATACTGATTGCTCTTCTGGATGAGTTCGTCGAAGAGAATCTTCACCTCGTCGGCGATATCCTTGAGTTCGTGGCGGGTAAAGAGCTTGAGGTCTACGAGCACCTGATCATTGCGCGAACGGCCAGAGTGGATCTTCTTGCCCATATCTCCGAGTTTGCGGGTGAGTAGCATCTCCACCTGAGAGTGGACATCCTCCACATCGTCCTCAATCACGAACTCGCCACGATCTGCCAACTGGTAGATGTTCTTCAACTCAGCCAACAACTGCGTCAGCTCGTCTTTCTCCAACAGTCCGATGCTCTCCAGCATGGTGATATGCGCCATCGAGCCCAGCACGTCGTACTTCGCCAGATAGAGATCCATCTCGCGGTCACGACCGACGGTGAAACGCTCTATCTCCTTATTGATCTCAAAGTTCTTTTCCCACAATTTCATTTTTTGTTTATAGTTTAATGTTTATAGTTTATAGTTGATTACTTCTATAGTCTTCAATGATTTCAAGGGCTTGCCAAGTATTCATCTATAAACTATAAACTCTCAACTATAAACAAGAACTACTCGTAGCGCACTAGTGCCAGGGCATCGGCAATCTTCTCGACAGCTTCCTGGAGCGGCTTCTCCACCATGCTCTTGATGAACGGATTGAGTTCGGCCTTCACCGTCACCTTCATCTTCGAGTTCTGCTCGTCGACTGGCAGCACCTGAATCCAAACGTTGAAGGGCACAGGCGACTGGACGGTCTCAAACTTCACGCACTTGGGCTCCTCACGCTCACAAATGCGCAGCTTCAGTTCACCGACAGGCTGCACATTAAGAGTCACCGTATCCTCGTCGAACGAGAAATCTTTAATCTTGTCCTCAGGCACACGATCCTTCACCTTCTCCAGATTACTCAAATCGCTGATGTTACGATACACAGCCTCCTGCGGATAAGGAACCTGCTTGATGCTACTCTCGAATTTGCTTTCGCTTCCAAATATTCCCATACTTTTTTGTTTATAGTTTAATGTTTATAGTTTATAGCTGATTAGTTCTATAGTCTCCAATGACACAAGGGCTTGCCAGGTTATCATCTATAAACTATAAACTATCAACTATAAACAAAAACTACTGTTTCCACGTCTCCGGGCTCTTGCGCCACTCGGCGAGCACGGCCTTGTCTTCTTCCTTGATATAGCCCGTCTTGGCTGCCTCCTCGATGACGGCCTCGTAGTTGCTCAGCGTGATGAGCTTCACGCCTGCCTCCTCGAAAGCCTGTTCAGCCACAGGGAAGCCGTAGGTGAACGAGGCCACCATGCCGATGACCTCCACACCGTAGTCGCGCAGAGCCTTGACAGCCTTCAGACTGCTGCCGCCAGTAGAGATCAGATCCTCCACCACGACCACCTTGGCGCCCTTCTTGATCTCACCTTCCACCTGATTGCCCATGCCGTGATCCTTCGGCTTCGGACGGACATAGCTGTAAGGCAGTCCCAGCTGGTCAGCGACGAGCGCACCTTGGGCGATGGCTCCTGTGGCCACACCTGCAACGGCCTCAGCCTCAGGGAAATACTCCTGGATGGCGTGACACAGTTCCAACTTCACGAACGAGCGGAGACTAGGGAACGACAGCGTCTTGCGGTTGTCGGTATAGATGGGTGACTTCCAGCCCGAGGCCCACGTAAACGGGTCGTTCGGCTGCAGCTTGATGGCCTCAATCTCCATCAGCTTCTTGGCAAATTGATTCTTGATTTCCATTATTCTCTATTATGATTTGGCTGCAAAGGTACGAATAAGTGCGCTAACTTCCAAATTAATTAGAGAATTTTAGCGATAAACCCCAAAACGGTCACGGTCACAGCTGTGACCATGTGACCGTTTACTCTCAGATGCAAAAGAATTGTAAACAAAATTCGATGACCTGCACTTGCTTCGCCAGCGATTCCTATCTGCCTGATTTACAGTCTCTTATGATTGCCCCGATTTTAGACTAAGGAAAGTCGGACTTTGAACTAAGGAAACTCCGAGTTTAGTCTAATTAAACTCCCAGAAAGATGCCTACTTTCTCCGAGAAAACTCTATGCTACCCAAATATGTAAAACAATTTCCAAACCAATGAATTTAAAAGGTCACATGGTCACAGCTGTGACCGTGTGACCGCCCGATGTCTCGCAGGCACTCCAACTAACGCTGCTGGAGGTGCCTGTTAACGCTGTTAGGGATGCTTATTAATGCTGTTGGAGATGCCTCCCAAGGGTCATTAAGATGCCTGTTATACCCCCTAAAGTGCCACCTCTTACTCTCGTACTAAGCATCCCTTACTGTGTTAGAAGGCATCAGCAAAACCCTTAAGTGTATATACTTATAAACGTATCCCCGATTCTGCCATGTCGGGATTGCAACTTCCGACAAAAACGGATAGTGAGGGCACTTATGTGGTTTGGGACGTTGTCCCTCGCGATGTATCGGTAGATGCAGATGGCGACATGTATGTCATTGATGCGGAGATCAATTATGTATAACGCGTTATCCCCATATAACCATTCGCGTGACAATTGGGACAATTGGACAGTCATTTTTTGCGCTCCTCGGAAAGAGAAGAACCATCCCTACCTTCTCGGAAGTAGGAAAAAATCAATTGTCCTTTGTCCCAATTGTCACGCTACAATATTTTCTCACTCTAACTTTGCAACTTTGTTTTTAGCGAAGGTAAATGAAATGAACGAGAATTTCGTTATTTTAAAGATAATGGTCTTTTCGCTTTTGGTGTGAATGACGATACAACGAATTAGAGGGTGTAATTAGAGGTCTTTGATCTCTTTTTTCAAAGTCGGGGACATAGGTTTCCTGCAAGAGGGAAAATTTTCCTCCTTGTACACGATCGGCGGGCAAAGGCCTCAAGGAGATCAGAGAGGTCTTTGGAGATCAAAGAGGTCATAGATCTTTTCCTAAAAATCAATGACCTGTCTCCGAGATCCTGTGACAATTGGGACAAAAGACAATGCATTTTTTCTCCCCCAAAATGGCTGTCCAATTGTCCCAATTGTCACATCACACCTCTCAAAGAGTCAGGCACCTCGTGAGCATAGGGCTGAGAAACAAGATTCAGCTGACGCTTCAACGAATATTTCATTTCCATGAGCACAAGACTCCTGTCCCCTGTGCGATAGGATTCTTGTGGACAGGATTCTATCGAGTGATGCCGAAGGGTGGTTCACCAGAAGGCAGCGGACAAGAGTTGGTGCTGGTACCGTGTAATTAGAGGGGCAGATCATAGATCTTTTCCTATAAATCAATGACCTGCCCCTGAGATTTTTATTTTTCTATTGTCAGTTGTTCTTTTCGCCAAATTCGTCTATATTCTTGATAGCCTTGTTCAGCGAGCGCATCTCACGGTAAAAGACATAGAAGAATACGGCTAATGTGATGACAATCACCACGAAATGGACAAGCAACCTGTCACTTGAGGGGAAAAATGGGATATCGGTGCCGTAATACACATCAAAGAGAAGCCATACTACCCAGAGAAATATGAAAGGAAGTATGCCGTATGTGTAAAGTTTCTCCCTGCGCTTGAAGGTTATCAGCCGCTGCTGGGCACTGAGCACGTCGTCGACTGCCAAATGCTTGTCGCGGATGGAACTGACATTCCAGAAGTTGAAAACAGCCTCACCAACAATCGCAAGCCCTATGACAATAATTGGCAGCCATGAAACGCCGACAATGCTTCTTAGAGCGTAAACTAAAAAGGGTAATATCACCAGTTCGCCTACGCTACCCCAAATACTCATCTGCTTGATCCAAGACACATGACCCTTCATCGCCTCTTTCAACAGACGGCGGCTGACAATCTCCTGCTGTTCCACATGTTTCTTAAACTCAGCGACCTGACTGCGAAGTTCCTCCAATTCCTGTAAGTTGTTATTCAGATTTTCCATAATTCCTGTTGTTTTTTATTCGTTTGACATATTCTTTAATTCCTCCTTGATACGGTAGAGACGTACTGAGACGTTCTTCACAGTAATGCCCATGATGGCAGCAATCTCTTCGTAACTGATGTTCTCCAGCCATAGCAGAATAATGGCACGATCGAATTGACCAAGTTTGGCTATACGCCTTCGAAGTATATCCATCTGCCGGGAGTTCTGATTACTTTCCGTCTCTTCGTAGGGATTGATGTCCATCGTTAGGGGAACCGTCTTATGACGTCTTTTCTTGTGATCGAGTGAGATACACACATTCAGACTGACGCGATAGATCCAAGAGCGCACATTGCTTCGCCCTTCAAATGTCGGCATACTCTTCCACAGGTTGATAAGAACTTCCTGGAATAAGTCGGCAACCTCATCTTGGTCTTGGGAGAACATGTAGCAGACGGTGTAAATCGTACTGCGGTTAGCCCTTGCCATTTCTTCAAACTCACGTTCTAAATCGTTCATTTCTTCTTGTTTGATAAATCATCCTTTGATAATAAGTCACAAGATGGAGGAAAAAAACTACAGAAAATCAAATAAATTTTTGCAAAAGTATCGATTTGATTTGATTTGAAACCCAAAAGAAAACGTCAGGAAATCTTGCGGAATCCTGAAATTAGAAAGGACAGGTCATAGATCTTTTCCTAAAAATCAATGACCTGTCTCCGAGATCCTGTGACAATTGGGACAAAAGACAATGCATTTTTTCTCCCCCAAAATGGCTGTCCAATTGTCCCAATTGTCACACCACACCTCTCAAAGAGTCAGGCACCCCGTGAGCATAGGGCCATTTCTCTATGGGTTTGATGGTCTTGCAAGAATTAGCTTTAATGATGTCTTGCCACTCGGAATCGTTATCTGGTTCCTGAGGCTTTTCAAGATTAGCGAATCTTGCCTCCAGTTCTGCGTCAGAAGGCGCAGCGACAGCCCTCCTAATAACCCTCGCCTTGCGGGAGGGAAGCGAACTCCTCTCTGCAATCTCATCATCAAGCACAGATTTCGTCAGTTTTGATGCAAGACTCAACTTCACAGTCCTGCTCAATGTAGAAAGCATTTTCCAGTATGCTTCTACGGTGTCATTCTCTGGCCTTGTTAATACAGCTTCCATAATTGTTTGGGTATTACTTTCACTATTTGTGGGCAAAGATAGGAAATATTTCTGAAACTTGCAAGGATTTGGATGGAAAAGATGACAATTATGACCGCCCGGCTATGCCGCTTGCTGCTAAAAGGACGCAAGAAATGACAGCGTCAGATTCTAGGGGAGGCGTTTGGTGGTTTCAGAAAAATAGTTTACCTTTGCACAAAAATATGAGAAGTGATGAATAAAGAAGAGAAATATCGTCTGCTGACAGAGCAGATACGGAGCCTGATTGAGGGCGAGAAGGATGTGGTGGCTGTGATGGCCAATGTGGCGGCTGCCATCCATGAGACGATGGGATTCTTCTGGACAGGGTTCTATCGAGTGATGCCGAAGGGTGGTTCGCATGAAGGCAGCGGACAAGAGTTGGTGCTGGGACCGTTCCAGGGGCCTGTGGCCTGTATGCATATCGCCTTTGGACGAGGCGTCTGTGGTACAGCCTGGCAACGGAAGGAGACGATCGTCGTGCCAGATGTCGAGCAGTTCCCTGGTCATATCGCATGCAGCAGTCTTTCACGTTCGGAGATCGTCGTTCCCCTGTTCTCGAAGGAGGGCGAGGTGACGGCTGTACTTGATATCGACAGCAAAGAACTGGCGACATTCGATGAGACAGACCGTCGCCATTTAGAGACCATCTGTCGCTTGTTCGAGTCTTTATAAGGCTGTTAACTCTTTGCGAAGCCGAGTGAAATGACGCTCACTTTGACATGGCCGCCCTTGCACAGTTCTTTGGCACAGGCAATGACGGTGGCACCTGTGGTGACCACATCATCGATAATGAGCAGATGCTTGCCCTGAATGGCTGAGACGTCTTTCACCTCGAAGACACCCTCCACATTCTCGTTGCGTTCCCAGCGGCCTTTACTGGTCTGGCTCCCCTCAAAGGCATTGCGCCTGGCCACCTTATTATATATAGGCAGGCCGGTGATCTCGCTCACTCCTCGGGCAATCTCCATACTTTGGTTGTAGCCTCGCTGCCGCTGGCGCTTCCTGGCCAATGGTATGGGTACGATTCCGTCGATTCCATCGAAGAATCCGGAGGTTTGCAGTTCCCTTGCCATCAGTCTGCCCATCACCTCGCCAATCTCTGGATGATTTTTGTATTTCAGTTCATAGAGGATGTTGGCGGTCTCGGAGTGAGCCTCATAATAGAAGAGGGCTGTAGCGCGCTCAATAGGGATCTGGTGCCAGAACAACTTGGCCATCTCGTTCTCGTAAGGATCCTTTTGGAAGCCTGTGCGAGGCAGGTGCAGGTTACACTTGGAGCAGATAATCTCCTCACTGACGGTCAGCCGTTGGCCACACACCACGCAAAGACGAGGAGAGATCAGGTCGAGCAGGCGATGCCAGAAACTAATCGGTTTCATCGTCATCTATATCCTCTATGTCGATGTCGTCCACATTCAGGCATTGGCGGATGATGTCGAAGCCAAAGCCACGTCCCAAAGCGAAACGTACGAGTTTCTGGTTCAGTTCGTAGTCACTCTCTGCCTTAATGCTCTTCCGCTTCTGCTTCAGCAGTGGACGGAGGATGTCAAGATACTCTTTTTCGTCGATTTCATCGAGAACCTGCTGTTGGATGTCCGCATCGATATGCTTCTGCCAAAGGGCCTGCTGGACTTTCCGACGACCCCATTTGTTGTAGCGGATCTTGTCTTTAACGAAGGCACGGGCATAACGCTCATCATCGATGTAGCGTTCCTTGATCAGGCAGTCGATGATGCGGTTTTGTACGGTTTCATCGAGTTCCCAGCGTCGCATTTTGTCGCGCATCTCCTGCTGACAATGCTCCGCCTGGGCACAGAGAGCAGCCAGTTGCAGGTAGGCTTCTTGTTCGGTCATGTCTTTTTTCATATCTTAGTGGCTTTAAGGAATCGGGATTTGCCAAACTGATCCTGGCGGATAGAGATATCGTGATACGACATCATTCGCAGCATCCGATCGAGGTCATCGGCGTAGAGGGGATTGATCTCAAAGAAGAGAGAGCCCTGAGCCGTCAGGGCCTCGGCGGCATATTGGGCGATGGCGCGATAGAAGAGCAGCGGGTCATCGTCAGGCACGAAGAGCGCCAGATGAGGCTCGTGCTCCAAAACATTACATTCCATCGCTGATTTCTCTTTCTCGCAGATATAAGGGGGATTGCTCACTATGAGGTCCCACTTGGGATGTGAAGAGTGAAGAGTGAAGAGTGAAGAATCGAGAGCGTCACGATGCTCGAAAGTGATGTTGGCACCAAGGGATTTGGCATTGCCGGCAGCGATGCGGAAGGCATCGTTGGAGATATCCCAGGCAGTCACTTGGACATCGGGCAGTTCCAAAGCCAGCGTGACGGCGATACAGCCACTGCCTGTTCCGATGTCGAGGATTTCGCACAAAGGGGACTGTCCCTTTTGTGAGATGATCCAGCGGCAGAGCTCTTCAGTCTCTGGTCTGGGAATCAGCACGCCCGGAGCTACATGAAACTGCCGTCCGAAGAAGTCTGCTACACCTATAATATATTGTACAGGCTCTCCTTTTTCAAGTCGTTGCATGATTTTTTCCAGTTCCGTTTGGTCATGTGCGGATAATTCCGTAACTTTGCCGCAGAGAATGTCTGTCCACGACATATCGAAGCGCACGTCGAGCACCCAGCGGACGATGGCTTTCGCCTCGCCAGCATCGTAGATGTGAGTCAGTCTGTGCCAGAGTTCTTCGTATGTCATAGTGGGTGCAAAGATAATAAAAAGTAAAAAGGTAAAAAAGTAAAAAGGTAAAAAAATGATGATAGACGACGAAAAATTCATGCGACGGTGCATCCAGCTGGCCAAGAACGGGCAGCAGAATGCGAAGCCGAACCCGATGGTGGGGGCTGTGATTGTGAGTGCCGACGGCCGAATCATCGGTGAGGGATATCATGTGCGCTGTGGAGAGGGACATGCTGAAGTGAATGCCTTTGCATCCGTAGGGTTAGAGGATGAAGCCTTGTTGCCTGGGGCTACGATGTATGTCTCGTTGGAGCCTTGTTCTCACTATGGCAAGACACCACCTTGTGCCGATCTGATTATTAAGAAAAGGATCAAACGTGTTGTCGTGGGCTGTATCGATGAGTATGCAGAGGTACAGGGACGAGGCATCAAGAAACTCCAGGATGCAGGCATCGAGGTTGAGGTAGGTGTACTTGAAAAGGAATGTAAAGACCTCAACCGTCGTTTCTTCACATTCCATCGGGAAAACCGGCCGCATATCATCTTAAAATGGGCACAGACGGCCAACGGATTCATCGACGACCATTTCCAACCTGTACAGATATCCTCCGACTTTACCAAGATGCTCTCCCATAAGCTCCGTGCCGAGGAAGATGCTATTCTGGTGGGACGCGTCACAGACAAACGCGACCATCCTCAACTGAATGTCAGAGACTGGTGTGGTCCTGATCCCAAACGCCTCGTCATCGACCATCAGCACCCTTTGAACCTCGATAGTCTTTATGCACATCGTATCCAGTCGCTGATTGTCGAAGGTGGTGCCCAGACGCTAAAATCCTTTATGGAAGAAGGACTTTGGGATGAACTCCGTGTGGAAACGAATCTCTCGATGACGGTTACTGACGGTACGCGTGCTCCCCAGATACCTGCTGAAGCGATGGTTTCCGAAAGTCATAAGTACGATGATAACCTGCTCGTGATTTATCGTCGCAGCCAATAAGAACATTATCGCCTACAAAAATAGCCCCCGAAGGTGTGACCTCCGGGGGCTATATATATAATAAGGTGTACCTTACTTCACGAGAGCTTCACGAGCGGCAATGATCTTATCCTTTGCCTCTGCGATCTGGGCCTTCAGCTCAGCAACGGTTGTAGCGTTGAGAACATTCAGCGGAGCAAGAGCCTCAGAAACGGGCTGAATCTCGGGGTCATACTGGCCTAAACGGTTCAGGGCGTCGAGGATGAGCACCACACGGAAAGTAGTGTTGGCAGCAGCCTCGTCGGTGAAGGTGCTGAGATACTTGTCTGCGTTCTGGTTAGCCAGATAGAGCTGCTCAATGAGTGAGGCAGCGGCAATCTGCCAGAAGTAGTTCAGACGACCGTTCTTCTCCATCTCCTCGTAGAGCTTCTGTGTGGTCTCAGAGACAGAGGCATTATCCTCATTGTCAAGAGCCTTGAAAGAAGGATCGTTGATGTCGGCAGCCAGCTTGGTGATGGCCTTGTCGTAGTCCTCGGTAGGCATCTCATAGAGTTTGGCAACTCTCTTGTCCACGTCGAGGGCACTCAGCAGAC
This sequence comes from Prevotella sp., assembly GCA_017428805.1. The sequence continues at coordinate 7,604 of JAFRQC010000022.1, read as the reverse complement.
GATACTTCTCAGAGAGCACGGTAGCCTCCTCAGCAGAAGCGGGATCCAGAAGGTAGTCGGGCTTTACCTGCTTCTCTTCCTTGGTGAGCTGGATGCCACCATTGCCGTCAGCCTGCAGGAAGGGAACCATCTTCAGCTTTCCGATCTCAGATGCGAGACTGTCAACATGCATCTTGATGCTGGCTTCAATCTGCTCCTGTTCGAAACTCTTCACTACTGAATCAGCAGACTCAGCGTTCTGTGCGGTTTTGTTTCCGCAAGATGCGAAAACGATTGCTGCGAATGTTGCAGCGAGAATTGATAATTTTTTCATTTGCTTTTTAATTGTTTATTAATAAAAGTATTTAAATATATAATCATTTTCTAATGATCTTTCCAGGCCAGTCTGTCAAGAGGAGGATGATCAGGATGATGCACATCATCAGCAAGACGGACATATTGAACCACAGCGTCTTGATGTGCCACGAGCCGATAATCTTCTCACTGCTGTAGAAAGGTGCACGACCGCATTGGCTACGAGGCGTCAGGTAGATAATGCTCATACGGGGCACGAGATGACCGTCGATGACATCAAGCATCTGACGCTGGTCGGCTCCGATGACACAGTCCTCCAGTTTGATGTTATAGTTGTCACGCTTCAGTTGCAGGATGCTCTCCTTGCCCTGTTCGCGTATCATAGCTGCCATCTTGTTGTCTGCTTTGAGCGTTGCGTCATTGCTCCGCTTGGCCAGAATATCCTCCGCCTCTTTCATATAGTCATAGAGAGAGGTATAGGAGTAGTCTCCTTGATAGGGCTTCATCTGACAATAAGAAGTGATGTCAGGCAGGTTCATACGGATGGTTTCCAAGTGCATAGGATCAACGGGCTTGCCTTTCTTCTCCTCGTCTTTCTTGGTTTCCAACTGCGACTGAAGTTCATTGAGGACACCCATATTATAGAATTGGTTCTCATACTTTTGCTTGTCCAGTTCAAAGAACGGTGCCTCGTAGGGATTATCCGTAAACGAAGTGACGGCCAGTGCCTCGTATGACCAGCGTGAGGGGATGATGTCGCCAATCAGAGGAACATTGCCCGTAGTGCTCTTCGGCGTCAGGTCGGAGAAGCTCACCACCAGTCCGCACAGCAGGATCTGAGGAATCAGCAGCATCGGAATGCTGATATAAATGGCCACCACAGAACTCAGACACTGTGATAGCAACAGTCCCATGAGGTTGGAGAGGAAGGCGGTGACGAAGAGGATGAGCCACCACTCTGCGAAGAGTCCGTGCAGTCCCATGATGTAGTTGCCCACTAAGATGAAGAGTAGCGTCTGTAACAGTGAGATGCCAGCCATAAAGACGATTTTCGACCAGATATAACTGCCGTAAGACAGATGCAGGAAACTCTCGCGCTTCAGCAGGGCACGATCCTTGATGATTTCCTCCGCACTGCCGCTCATGCCGATGAAGGTGGCGACGATGACAGCCATGAAGAAATAGCTGACAAGGTTCTTATTGTCCATCACCGTATAGCCTTCGGGTGGCGCATAGCGGGTCAGGAACGAACAGACAAGGGCCAGCAGAGGAGCTTCCAACAGAGTAATGCACAGATACTGGACGTTGGTAATCTTCGTGTGGATGTTGCGTCGCAGGAAGATGGCAAACTGCTTCAGTGGTCCTGGTTTCTTCTGGTCAGAATGGGGCACATCGCTGACATTCGGTTGAGCGAACTCCGGACGATTGTCCAGATACATCTTATGCCATTGTTCTGGAGTGACCTTTCTTTCCTCTGATATTTCACCCGTATTGTTAAGCGCCTTCTCATCAATGATATTGAGGACAACCTCAGGATTCACATTGCCACAGGTAGGACAGGCGCTGGTCTCTGCATCAGCATAGGCCGCAGCCTCCTTGAAATAGGTAATCGCGTTGATGGGATTACCGTCATAGACAGGATAGCCACCCTTGTCCAACAGCCACAAACGGTCGAAAAGCTTATAGACGTCGCTGGAAGGCTGGTGGATATTCACGATGATCAGTTTGCCCTTATAGGTCTGTTCTTTCAACAGGTTGATCACCATCTCCGTATCACTCGACGACAGACCAGAAGTAGGCTCGTCGAGGAAGAGCACAGCCGGCTCACGGATCAGCTCCAGAGCAATATTCAGACGTTTACGCTGACCACCGGAGATATATTTGTTGATGGCAGAACCGACTTTGAGGTCTTTGATGGCGTCGAGTCCCAGATCCTTCAATGTCTTAATCACGCGTTCGTCGATACCCTTCTCATCCATACCTTCAAAGCAGAGCTTGGCGGTGTACCAGAGGTTCTGGTAGACCGTCAGTTCCTCGATGAGCAGGTCGTCCTGAGGCACGAAGCCAATCAGATTCTTGGCTTCCGGCTCAGCGATATCGTGACCGTTGATGGTAATGGTGCCCTCCTGAGGCCTCATACTGCCATTGAGCAATGAGAGCAACGTGGTCTTTCCTGTTCCTGAGCCACCCATAATGGCCAGCAACTCTCCACTCTGAAGTGTGAAACTGAGGTTGTGGGTACCGTTGTTGCTGTTAGGGAATCGGAAATTAATGTCACGTCCGCAGAATTCCACCTGATGATTCTTGTCTTCTTCGAGACCATTAGCCTTCTGATAAGCTCGCAGGATGGTAGAATAATAGACCGGCTTTCGGTTCTTTCCTTTCAGCACACTGCTCTGCAGCCACACCTGATAAGCACCCGACAGCACAGGCACATCGTTGAGCATCACCGTGTCAGGGCCTGTATAGGTAAAGAGCAGCATACCGGAATGAGGATCGAGCAAGGTCTTCAACTGGCCCTCAGTATCCTCTAACTGATGCAGCATCACCTGCTCCGTCTCACGGTTGGCCACGAAATCGGCGAACATCTTAAACTGTTCCTCAGGAATCTCCAGCGTCTCCACCATGGCCTTGAACAGGTCATCACCATGACCTTCCTTATAGCCGCAGAACTCCATCAGTCGGAGCAACAACAAGGATTTCTCTTTTGTTTTGATCTTTCCTTGAAGGGCGGAACAGATAGAACGAACGCTACCCTGCGTGTCAAGATCCTCGTCGTCCATCAGGTCATAAGTACTCCGGAGGTCGCCATAGAAGCCCAAATAGGTGTCGATATTTCGGATACCGAACTGATGGCGCAAAAAGTTCACAAGCATGGTTTCTGCCCATGCTTCATCCACTTGTTCTTTTTTGCCAAACAAGGCAAACAGACTTAGGAAACTGGATAATAGAATATCAGTCATCTTCCCTGCAGCGTAATAAATCTAATAGGTCAAATTGCAATTTTGCTTGCAAATTTAAATAAAAAATCAGAGTATAAGCGCTTGTAGGAGTTAAAAAGAATTAAACACCTTATAAACTAAGGTCTTTCTTCTTATTTACGGCCAAAATCGGCAGGAACTTCGCCCCATTTTTGAGTTTCCCATTTAATAATGGGATTACGGAAGTTGTGGGTTTGAAGCCAGCGTTCGGCACGGGCGATGATCTGAAAAAGCTGTTCCGTCTGAGGTGTGCGTTCCAACTTTGTCTTGCATTTCCGCTTTGTCACCCAGAGGATGGCATTATAGCTGTCAGAGTAGATTGTTTTGTTATGAAGGCCCTGTTGCCAGCAGAGGGCAAGGGCGTGGACGATGGCCAAAAACTCTCCGATGTTGTTGGTACCGTGGACGGGGCCATAGTGAAATACCTGATAACCCGTCTGCAGGTCGATGGCCTGATACTCCATCGGACCTGGATTGCCAGAACAGGCTGCATCCACAGCCCACGCATCGGCCCGTACTTCCATCGGCAAGGGAAGTACGGTGTCGTTGCGGTAGTCGGGAGGGTTCTGCATATAGTCCTTTAGTCCGTTGCTAAATTACATTCTCTCAGGAACTTCGATGCCAAGGAGACCCATACCGTTCTTGATAATCTTGGCAACGTTCTTGGCCAGCATAAGGCGAACGGCCTTTTTCTGCTCGTCAGGCTCGTTGAGGATAGAGTAGTCGTGATAGAACTGGTTGAACACCTTTGTCAGTTCATAGCAGTAGTTGGCGATGCCTGAGGGTGAGTAGTCCTTGCCTGCCTGCTCTACGGCTGCGCCAAACTCATTCATTTTCTGAATCAGTTCAACTTCCTTCTCGTTCAGAGTACTCGGAGTATTCAGAGTGTTCAGAGTACTTGGAGCTTTGCGGAGAATCGAGCGGATACGGGCGTAGGTGTATTGGATGAAGGGGCCTGTATTTCCGTTGAAATCGATACTTTCCTCAGGATTGAAGAGCATATTCTTACGAGCATCAACCTTCAGGATGAAATATTTCAGGGCGCCCATACCCACGATGCGGGCAATCTCACGACGTTCTTCTTCGGTCATATCGTCGAATTTTCCCAATTCCATCGAGGTTTTATAGGCATCCTCCACCATCAGCTGTATCAGATCGTCGGCATCCACGACGGTTCCTTCACGAGATTTCATCTTACCGTTTGGCAGTTCGACCATACCGTATGAGAAGTGAACGAGTTCCTTACCCCACTTGAAGCCCAGACGGTCGAGCAGGATGGAGAGTACCTGGAAATGATAGTTCTGCTCATTACCCACCACGTAGATCATCTTGTCGATAGGATAATCCTGGAAGCGCATCTCAGCCGTACCGATGTCCTGAGTCATATAAACGCTGGTTCCATCGGAGCGGAGCAACAGTTTCTGATCCAGTCCCTCGTTGGTGAGGTCTGCCCAGACGGAGTTATCGTCGTGACGCTCGAAGAGTCCCTTGGCGAGACCTTCCTCTACTTTGGCCTTACCTTTGAGGTAGGTCTGTGACTCATAATAGATCTTATCGAACGAGACACCCATCTTCTTGTAAGTCTCATCAAAGCCGGCATATACCCAGTTGTTCATCTTTTCCCAGAGGGCACGCACTTCAGGATCGTTCTGCTCCCATTTCACCAGCATCTCGTGGGCTTCCTTGATGAGCGGAGCCTCTTGTTTGGCCTTCTCCTCATCCATACCCTGAGCCACTAATTCCTTGATTTCATCGCGATAATGCTTATCGAAAGCCACATAATAGTCACCGATCAGATGGTCACCTTTCTTACCGCTCGACTCAGGCGTCTCACCATTGCCGTATTTCAGCCAGGCAAGCATCGACTTGCAGATATGGATACCACGGTCGTTCACGATATTGGTCTTCACCACCTTGTTGCCATTGGCCTCCATAATCTGTGCCAACGACCAGCCTAACAGATTGTTACGCACGTGACCAAGGTGGAGAGGTTTGTTCGTGTTAGGTGAAGAATACTCAATCATCACGAGGGGTGAGTCGTCCGTAGCCTGCTTCATACCGAAGTGCTCATCGGCATCGACAGCCTTGAGCAGTTCCAACCAGGCACCATCGCCAATGCAGAGGTTCAGGAATCCCTTCACCACATTGAACTTCTCAATGGCCGGACAATTGTTTACCAGATATTCGCCAATCTCCTGGGCAGTCTGCTCAGGTGATTTGCGAGCGGCCTTTACAAAGGGGAAAACCACCAACGTGAGGTTACCCTCAAACTCACTTCTCGTCTTCTGCAGCTGCAGCATCTTTTCGGATGCTTCCATCCCATAGAGTGCCTTCACGGCCTCACCTGCAGCCTTGCTGATCAATGCTTCTATATTCATCCTTCTATTTACGATTTACGGATTTACTATTTACGATTTTGGGTGCAAAGGTACGAAAAAAGCCACAGATTACACAGATTCTCGCTGATTAATTTCTGTGATAATCAAAAAATCTGTGTTTTTCTGTGTAATCTGTGGCTTTATTTAAGTTCTTTGCTCCACAAAAGCAAGCCCAAAAAGGTGAGGAGACCGTTGAGCATCAGCAGTTCATAGCCGAAGTGGTAGTTCCAAAGATGTTGGGAAGTAGTGTCAAGAGCATAGCAGAGCAGGGGCGAGGCGATGCAGATATAAGGCACCAGACGGTCTTTGGGCTGTCTGTTTGTAAAGAGTCCGAAGGCAAACAGTCCGAGCAATGGGCCATAGGTATAGCTGGCGAGGATATAGATGGCATCGATGAGTGAGGTGGAATTGATTTGGCGGAAAAGGAGGATGAACAACATAAAGAAACCACACATAGCGATATGCGTCCTCTTTCTAAGCGCCTCATTATCAGGTTGTCGGCGGATATCTACGCAGAAGCAGGTGGTCAACGAGGTAAGAGCAGAGTCGGCGCTGGAGAATGAGGCTGCCACAATGCCTATGATAAAGAAATAGGTGGTTAAAGATAAGAGATGAGAGTCGGCCACGCTTTGAATGAAGGTGGGGAGCAGTTCATCACCCTTAAGACCTGTGCCGAGAACCATCGTCAGCAAAACACCGAGGGCGAGGAAGAGCAGATTAGCTGGGACGAAGGCGACGCCGTAGGTACACATATCCTTCTGGGCATCACGTAACGTCTTGCAGGTCAGGTTCTTCTGCATCATATCCTGATCCAGTCCTGTCATAACGATAGCGATGAAGGCTCCACTCAGAAACTGTTTCCAAAAGTTGTGGGGCGACAACCAGTCATCGAACACGAAGATGCGGCTCATCTCACTCTGCGCAATGGTGTTAACAGCCTCACCGACAGACAGATGCAGATGGTCGATAGCGGAAAGGATAATCAGGATGAGTGCCGTAAAGAGGCAGAGTGTCTGGAAGGAGTCTGTAAACACCAAAGTGCCGATGCCTCCACGACGGGTGTAGAGCCAAATCAACAGTACCATCACCACCACATTCACAGCAAATGGAATGCCGGCAGGGGTGAAGACGAACTGCTGCAGAATGATACAGACCACATAGAACCTTACCGCTGCACCTGTCATCTTCGACAAAAGGAAGAAACAGGCACCTGTCATATAGGAGCGATTCCCCAACCGCTGTCCTAAATAGGTATAAATGCTTGTGAGGTTCAGGCGATAATAAAGTGGTAACAATACGAAGGCAATCACCAGATATCCCACGATGAAACCGAGACACATCTGCAGATAAGTCATCTGAGAGGTGAGCACCATCCCAGGCACAGAAACGAAGGTGACGCCAGAGATGGAGGCGCCTATCATTCCGAAGGCCACCATATACCAAGGCGCACGACGGTTGGCACGATAGAACGTCTGGTTGTCTGCCCGTCTGCTCGTGAGGTGGCTGATGCCGAAGAGGATGGCGAAATACGCCAAAACAATCAATATAATGCTCATCAGCCTGCAAAAGTACAAAAAATCCGTGTAATCCGTATAATCCGTGTGAAAAAATAGTTATCTTTGCACTCGAAATGAACATCCGAGACCGCCAGATCCTGTTGATTGCGCTGCCCAGCATCGTGTCGAACATCACCGTACCTTTGCTGGGAATGGTTGATGTGGCCATTGTGGGACATATGGGCAGTCCTGTCTATATCGGAGCGGTGGCAGTTGGTTCGATGATCTTCAACCTTGTCTATTGGTTGTTCGGGTTCCTCCGTATGGGATCCAGCGGTCTGACATCACAGGCATTAGGACGAAGGGATTTGTCGGAAGTCACCAGAATATTGGTACGTTCGACGATGATTGCCTTCTCCATTGCCTTGTTGCTCATACTCCTGCAAATACCGATG
>JAFRQC010000173.1 GCA_017428805.1 Prevotella sp. | reverse complement strand
GGCGAGCGGTTCTTCATCGTGGAGAATGGCCGACGGCTGGCCACGCCGCTCTTCGTTGCCCTGCTGGTCATCGAGACCACCGACGTAGCCTTTGCCGTCGACAGCATCCCCGCCGTGTTCAGTGTCAGCCGCGACCCGTTCATCGTGCTCACCTCCAACATCTTCGCCATCCTCGGCCTCCGTGCCCTCTACTTCGCACTGGCCGCCGTCGCCAAATACTTCACCTATCTAAAATACGGCCTCGGCATCATCCTCATCTTCGTGGGCGTAAAAATGCTGCTGGCGATGAACGAATACATCAACGCCCTCGGCACACTGTTGGGTCTGAACCTCAACATGCCGCACATTGAAATTCCCACGCCCGTCAGCCTTGCCGTCATCTTCGGTGTCCTCGTCCTTTCGATGCTTCTGTCGGTTGTCATTACCAGAAACAACAAAGAAAACGCACTAAAGAAATAACCGTATAATTTGGCTCTTCGGTCAATTCTTTGTACCTTTGTAGCCGATATATGACAGAGAAAAGAATACTTGTGGTGGACGACGAGCAGGATCTGTGCGAGATTCTGCTCTATAACCTGAAGGCGGCAGGATATGAAGCCGAAGCGGCATATTCGGGCGAGATGGCTATGGATAAAAATCCCTCCCAATACGACTTGCTGCTACTCGACGTGATGATGCCTGGCATGTCAGGCTTCGAACTGGCCAAAAGGCTCAAAGGTGATGAGAACACTTCGCGTATACCTATTATTTTCCTGACCGCGAAGGATACGGAGGACGATACCCTGAAAGGCTTTGGCCTAGGGGCAGACGACTATGTAACGAAGCCATTCTCCGTGCGCGAAGTAGTGGCCCGTGTGAAGGCGGTGCTCGCCAGGAGCCTGTCAAATGCTATTGCAGAGAATTTCATTTCTTTCGAGGGGCTTGTGCTCGACCTCAACAAGAAGACAACGATGGTTGATGGAGAGAGTGTGAATCTTACCAAGACAGAGTTTGAACTGCTGGGACTGCTTCTGCGTCATCGCGGACAAGTATTCTCACGCCAACAGATCTTTGATGCCATATGGCCTGAAGACGTCGTAGTTAGCGACCGCACGGTAGATGTAAACATCACCCGTATGCGGAAGAAGATAGGTCGCTATAGTAGTTGCATTGTCAGCCGTCAAGGATACGGCTATATGTTTGAGGCATGAAGAAATTGAGTGAAGGCCGGAAGATGTTCGTCAGCGTGATGGTGGTGTTTGCTGTCTATGCGCTGATTTTTATCCTATTTGAGGACTACGACCGGACGCATTTAGAACCTTTTGAAGAGGTCAGCGACTGGCACTTGTTGTTGTTCTCGCTCGTAGTGATGGCAGGATTGGCATTCCTGCTACATCGCTATGCCCGACGGATGGACGAGCGTATCAGTCGCGAGCAGGCTGCCAAAGAGAATCAGATGCGTCGCGAACTGACGCAGAACATCGCCCACGAGTTGAAGACTCCTGTAGCCAGTATTCTCGGCTATACCGACACCATCCTTGATGATCCGCAGATGCCATCTGAAACGCAACGGCAGTTCATCCAGCGTACCAATGCACAAGCCCAACGACTAACGGCCTTGTTGCAAGATATTTCAACGTTGAACCGCATGGACTATGCAGCCCACCAGTTGACGATGGAGCGCACCGACGTATCGGCCATCGTCGGCGATATCGTCGAGGAAACCGCCATCGCCTTGAAGAAACGCCACATGACACTCAACAACTGCCTACCGCAACATATCGTCATCAAGGGTAATCCCTCGCTCATTTACAGCATTTTCCGTAACCTTGTCGATAATGCTATCAATTATGCTGGCGAGGGCACCACCATCGACATCAGCGCAGAACAGACTGACGACAGTTGGACGTTCCGCTTCAGCGATAATGGTGTGGGCATCGCCCCAGAGCATCTCCTGCGCATCTTCGAACGCTTCTACCGTATCGACAAGAGCCGCAGCCGCAGCATGGGAGGCACAGGCCTCGGCCTCGCCATCGTAAAAAATGCCGTCCTTCTGCATGGCGGTACCATTACTGCCCACCTCGCCCCAAACGGCGGTCTTGTATTTGAGTTTACATTGAAAAAAGAACAGACATAATTCCATAGACTAAAAGGTTAAAAATAAACACATATGAAAAGTATTATCAAAAACTCTGTTCTCATTCTTACAGGTGCGCTGCTCATGATTGGAGCAACGGCCGCAAAAGCACAATTCGCCCAAAAGGATATGGACGACAAGTACGCAACGGAATTGGTGAAGGCCGGCACGGCAGCACCCGATTTCAAAATGAAGACGCCCAACGGCAAGACCATCCAGCTGTCGAAATTCGCCAAAGGAAAGACCGTGGTGCTTGACTTCTGGGCATCGTGGTGTCCCGATTGTCGTAAGGATGCGCCCGAGGTGGTGCGTATGTATGAAGCTTATCGCCAATATGGTATCGAATTTATTGGTATCTCGATGGATACCGATGTGGAGGCATGGAAGAAGGCTATCGAGCAGTATGGCATCAAATATCCGCAGGTAAGCGAACTGAAAAAGTTCAAGGAGACCGACATCTCCAAAGCGTATGGAGTGAAATGGATTCCATCGATGGTTGTCGTAGGGCCAGACGGACAGGTGAAGCTCTCAACAGTGCTGACCTACAAGGTGGATAAGTATCTGAAGGAACTGACCACTGGTGCCTGGACTCCTAAGAATAACGGTGAACGCATCACGATAGACGGGGATCACGGCAAGCTTGTAGCTTATCTTCAGAAGCCAGAACTCAGTCAGGGCCAAAAATGTCCGATGGTGATTATCTGTCACGGGTTTGGTGGTCGTAAAGAAGGACCTCTGAACGAACTGATAGCCGACACGCTGCAGTCTCACGGCATCGCCAGCATCCGTTTCGACTTCAACGGACACGGTGACAGCGAGGGCGAATTTAAGGATATGACCGTTCCTAATGAAATCGAAGATGCCAAGAAGGTTGTGGAATATGTGCGCAATTTGAAATACGTGAGCGAGCTGGCCATTATAGGACATTCGCAGGGTGGCGTAGTGGCTGCGATGACAGCCGGTCAACTGAGCAAAGAAATGGGCGTTCCGGCATTCAAGGCCGTGGCATTGATGGCTCCTGCCGCCGTATTGCGCGATGATGCCATACGAGGCAACACCATGGGGAGACAATATGACCCACTCGATCCCGGTGAGTATGTCGAACTATTTGGAGGGATGAAGCTCGGAGGGAAGTATATCCGTACAGCTTTCAACCTGCCCATCTACGAAACGGCAGCGGAATATCAGGGACCAGCACTCATCATACATGGCAATGCCGACCGTGTTGTGCCTTACACTTATGGCGAACGATTCCATCAGATATGGCCCAAGAGCGAACTGGTGATTCAAGAATACTTCGACCATGGATTCTCCCAGAACATATACCGCACAACCGACATCGTATCGAGATTCCTGATTAAGCAGTTGAAAAAATAGCTAGCCCAGGAGCTCCTTCAGTTTATTGAAATTGCTGCGCGAAACGGGAATGGCATCGTGACTGTGACGCATCACGAGTTGCATGGCACGAGAATTAGAAGAGATTTGCTCCACCTGACCGAGATTCACCATAAAGGCACGATGGCAACGCACTATCATGGGATAAGCCTGAAGCGCGTCTTCCATCTGTTTCATCGTGGCTCGAAGCATGGTGGTATGCACCTCACCGTCAGTCTGCTTACTCATCACCTTAACATAATTACCTACCGCTTCGATATATAATAGGTCAGAAATGTCGAGGCTGATGGACTCGTTGGTGGTGCCAGTAAGGGTGAGAGAAGGTTCGGGAGAGGCCTCCACCTGCATATTCTTCAGTTGCTGGTTCAGCAGACGGGTTTCCTCAAGTTCTGCTGCCAGATAACGGCTACGGAACTTGAATCGCCAGTAGAGGCCAATGGCGAAAGAAAGGAAGGCAATAATTACCAATGTCTCCAGATAATTACTCAAGGACAATCTATTGGCCTCGACCAAATCGCTCATCGCAAAATGGCGGTATAGGCAGATGAGCAGTGACACCAACGGAGTGTTAATGCATTGGAAACGGAGATTACGACTGATGATATAGCTGACACCACGATCGTATGAGCGGGGCATGCGGACTATGTATCGCAGAATGACTTCCGTCAGGAAACAACTCAGCAAGCCCAATGCAAATATCGCCAACAAATGAACATAGGCCTGCCATTGCCACACTTCGAGTCCGAAGGGCTTGAAGACAGCCAGTGCCAG
>JAFRQC010000124.1 GCA_017428805.1 Prevotella sp. | reverse complement strand
GATGTGGATGGGGTAGGGGTTCTGTACACCAAGACGGGCGAGTATTCGGCCATCCTGAAGATGGAGAACCCTGTGCAAAAGTACAGTGCCGACACGGACTGTTACTATGACTTCACGAACCTGATGACGGCGGTAGTCCAGACACTTGGCGAGGGCTATGCGCTACATAAGCAGGACGTGTTTGTGAGGAAGAGCTTCGACGGTCGCGCCCTGCAAGTCAGCGACAGCGGCAAGTTCCTCTCCAATGCCTATTTCCGCTTCTTCAATGGCCGTCCCTATATTGAGGGATGCACGTATCTGGTCATCACGCAGGAAAGCAAGAAAAGTGCGTTGCTGAGCTATGACAATAGCAAGTGGCGCGACTTCCTGGTCAAGATCCGCAAGGTGGCCGACCAGCTGCACGATGGCGGCATCAAGAGTGCCGAGTTCCTGAACGTGCAACAGGCCCGTGAGTATGCCGACCGCTTCTTTGCCCTGAACTTCCGCGATGCCCATTTCTCGATGACCAACTTCAAGGTGGACAGCGAAGCCATTCACATGGGCACTCGCCAGTGCAAAGTCTATAGTCTGCTGGATGTCGATTCCGTCGGACTGCCCGGTGTGCTGCGTCCTTACGTCGATATGACAGTGAACAATGCCGTGATGCCCGTTGACCTGATGAGCGAGATAGACCATATCCCCGATGTGGACACGGTTGTCTATAACCAGGTCATCTTCCTGCCCAATCAGAAGCGTGAGCTGGCATTGCTCGACAAGAAGAAGAACCGTCATGCGAGCATTCCCAATCCATCAAACCAGATGGCCGTCGAGGACATCAAGCAGGTGCAGGAGGTGATAGCACGAGAGGGAAAACAGCTCGTCTATGCCCACTATAACCTCATTGTGGCGATGGATGCCCAGAAAGATATGCAGAAGGTGACCAACCATCTGGAGAATATCTTCAGCCGTCAGGGCATCCATATCTCGAAACGTGCCTACAACCAGCTTGAACTCTTTGTGGCCTCGTTCCCTGGCAATGTATATCGTCTCAGTCAGGACTACGACCGTTTCCTGACACTTTCGGATGCTGCCTTGTGCCTGATGTACAAGGAGCGTCAGACGCATGGTGACGATACGCCCGTGAAGTGTTACTATACTGACCGTCAGGGTGTGCCGATGCCTATCGACACCACAGGTAAGGAAGGAAAGATCAAGTACACCAACAACTCGAACTTCTTTGTTCTTGGCCCGTCTGGTAGTGGTAAGTCGTTTTTCATGAACACCGTCGTGCGCCAGTATTACGAGCAGAATACCGATGTGGTGATTGTCGATACAGGTGACAGTTATGAGGGACTGTGCAGCTATTTCGGTGGAACATATATCTCTTATAGCAAGGAAAAGCCCATCTCCATGAATCCCTTCAAGGTGACTGAGACGGAGTACCTCCAGAACTTCGGTGAGAAGAAGAACTTCCTGATGTCGCTGATATTTCTCATCTTCAAGGGCAGTCAACAGCCCACGAAGATTGAGCAGTATATCATTGAGCGAACCATCATCGAGTATTATCGTGAGTTTTTTACTCCCTTCGAGGGCTTCTCCGAGGAAGAGAAGAAAGAACTCCATCAGACGCTGGTGATTGCAGCCAAGAGCAATGGCGAGTATGAGAAATACGAGGAAGAGCTGCAGACGCGCAACGGCACTGGCTCCTACGACGTAACGGATGAAGAGCGTGCGAAGTATGAGCGTAACAGCCGTCTCTCTGAGAAGTTGCAGGCCGTGGTTGATGACGCAGCCAGTACGGAGGGAGAGAAGAATGCTGCCCGGAACCAGTTGCAGCGACTGACTCCTGAGATTGTCGAGAGCAAGTTCTTGGAAAAGATCGAGCGCGAGATTGCCAAGCGTGAGCAGCAGCGCAAGAGCTTACGGGTCCGGGAACTGTCGTTCAACAGCTATTACGAGTTTGCCCGTCAGCGTATTCCTCAGATTATCCATGAGGACAGCATCCAGTTCCCGATCAATGACTTTGCAGCTATCCTGAAGCCGTTCTATCGTGGCGGTGCATTGGAATATACTCTGAACAATGACATGGACGGTTCGCTGTTCGATGAGCAGTTTATCGTCTTTGAGATAGACAAGGTGAAGGACGACCCTGTGCTGTTCCCCATCATCGTGCTCATCATCATGGACGTGTTCACCCAGAAGATGCGTATCAAGAACAAGGTGCGCAAGTGCCTGGTCATTGAGGAAGCATGGAAGGCCATCGCTACCCCAGTCATGGCAGAGTACATCAAGTACCTGTATAAGACGGCCCGAAAGCATTGGGCAATGGTCGGTGTGGTGACACAGGAGATTCAGGATATCACCTCTTCTCCTATCGTCAAGGAGGCCATCATCAACAACTCCGACGTGTTCATGCTGCTCGACCAGAGCAAGTTCAAGGATAAGTTCGATGACATCAAGGCCACACTGGCCCTGACGGATATCGACTGCAAGAAGATCTTTACGATTAACCGCCTTGACAACAAGGTAGGCCGTTCGCCGTTCAAGGAGGTCTTCATCAAACGAGGCACTGAGGGTGATGTCTTTGGCATCGAGGAACCGCGAGAATGCTATATGAGCTATACGACGGAGAAGGCTGAGAAAGAGGCGTTGAAACTCTATCGGCGAGAGCTGAATTGTAACCATCAGCAGGCTATCGAGGCCTTTGTGCGCGATTGGGAACGTAGTGGTATCGGTAAGTCGCTGGAGTTTGCACAACTTGTAAATAAACAGGGTAAGGTTTTGAACCTGCCACCTAAAAAACAGATGATACATGCGTAAGGTTTCATTTTTCATTATATTCTTCCAGATGCTGACCGTCCCCCTCTTTGCAGGGGGATGGTACAGTGTTAATATCGACCTGAAGACCACGGCTGCTATGACCGCTGCTTATGCTGCAGAGACGGCTACGGAGATGATGAACGACGAGGACGTGCAGAAGATTCTCGACCATTATACCAATGCGGAGGTTTCTACAGCAGGTATCTTTGCCTCGAAGTGGCTCGACAGGAAGGCTCTTCAGAATGCCGGACTCTTCGGTGATGCCGAGGAGAACTTCTATTATAAGCGTATCTATACCATGGTCAGTGCTCAGATAATGCCAAAGATTCTTGATGTGGCAGCGCTTGCCGTCAGGAATCCAGAAAAGGCCATCTATTGGGGACCATATTTATTTCGCACCTGTGAGCAGGTGAAGCAGCTTTGTATGACCTTCGAGACAGTGGTGGCCAACGGGAAAGTGTCGTTTCAGGACGTCGCTTTCCTGGCCATCAACGATAATCTGAAAGGACTGTTCGACCTTACCAAACTTGGTGAGGTGGACTGGGCTGCCTTGTGGGATCATCTGGCTGACTTCGGTGATGGTTTGACGAAGGAAGATCTGGAAGAGGACTTGGAAGGACTCATGACAGCTGGTGGGGCAATTGTCTCTGGTGGTGGAGCCGTGCTTGATAGTGTCTGGACGAATGCCAGCAGGGTAGGGGGTGTCTTTCATTCAAGGCCCGGCGAAATACTCCAGCTTTATCATGACTTCAAGGATATGTATGAGACGCTTTCTGATCCTTCGAACATCAAGGATCTGGTGATGCAGCAGATTCTCTCGACGGACAGTACTGGTGTGGCCAACCTCTTTACGCTTGACGGCTATAACATAACTTCTTATATCAGCGACTACCTTCAGGAGATGCAGGGTCGCTATTATACCCAGCGATGGTATATCTACTGGCGTGATTCAGGTAGTGAGCAGGTGTGCAGTTATGCTCCACCTACAGACAGTGAGAGCATCATGTATGGTGGTGAGTGGTATCGTGTTGGTACGTCAGATGCCAACTATCAGTACACTGCTGCCGACTACGAGAACTCCTTGCGAAACTCTGAGAGCTATGCAGGATGGAGCCGTGCACGGTGCCAGGAACTCAATAGCAGTGATTCGAAGTATCACTATGACTTTTATAACTATATGTCATCCTCGCGTATCTATAAATCGAAGTCAGGTCGAACGACGGCCTTTTCCTACGCACATTACATTGATGTGTATAAGACTTGGAATGTCTATGAGGAAGTGTACGAGGAAACCTTTGACTCGCAGTACGATGCAGAACAAGCCATGCAAGCGAAGTTCAATGCAAAACTTGCTGAGCTTAACGACAACGAGGAGGGGCGTGTCTATCGAATCGGGAAGGATCGCAAGAACTATTATCAGGCTGCTGACGAGGTAAGGATGCGTGGCTGCTCAACGGTCAGCTTTACCATGGAGTGCCACGACCAGGCTAAACTTGGTGAAGGAAATTTCTCATGGAAGGAAAACGGCAATCAGCGCCATGCCCTCGACGAAGATTCCAAGCGCTATGCTATGGAGACAACGCTCTCAGGCGGTGCCGACACATCAGAGTTGGACGAGGGCATTAGTACTTGGGGTAGCGAGGTAACCCGTCTGCAGGAACAGATTCATGCACTTGAAGTGGAGAATGACAACCTGTTGGCACAGATTAGTCATGCGAGTGTTGAAGAAGCAGCATCCCTTCGGGCGCAGTATAATGCCAACCGCACGAAGATTAACCAATTGAAAGCAGAGTTGAGCAATGCGCAGTCGAAGTTGAGCCAGTACCAGAATGCGAAGAGGGAGTTAATAGATGACTTTGCCGATGAGCGCGATGGCACCTACCGTATTCCTGCCGTGATGCACGAGATAGAGACAGCTTACAATATCATGTGGACGGATGCGGGTTCATGGCAGGGTTGGAGCTTCATTCGTCATGGAAATGTTCCGAATATCAGTGGCGAGGTGACGTTTCAGGCAGACCTCTCCAAGGAGCGTGGTGAGAGCCATTTCCTCGGCATCCGTTACCACCGTGCCATCCTTGCCGTACATTGGACGCTGACCGCCAACTATTCCAGTTCGCAGATTGTGGATATGATGGAGCTGGATCCTGAGTTGAGCGATGCAGAGAAAGCCGATTTGGTAAACCAGAGGTTGCATGAAATCATGAATGACCATCCAGGTTGTACTGTCGAAGCCAATTACGCCTATAGTAATCCGGCTGAGTCGGAGGGTGATGAAGATGCCATCCATCTCTTATGGACGTGTGACCGTCTGAATATTGCGCGTGACGTGGACTACCGTCTCTCGAAAATCTATGCTCAACTCATACTCATTGAGAAGTTCATGCGCAGCCGCGAGACCATGCTCGACTACCTGAAGCAACAGCTGGGTATAACCGTGCTCAGTGGTACAGACCGCATCCGCATCGGTGGCCGCAGTTTCCGGCATTGGCGTAATGTCGCTTCTGCTGTGGCCCGTGGTGATTATATCGTAGAAGATGATGAAGATTGAAAAGATATTCCTGATGTTGCTGATGCTCGTGCCGACGATGGTGCGGGCACAGTACAGTTTCGACTTCCTGTCTGTAGAAGCCCTGATAGACGACCACAAGCGCATCCGCAGTGTACTGATGGCCCGTAGCGGTGTGGAGCAGGCCAATGAACTGCTGCACCAGTATTCCAGTGAGGCCAATGTGGATTACGACTCGCTGAACGTGAAGCTCGACAAATACACCAAATGCTTCGACATTATCGATGTCATCTACAATGGCGGTGTGACGGTACTGAACGTCAAGAACACCTACGATGATGTCTCTGACCGTATTACGCAGTTAAAGGACTTACTGGAGCGGTTCACTACCCAGCTGACGCTGCGAGGCAATATCGTCTCGTCTGACACCATCATCATCAATGCCTGTGATCGTGCCGTCAATCAGGTGCTGGTTGACGGGCGTGAGCTGACGAACAGCCTCTATGAACTGGCGCAGTACGCTGTTGGTGCGCGACAAATTACGACTGAGGGTCTGCTTACGGTGTTGGGGCAGATCAATGAGTCGCTTGACAACATCCGCCATTGCATCGACCACACCTATTATGTCGTCTCGCGCTACGTCACCATCCGCCTGAACTACTTCAAACGGACGCTCTATATGTCGAAAACCATCCGTGAGATGGCCAACGATGCCTTTTCGCGGTGGAAACGGGTGGCGGAGGAAGTCGGGTATTAAAGTGAATTATTAGCTACCGATATGAAGAGATTATATTATCATGTTTTGTTATTGGCGGCGATGCTGCCGCTCTCTGTGATGGCTCAGTCAGTGACCTATAATCATGATGAGTCGGTGATGAACCAGTTTACCATTGGTGAGACAGGTGCGGGCAGTTTCACACCCGACTGGTATTACGATGTGCTGCATAAGAACTACCGCAACGGAGCCATGATGACCAATAAGCAGTTCTTCCGCAGTCAGATGAACCTCACGCTCTATCAAGAGCTTCCCCATGCCGAAGCTCTCGATTCAGCCTTGACGGAGCGTATGCGTGTGGAAGCCAAGAACATTGCCGACCGTACACCGGGCTTGACAGACATTGCCTGGCAGGTGGAGCGGGGAAAGATAGAGTCGAAGCTCTCCGTTCTGAAGGGCAATATTGAGCGTATCACGCTGGAGGGCGGCTCGGCGCATAGCTACACCACTTGGCTGGAGCGTTACAATGCCATCAACTGTGGACTTCAGGCTGTGCGCGATGCCTACATGCCACAGGGTAAGCGCAAGGAACAGTATCTGGCCATCTACAAGGACATCCTCCTGAAGAACACAGAGGTCTGTGAGTATATCCTCTATCTCCGCAAGCTGAAGGAGGTGAAAAACAATTCCGGCTCAGCCCCTGCGCCCCATCGTGCCAACATCACGACTATCTGCCGTTCCGCTCATGGCCGTTGGAAGGTGGCTATGGCCGCTGGCGGTGGGATAGGGGAATGATGCTTAACTAAGCAGCCATTTCCACACAGGAATGACATTGATGCCATCCTCAGTAGTCTCTTCATCGTAGGAAATAAGGAAGCACTGCCAGTCTGGGTGAGATTTGCTGTATTTGACAAGGGGAGGTATCTCGCGGTCTTTTGTCGATTGCTCTCTGATGCTGTATGATGCCTGGATGGCCAGTTTGGCATCAGGCACCAGGAAGTCTATTTCCTTATCTACATTCAGATAGAACACGTTATCTTTGCCATACCTACGACAAAGTTCTATGGCCACCATGTTTTCGAGCAATGAAGTGTCAGGATTGGTGAGGAACAAGTTCAGCAGTCCGTTGTCTATGAAATAGTATTTCTTCTGCGTTTCCTTTTCGGTTAGTTTGCCCACTTCGTTCTCCATAGGCAGTACCAGCCAGCTGTCGGCGGTGAAACCAACATAGTCAATGGTCGTTGGCACACTGATGGGGCTGCCTGTAGAGACAATGATGTTCTTAAGTCTGTTGAACGACAAGGGCTGTTTGACGCTTTCCGCCATTTTCTTGATGAGAATGTTCATTACCCTCTCGTTCTTGATTTTGTTTCGTGCGCAGATGTCGCCTAGATATATTTTCTGATAGAGGCTTGACAGCATGGCTCGTTTGTTCTTAAAAGAAATGATCTCCGGCAGACCACCATAGTAGAAATATTCGCTCAGATGGCGCTTGACCTCACTGCGTTGGACGCTATCGTACTGCCAGTGTTCTTTCAGTTCCACATGCTGGGCTGTAAGATATTCCTTCAGCGAATAAGGATAGGCATCAAGGATGAAGAACCGTCCGCCAAGGGTAGTGGCCACATCCTTGCTGAGCATCTTGGCATTACTTCCTGTGACATAGACACGGTATTTGGCATCGGCCAGGCGACGCACGAACTTATCCCAATATGGGATATTTTGTACCTCGTCGAGAAAAACTATTGGTTTCTTGCCGTATAGTTCCAGATGGGCTTCCAACAGACTGTTGAAGTCTTCTGTCTGAAATTCTGCCAGACGTTCGTCCTCAAAATCTATAAAGAGAATTTCGTCCCAGCCTTTTCCTTCTGCCTGAAGTTGGCGTACACGCTGATAGAGCATGTATGACTTGCCTGCATGACGCACTCCTACAATGACATAGTTGCCATTGGGTTCGAATTCGATGGGGCGGTTGATGATTTCCGCTTCGTCTATCTCTCTCTGTTTGTTCATCAAGCATTGCTTGATTATGTCTTTGCTGATACTCATTTTTTAAACTTTAGTTTATAAGATTCCGCGCTTTTTATAAAGTTGGGTTTACAAAATTAGCTATTTTCTATAAATTACAATTAACAAACTAAGGAAATCTGCTTTTAATTTGGTTTATTTAACGAATCAAAGTGACTTTTTTCGGTTGGTGGGGCGAAATTCTTGAGTTGTTAATTCATGGAACAAAATTTCTTGTGGCGGTCTGTTTCTGGATTTAGCAGTACTTTCGCAGCAAAAAAGCGAAATGGGAGTTTCAAATATTATGTTGCAGGCAGGCGCGATGCCGGAGGTTGTCGATAGTATCGTCAACAATATAGGCATTGACATGTTCGACGAGGAGATAGACGATGTCATCTTCCAGACGAACGAGTTTCTGACGGATGCAACGTTTATCGGAGCAAGCGGGCCGTTCTGGTGGATACTGGAGTGTTGCATGGCCCTGGGAGCGATGTTTGCCATCATCATGGCGGCGGGCATGGCGTATAAGATGATGACGAAGGG
>JAFRQC010000172.1 GCA_017428805.1 Prevotella sp. | reverse complement strand
GAGTTTAAAGCCGGTGATATAGGCAAGTATCTGACTGGATTTGAAGTGTTAAATCCCGATTTGGTGATTTGTCATTTAGATTCCAAAGCTTCGATGCAGATTGACCTGACTATCAACAAGGGCCGTGGCTATGTACCCGCTGATGAGAATCGCGAGTTCTGCACCGATGTGAATGTAATAGCAATCGATTCTATTTACACTCCGATCCGTAACGTGAAGTACGCTGTTGAGCCGTATCGTGTTGAGCAGAAGACCGACTACGACAAGCTCGTGCTGGAAGTTACGACGGACGGTTCCATCCACCCGAAGGATGCACTGAAGGAGGCTGCAAAGATCCTGATCTATCACTTCATGCTGTTCTCTGACGAGAAGATCACACTTGAGACTTCAGAGGCTGAGAGCAACCAGGAGTTCGATGAGGAGATCCTGCACATGCGCCAGTTGCTCAAGACACGTCTCGTTGACATGAACCTCTCTGTTCGTGCCCTCAACTGCCTCAAGGCTGCTGATGTTGAGACACTCGGCGATCTGGTACAGTACAACAAGACCGACCTCCTGAAGTTCCGCAACTTCGGTAAGAAATCGCTCACCGAGCTTGATGATTTGCTCGAGAGTCTGAATCTGTCGTTTGGAACTGATATTTCAAAGTATAAACTGGACAAAGAGTAACTGTAGGCACGGCCTATAAGACTCAACGCCCAATAAAAAGAAAGAAAACAAAATGAGACATAGTAAGAAATTCAACCATCTCGGTCGTACTGCATCTCACCGTAGCTCCATGCTTGCTAACATGGCTATCTCTCTGATCATGCACAAAAGAATCACTACGACCGTCGCAAAGGCTAAGGCCCTGAAGAAGTATGTAGAGCCCCTGATCACAAAGGCTAAGGAGGACTCTACGAACTCACGTCGTGTAGTATTCAGCTACCTGCAGAACAAGGAAGCCATCAAGGAACTCTTTGGTGAGGTTTCACAGAAGGTAGGTGATCGTCCCGGTGGATATACCCGTATCATCAAGCTCGGTACCCGTCAGGGTGACGCTGCTCAGGTTTGCTTCATCGAATTGGTAGACTTCGATCCCGAAATGGCAAAGGATACCAAGAAGAAGAGCACCCGCCGTTCACGTAAGTCTGCTTCTAAGGCTGAGGCTGCTGCTCCTGCCGCTGAGGAGGCAAAGGCAGAGGCTCCCGCAGAGGAGGCACCCGCTGCTGCTCCTACGGAAGAGGCAAAGGCTGAATAAACATTTTATTCTCTATATGAAGAGTCTGCATCTATTCCGATGTGGACTCTTTTTTAGTTATCATACAGCCCTATGTTTCATGAATAGGGTTTCCCCTACATCGTTTTGGGGAAATTCCTTTCTGTTGTTTCAGGGAGAATATGTATCTTTGCAACGTGAATATTAAAATATGACGGTTATGAAGAAGACATTGGTATTATCTGTAAGTGCACTTTTGCTGTTGAGCAGCTGCGGAAGTTATACTGGTATGGGTGCTTATACCGGCGGTAGCTTTGGATCGATTATCGGTTCTGCAATCGGTGGTATTGCAGGTGGTCATCGTGGTAGTGACATCGGAACGCTGATAGGTATGGCTGGTGGTGCTGCCGTGGGTGCTGCTGTAGGCGCAGCGGCTGACAATGCTGAACGCCAGCGCTATGAAGACTATCGGGCTTCTCGTGAGAAAAGGGTAACAGAATATCCTCAATATGGGCGTGGTAATCAGACCGACAGCGGTTTTGATGCAACAAACAGTGGTGATGATCGTCTCTATGGCTTTGGCGAGGATTTCACAAGCAAGGTAACTGAGTCGAGCATTCCGACATCAGCCAGTCTGGAGATCCGCAATCCAAAGATTATCGATACCAACCGTGATGGAGTGCTGACACGAGGCGAAGAGGCCCGTCTGGTGTTTGAGATCTTCAATACTTCCACCAAACCTGCCTACCGCGTGATGCCATCAGTGGCTGAGATAACAGGGAACAAGCATATTCGCGTTTCTGAGAATGTGCTTGTGGAGAGCATAATGCCTGGTCGTGGTATTCGTTATACGGCTGTCATCAAGGCCGATAACCATCTGAAGGATGGTGATGCTGTATTCAGAATTGGCGTCTTCCAAAGTAATAAAGAGATTATCTCGCAGTCACAGGAGTTCCCAATTAAGACCAGCAAACGCTAAAGAAGAACGGTTCTGAGCAGATTTCAATCAGAACCGTTTTCTTTTTGTTTCATTTGTTCGCGCAAGATTTGCCAGATGGGCTTTTCCATAGGACCGTCATTCGTTCCCAAATCAAGTTCGGGTAAATCGACATCATCTTCAGGTTTGAAGGGGATGGGGGTAAACTTAAGACGTTCCACGATGACAGGGGCTATGCCTTGCGACAGGATACCCAGTTCCTTGGCAGCGCGCACTGACAAGTCGACCACTCTGCCCTTGACATAAGGTCCGCGGTCGGTCACAGTTACGATGACGCTGAGACCATTGGCGGGGTTTGTTACTCTGAGCAAGGTGCCGAAGGGATATGTCTTGTGTGCACACGTTAGTGCATCGTGGTGTAATACGCCGCCATCAGCGGTCTTGCGTCCTGTCCAGCTCTTTGAATAATATGAAGCTTTACCCCTCTCAGTCTGTGCGAGAGCGGTAAAGCTTAGAGTAATCACGAAAAGTACTATATATAATCTTTTAATCATACAATGTCGGAGGCATCGTAGCGAAGACCTTGCCTTACGCCGAGTCTTACACAATGCCTTGCGCCATCATGGCATTGGCGACCTTCATGAAGCCGGCGACGTTAGCACCCTTCACGTAGTTGATGTAGTCGCCTTCCTTGCCGTACTTGACACACTGTCCGTGAATGTTGGACATAATCTGGTGCAGACGTTCGTCGACCTCCTTGCTGCTCCAAGAGAGTCGCATGGAGTTCTGAGTCATTTCCAGACCTGATGTTGCCACACCACCTGCATTGACGGCCTTGCCAGGAGCAAAGAGCTGCTTGGCAGCAATGAACTTGTTCACAGCCTCTGCTGTACAGCCCATGTTTGAAACCTCAGCCACGCAGAGCGGTTTGTTGGCGAGGATGGCATCAGCATCGGCACCGTTCAGCTCGTTCTGGGTCGCACAGGGCAGATAGATGTCGGCCTTCTGCTCCCATGGTTTCTTGCCGGGGAAGAAGGTGGCACCGTCGAACTCCTCTTCGTACGGCTGGCATACGTCGTTGCCGCTAGCACGTAGTTCGAGCATATACTCGATCTTCTCTGCGTCGAGACCTGCCGGGTCGTAGATATAACCGTCAGGTCCACTGATGGTAATCACCTTCGCACCGAGTTCGGTAGCCTTCTTGGCAGCACCCCAGGCCACATTTCCGAAACCGCTGAGTGCAATGGTCTTACCCTTGATGTCGAGGCCGTGCTCTTCAAGCATCTGATGTACGAAATAGAGCGCGCCAAAACCGGTGGCCTCTGGACGGAGGATAGAGCCTCCCCATTCCATACCCTTTCCTGTGAGTACGCCTTGGAACTGGTGGGTCAGTTTCTTGTACTGTCCGAAGAGGTAGCCGATTTCACGGGCACCTACACCGATGTCGCCAGCGGGTACATCCTCATCTGGACCGATATGACGGTAGAGCTCTGTCATGAATGCCTGACAGAACTTCATGACCTCATTGTCGCTTTTCCCACGGATAGAGAAGTCAGAGCCTCCCTTACCACCGCCCATGGGCAATGTGGTCAGTGCGTTCTTGAAGGTTTGCTCGAAGCCGAGGAACTTCAAGATGGAAAGGTTCACTGACGAGTGGAAACGCAGTCCGCCCTTATAGGGGCCGATGGCACTATTGAACTGAACGCGGTAGCCAAGGTTCACCTGGACCTCTCCCTTGTCGTCGACCCAGGGAACGCGGAATGTCACGATACGCTCGGGCTCAACAATGCGCTCGATAATCTTTGCTTTCTCGAATTCGGGATGTTGGTTATACACATCCTTAATGGATTCAAGTACTTCCCTTACAGCCTGTAAGTACTCTAACTCGCCTGGATGTTTCTGCTCCAGGGCTTGCATGATTTTTTCAACTTCCATAGTCTTCAATGGTTTCTAGTTTATTACCAAAATGTTATTAATGATGGTGCAAATATAGAAAAATATTCGGTACCATCCAAGGAAAGTACCGAATATTTTTCTTATAAAGTTACATTTTGTTAAATCTGGGCCAAAGCTTGCTTGATATCGTCGAGGATATCCTCCACATCTTCGATACCTACCGAGAGGCGGATCAGGTCGGGAGCAACACCTGCTTCGCGCAATTGTTCGTCGCTGAGCTGGCGATGAGTGTGCGATGCGGGATGGAGCACACAAGTACGGGCATCGGCCACGTGAGTCACGATGTTGATCATCTCCAGTGAGTCCATCCACTTGATGGCCGTCTCGCGCGTACCTTTTAATCCAAATGCAATAACACCGCAGCTACCGTTAGGCAGATATTTCTGTCCGAGGGCATAGGCTTTGTCACCGGGTAGTCCGCAATAGTGAACCCAAGCCACCTTCTCATTGCTGTTCAGGAACTCAGCCACCTTCTGGGCATTCTTGCAGTGCTGGGCCATACGCAGGTGGAGTGTCTGCAATCCCAGATTCAGCAGGAATGAATTCTGTGGAGCAGGGATGCTGCCAAGGTCGCGCATCAGTTGGGCTACGAGTTT
>JAFRQC010000171.1 GCA_017428805.1 Prevotella sp. | reverse complement strand
GTTACTCAGATGGAATGAGGTGTTCATTAAATCGTATGCGGGGGCCAACTGATACTCTTCCCCTCGATTGATAAGTGAGAAGTTCTTCAGATGGGCATCGTTATTGAGAAAAAGGAAGTTGAAGAGCACTAACCTGAAGAACTTGAGTAATTCAACTGGTTTGGCATTGACATGTTCTGCTATCAGTAGTCCGCATTCCTCATAGCTGAGGTTAGAATACTTATAGTCTGTTCCACCTTTTGCATCCGTAAATCCTGACCACGTTATTCATGGCAACCTCTGCTGTCCGATCATCAAGGGGACTGTCGTATGGCAAGAGGAAAACGACAGGCTTCCAGCGGGGCGTGTTCTTTGGCTCCATCATTTGATTGGTTTAATGGTTACTGCACCGATGGTGTCAACTTGTGCTGTAGCTAAGAGGATGCCAAAGTCATCGTCTTCATCGATATGGAGCAACATGGATTGTGTCTTCCTGTTGGCTCCTTCTGAGAGCATATTGAAAAAGTATGGGAAAAGATAGTCCGATTGGTAAGGCTCTTCCCTTACAGGCATAGCGATACAGACAGGCAGTCGATTCCCTTCTGCAATATAATCGTCGGAATATGTGAATACATACTTTTGTTCGTCAGTTTCTTCCAATACTCCAGCTTCCTTGTTCTTTATATATACTTTGCAGGCTCTCATCGTTTATTACTTGAGTTTTAGATCCAGTTTCATTCCAAGTGTATCTGCTATTGCCTCCAGAGTCTTCAGGCGAGGATTACCCTCTCCACGTTCTATGGCTACAACGGTGTTGATGCCAACACCAGCCAACTGGGCTAAGATGAGTTGGGTAATCCCCAACTTAACACGCCTTTGTTTTATCATCTCTCCAATCTCCTTCATTTCACACTATATTGTGATTTTGGTGCAAAAATAAGGAATAAAAGCGAAATATCCAAGCAAAATCACAAAAAAGTGTGATTTCGAGTTGTGTTTTTCTTGTTTGTTGAAGAATTGGCCTATTTCATTCTCAGGAATCTCCAGACAAGACATGCAAGGAGGCCTTGGAGGGTAGAGACTGCTAAATAGGCCCAGGCATAGTGGGTAATCGACGAGGATAGTGTGAAAGAGACAACCATCGTTATAAGGCTGATTCCCAGTATGATGGCGTTATATGGGATGATGCTGGCAGCATCGATGGTATTACGGTAGAGTATATAGACGGCTTGTGGCAAAATTGATAACACCATGATACGCGTCAAGTCGGAGGTCACCACGTAATCGCTGTTAAAGAGCAGGATGGTCAGGAAATCGGTAAAGAGGTAAAGGACTGCGATGAAGAATAACGCTCCTCCAATATAGATCAGCAGAAGTCGCTGGATGAGACGGTTGGCAGACTTCATCTCGTCTTTGGCAATGGCTTGCGATACGTATGGTAGCAAAATGATTCCCATGAAGGAGAACAATGGGGTAATCATAGTGACAAAGAATATTCCTACCGAGAAATAAGCAGTTGTTTGCAGTCCCTGCATATTGCTGATATAGATGAGTGGGAAGGCTGCTAAAGAGAACTGGAAGAAATCGGCTACCAGACGGCCAGAGGCGTATTTGATGATTTCGCGAAGGGATTCAAACTGAACATAGAAATGAAAATGTTTGCCCCACAATTCTCTCCCCATCAGATAGGCTACGAGCAAAATAGTGATGATAAGCCACGAGCTAAAGACATGGCTGACGGTGAGTATTGGCAGCAGCACAAGTGGTACGATGATCAATAGTTGCATCGCCAGCTGGGTGCCATTATACCATTTGAAATGGCCGATACCGCGATAGTATGCAAAGACGTATTGGGCGAGGGCGAGAATAAAGGCATAGCCCAAAGCAATAATTAGTAGCGTCTGGTTGTTACGTTGTCCGATGATGATATCCTGCATCTGTGTCGAAAAGAGCAAGCAAACGAGGACTACGAGGAACGAGACACCTATTATATATATAAATGATGCACTGAGCAGGGGAGCAATCCTACGGGGGGGGGTGCTGTTGCGATAGAGCGGGATATAACGCGGAAGGGCGATGCCCACACCAGCCAGCATGACAAATGAAAGTACCTGCACAGATCGTTTGATGACGTTATACTGGCCGAAGTCATCAATGCTCAGACGGTTTGCCAATAGTTTATTGATGGCAAAGGAGCAGAGCATGATGAGTATCTGCAGCGAGAAGGTCCAGACGATGTCCTTGCCCATCCCCGAGTTGAGTTTCTCCTTGATGACTTTCAACATGGCGACTCTTCTGTTTGAAGAAGATGTAATAGTAAGAATACCAGGGCGAACATCGCCAGGTAAGTGGTATAGGCGTAAAAAGATGCAGAGAACGACCACATGAGAAAAGCGTAGATGGCTACCAGAACCACTTGATTGAAGATGGTGGCACGATGGGTGATGACAGCCTTGAGCGACATATTGGAAATGACTCCCATCACAAACATCACCACCATAGCTCCCACTTCACTGAAGTCTTCCGTCAACGGTCGGAAGATAGTGAATGTATTCGAGATACCATAGAACCCGTTCTTGCCGATGTTATTATACTCAGGGTAGATACCTTGAACGCGCTCCTCAATGCCTAGCAGATTCGAAACGCCCATGAAGGTTTTGCTGCCCCAGGTGAGTTCAGTAGGCTGATACGTGGTGTACCAGAAATCCACATTGTGCATGTGGCCTATGGCATAGCTCACGAATTTCTCACTTATTTCTAAGATTGTCTTCTGGCTCACTTCACCCGTTCGGAATACCATCGAGATAAAAAGCGTCAGGAGGAATGCCACGATGATCAGCCCCAGGCGAAGGATGATTTTCCACTTCAGCCTGATGGGTAGCCCAAAGGTATAAGAGCATACGATATAACTGGCAAAGAAGAGGATGAAGGATGCTATCATGCCCATTTTCAACGATTGTGTCAGGGCAATAAAGGTGCAGGGAATCAATGTGATGACACAGAGCACCTTGTTCCATTTGCCCACGAGCCTGTAGCAGAAACCGCCTATGACAGGGGCAGCATAGGAAAAGATGAGAAAAAACTGGTTCACAAGATTGTGCGCTTCGGCTCCTGCATAGCGATCCTCAGCGATACCTTTGTTCATCTCGAGCACCTCGCGCATGTCGAGTAGTGCGCGCAGGCTGAAACCATGTAGGATGATCGAGTAGAGAGGATTTACCATCGCTCCAACGAGCAGGATGAGCAGAAGGGGTGTCACCCACTGCTTTCTCAGTTGTATAACAACACCTGAGTGTGATGGCTGGTAGAAGTAGTCGCTGAAGATGGCTCCAGATATGAAGAATATGATACCAGCCATTAAGAAAACACACCCATTGAAGTTCAGTTCGATATAGTTCTGTAGCAGCAGTGTCGATACGCCAAAGAATATCCATATCACTGCGAATATACCCGCAGGCTCCAGCCTGAGGATATACTTCCATGACAGCAGGAGGGTGATGGCGATGAATATGCTGAACAGATAGACCATGCTTATTACCGCTTGTTGCGTTCACGCATGAAAATAGCGCAGGCAGGGAAGAAGAGTCCTAACAGCAGGGCTCCAAGTATCACGATGGGATTGTTAGGCGAACTTTGTTTCTTAACACCAAGTGGTGGCGTCAGTAGTCTTACGTCTGTTCGCATGGCCTTCATCATCTGTGCCTCCTCACGTTTCTGTAGCAGAAATACATAGACTTCGTTCAGCACACGCCAGTCGCGCTCGTCTGTCAGACCTCCGATAGCTTTCTTGGGGGCTGTAGCCAACCATTGTTTACTCTCGTTCTGTTTTTCTGAGACACTCTTCATCTGCACTTTCAGCTGCTTGATGGCATTCTCTGCTGATGAGAGCACAGCGTCATGCATGGCAGAGAGTTGTTGGTCGAGATCCTTCACCAGTGGACTTTCCTTGCTCGAGCTGGCGATGATTTTCTGACGCTGCAGCTGTAGGGCGTTATATTGTGCCACCCCTTCGGCCAGCCCACCTTCCTTTTCGGTAATAAGCAGGGCAGGTAGCAGTTCATCCTTCTTCGACTCGTCGCGCAGGTAGTCGCGCATGGCCTCCACGAGATAGAGTTTGCTCTTTACCTCCATGTCAGCCTTCTGTACCTCCATAGCTCCCTCAGCGTAAGCCTTGGCCATCATTTCGAGGTCGGGCATCAAGGTCTTGCTCTTATAGTCGGCCACGCGCTGGTCGAGCGTCTTCAACTCATTCTCCAGACGGGCGATGCGCTCAATGACGTAGTTCTCAGAAACAGCAGCTTGTTGATCTTTGTCATCATTGCTCTCCTTTCGGTATTCGCTAATGATGGCGTTGATCACGTCCGTTGCTCGCTGCTTCGACAGGTCCTTATACTTAATGTCGATAATTGAAGCGTCGCGGCTGCCCACCACTATGTTCAGCTGCTTTTTCTTGATATACTCCACCATCGCCATTGGCTCTGTGCGCTTGATGGTGATGGTTACTTCGTCGTCTTTCATTTTCGCCAGATGAGGCGTCGCCTTGACTTCGATGGCGCCGATAGGACTCTTCAGTGTCTGACCTACCTTGCCCGTCAGTTCGTCGGCATATTTGTCGTCGTTCTTCTTCAGCTTGTAGATCTTGATGTCACCGTTCTTGCTGAGGTCGAGCTTCATGCGCACATCGTCCTCCTCAGTGATATCCTTGAAGCTGACGGTGATGGGCAGATCCTCACCGTAGAGTTCCTTGTTGCGGATGCCCTTGATGGTGTAGCTCATGTCGAGATGCATCTGGTTCACCACGTTGAGCAGCAACCAAGGCGACTGCATGGCGTAGAGCTCGTTGTAGACGTTCGACGAACCTCCGAATCCGATGAGTCCACCCAGTTCGGCAAGACCTCCCAATTGTCCCAAGAGTGCGCCCATGCCACCCTCATCCCTGACGAGCACTTGGGCCTTCTTGGTGTACTTTGGCGGCGTCACCACCAGGTAAACTATTGCAAGTAGCAAAAGCGTGGTAACACTGACGGCAAACCATTTCCACTTGTTGAGGCATAGATGGAAAAACTCACTGATAGTCATTGTTTCTTTCATATTCTATACTTATTTATCTTTTTTCTTTTCAGATACTTATGTCGTAATAGTCCATGACTGCCTGTAATTGAGTGTCGTTTTCACCCCGCAGACGGTTATTTACCGTCAGGCGATCCTTGGTGAAGTACTGTCGTATCAGGTCTGTATGGTAATGGCTGATGCGCGAGTTTGTGAGCATGCGTTTCTCAGCCTTGTTTCGCAGCCCCATGACGTAGAGCCAGACATCGTCGGCCTGAGGACACAAATCTGTAAAGACGGCCTCGTTGAATACCTCGTTATCGAAGATGTTGCTGGGGTAGAATACGCCAGCCCAGCCCAGTGGGAAGAGCTTTCTCTGGTCATACTTGAAGCCGTCCGTCACGTGGTGATATTCTGGCCAGTCATAATATGGCGCAAGGTGACTATTCGTACCTTTCACAGGCATCTTTGCATAGCTGGTAATAATGGCCTGCTGATGCTGGCGATGGGCCTCTATAAATTCCTCCAAGAAGGTCTTGGTGTAAAAGATGTCATCGTCAGCTGTGATGATGTGCTTGTCGGGAAAAGCCTTGAGCGAATGGATGATCTTAGTATACGACCTGATATCCTTGCCGAAGCGTACCTCCAGCCCGTAGCGGCACAGAAAGCGTAGGTCGCTGGGGAGGCTATCGCTGTTATACGTTTTCTCTTCGAGCCATAGCACCACGCGCTCAGCACGGACGGTTTGTCGCAGCAGAGAGTAGACTGAATAGACTACGCTCCCTCTGACCCTTCCCCCATAGCTCGTCAACGACACAATCACAGAGTTGTCTTGTTGAGGAGATAGCTTGATAGATTTGCGTAAACGAATGTCATACCTCACCTTGAACTTCATGAGATTTCCCATGAAGACATCTTTCAGGATACCAATCTTGTTACTGAGATATGACATAGCATTACCAGCCCTATAAACTGTAAACCGTAAACTACTTAAAGATCAGCACCAAGATCGTTGTCAGCACGGAGACGGCTGAGATCCAGAAAGAGCCGGTTGTCGTGTCGTTGGCATTTGCCGACTGGCGCTTGCGGTAGTTGTTGGGCTGCACGTACACCACGTCGTTCGACTGCAGGATGTATCCCGGCGATTTCACCATCTGTGCCCCGTCAGTCATGTTGATCACGTAGGTCTCCTGCTTGCCGTCCGTCGTGCGGATCACCTTCACGATGTCGCGCTTGCCGTAGATGGTCATGTCGCCAGCCTTGCCCAGAGCGTGCAGCAGCGTCGTCTTGTCGTTGTCGAAGGTGTAGAATCCCGGTTCCTTCACCTCGCCGATGACCGTGTATCCCATGTCGAGATATTCCACAGTCACCACTGCGTCCTTGGCCACGCTTTTCTCGTCGAGCGTCTTTTTCAGATAGGCGGCAAACTCGGCCCGCGAAAGTCCGGCAGCCTTCACCTTGCCAATCAGCGGGAAGTCGATGTAGCCCTCCGGGTCAATGGTATAGCCCGAAGTGCCTCGGCTCTGATTGACCGACTGGATCTCGTTGTAGCCGATGATCTGCGAGGTGACGGGGAGGTTCAGCACGTTGTTCAGTTCTGCCGACTTCGTGTTGACGATGATCGATACTTTGTCGGCAGGCTTCAGGATGACGCCCTTGCTCTCCACCATAGCGAGGAGTGTGCCGTCAGTCATGTCAGGGAAGTAGGCCACAGTCTTGGGTGTACACGAGGCCAGTATCATCGCCCCGCATACCGCCATCATCAGATTTCTTATTTTCATTTTACTTTTCACTTTTTATATAACGCGCGCGACGCGTTTTTATTATTAAACGGCTGCAAAGTTACGAAAAATAATCGAAAAAGTTTGCAGATTTGCAAAATATTAGTATCTTTGCACCCTGAAATCGTCGGCGGACGCTCTTTCGCTACGACATGTTAGACTTGGGGTTGTTTGGATTTGACAGCGGGTCGAGATGGTACGTAAGCACGCGGAGGCTTCTTTGGTTCCCTCCATAATCTGAGTCAGAGAAAAATTAATTGGCAACAATGAGTATGCTCTCGCTGCTTAATCGAAGTACAGTAGATTGCTAGCTTAATTCTCTTGCCAGGCAGGAGAACGAGACGTCGCTCCGAGGATGTTGTTCCGAATCCGAAGATCAAGCGGCGCAGGTTAAATCGGGAATAGTCTTCAAGGGCTCCAACTTGGGGATGAAATTCAGGAGCTAAGGTGTCGATTGGTGGTCCAGGTCTTGTCGGCACTCGAAAACCGAAGGCTGGAATAAGCGTGTAGAAAGCGTATGGTTTCCCTGTTTGGACGAGGGTTCGACTCCCTCCAGCTCCAC
>JAFRQC010000170.1 GCA_017428805.1 Prevotella sp. | reverse complement strand
CGTGACGAGGTGGGCCGTCTGCAGAACCACTTCCGTGAGATGCAGCAGTCACTTGCCACCCGTATGGGAGAGATGAAACAGCTCTCCGAAACCCTCAAGGAACGAGGCGAGGAACTGCAGGCCACCTACGAACAGGCACAGGCGGCAGAACGCATGAAGACGAACTTCCTCTATAACATGTCAGACCAGATGATGTCGCCTGTGGAAGGTATCCGCAAACGTGTGCAGACCATCAGCAATACCAACGGAAAACTGACTGAGGAGGAGACCAACCAGCTGGTGGACGGCATACAGCAACGGGGTGAGAAGGTGACGGCACTGCTGAACCAGCTCATCGCCGAGTCGGAAAAGATCGAAGAAGTGAAAAGTGAGAAGTGAAAAGTGAAATGTGAATGGATAATATAGTACGACATATCCGCCAATCCCTCTCCTGGAAGCTCAGCCTGGGCATCCTGCTTATGGCCATTCCCATCTTTGTCCTGTCGATAGGCTTCCTCTTCATCCATTCCAGAGACAAGGTGAAGAAAGAGGCGACGGAGCATGCCGCCAGTGTGGTGAACACCACTATGCAGCACATCACACGCTTTATGGACATCGTGGAGACGGCCACCGACGTCAACGACTGGGAGGTGACCGCCCATCTGGATCCCGACTCCATCCTCGCCATCTCCCGAGGCATCGTCGTGCTCAACGGCCATATCGACGGCTGTTCCATCAGCACCGAGCCGAACATCTTCCCGAAATACGGCAGAAACTTCTCCGCTTATACCGTCCGTGAGGCAGACACCATCACCACCGTCATCGAAGAACCCTACGAATACTTCGAGAAAGTATGGTATAAGACGCCCCACCTCCAGGGCAAACCCTGCTGGGTGGTCTATTACGACGAGAGCGACTCCCTGGCCCTCACCCTCGACGGTATGATTGCCTCCTACAGCAAGCCGCTGTACAACGAGAATAAGCACTTCGTGGGAGTCATCTCCACCGACCTCTCGCTGATACGTCTCTCGAAGGTCATTACCTCTGAGACACCCTACGAGGGTTCGTACTTCATCATGACGGGCAGCGAGGGGCGCTATCTATTACATCCCGACTCCACGCAGCTTTTCACGAAGACCATCTACGCCGATGCCAACCCCCGCGAGAATACAGACATCTTCGCCTTGGGCCATGAGATGACCACCGGCAAGACGGGCAGCATGAGTGTTAAAATCAACGGTGAACAGTGTCTCGTCAGCTATCAGACCGTACCGGGCACAAACTGGAGCCTCGCCCTCATATGTCCTGAGCGGAGCATCCTCAGAAACTATAACCGCCTGAACTACATCATCGCCCCGCTCTTCATCATCGGCTTCATCCTGGTGCTGCTGTTCAGCAGTATCACCGTCGCCCAGGCCATCCACCCGCTCTACAAACTGACGGGTAACCTGCAGCGCATTACCTCAGGACACTACGACGAGCAGATCCCGCGCAGTCCGCGATACGATGTCGTCTCCCGTCTGCAGAACAGTTTTGCAACGATGCAGGAGTCACTTAACGACCACGTGAACGAGATCCGGCAGATGAACGAAGAAGCCTTGCGCCGCAACGAGGAACTGGTGCATACCAGTGAACTGGCGAAGGCCTCCAACCAGCAGAAAACACTCTTCATCCAGAACGTGTCGCACCAGATCCGCACGCCCCTCAACATCATCATGGGTTTCGCACAGGTGCTGAAAGAAAGCAAGGGCCTCATGCCCGACGAGGAGGCCAGAAGCGTCACCGACATGATGCGTCACAACGCCATGCTCCTCAACCGGATGGTGCTGATGCTCTCCGACTGTTCCGCCAGAGGTGTCACCCTGGAGCTATATGCAAGCAAAGAAGAGGAGGTATCCTGCGTGGAGGTGGCCCAGGAGAGCATTGACCAGGTTCGTGGCAACTATCCAAACTTCGACTTCAGGCTGACCGTCGACCTGCCCGACGACTTCTACATCACCACCAACCGCCACTACCTGCTGATCAGTGTCCGTGAACTGCTCAACAATGCTGCCAACTATTCCACGGGCGGCTATGCATGGCTCAGGGTGACGGAGTACCAGTCAAAGATTCGCTTCATCGTACAGGATGAAGGCCCCGGCATCCCCAAGGAGGAGAGCGACCGTATGTTTGAGATGTTCACGAAGGTCAACGACCTCTCCGAAGGCCTCGGCCTCGGACTCGCACTGACCAAACGCCATATCCAGAACCTCGGAGGCATCGTCTTCCTCGACGAGAGCTACACAGAGGGATGTCGGATGATCATCGAACTGCCAAAGGTAAGTTAAAACTATAAAATGCCTAAGATACTCAAGATAATTCGCGCCAGAATGTCTGTCCGCCTCAGCTTGTGGGTCGTCACGTTTGTGGCCGTACTGCTGGTGGCGACACTGACGGTCATGTACCACTTCTCCTACCAGGCAGTAAAGGAGGAGGCGGTGGCGAAGGCCATGCTGACACTCGACCGTACGGTGCTCACCATCGACAATGTACTCATCAAGGTGGAGGTGGCAGGCCGGATGATGCGCTGGAATATGGAGCGCCATCTCGACGATCCCAAGGCTCTGGGCCAAGACTGCCGCAAGATGGTTGAAGACAACCCCTTGCTCATCGGCTGTGCCATCGCCATGGACACCGCCTTCTTCCATCGGCAGTTCATCATCTACACCTATCGCGAAAACACCAGTACTGAGGATGCAGCACGGCACTCGAAAGTCCTCCAGAGCGACCACTACGACGACACCTCCTACTTGGAGCAGACGTGGTACACCCACCCTATGGAGAATGATGAGGACAGCTGGGTGAGACCTTATGAACAAGGCGAATACGATGTGAAACCCACCACGTTCAGCCTGCTCGTCCGCGATGCCAAACGGGATACGGTGGGCGTGCTCGGACTGGACGTGTCGCTCAACTGGTTCTCGGATATGATCAAGGACACGAAGCCCTTCCCAAATTCCTACTGTGCCATCATCGGCCGCAGGGGAAGGTATATCGTCCATCCCGACACCACCAGAATAGACGACCACAGCGTGTTCGAACGGATCCACGGCGCTGAACCCGACACGAAGATGGAGCTGCTGATCGAATCGATGATGTCCGGTGAGAGCGGCTATCGAGAAGTGGACATCGACGGCCAGTCGTGTTATGTCTTCTACAAACCCTTCCGCCAAAGGGGATGGATTGCCACCATCGTCTGTCCGGAGAGTGAGATCATGGGCGGCACCATCAGACTGCTGCGCACCGTGCTCGCCATCGCCGTCATCGGACTGATCCTGCTGCTCCTGTTCTGCCTCTTCTATATTGACCGGAATGTGCGCCCCGTCGGCCTCCTGGCACAGATGGCCCGCAGACTCTCCGAAGGCCACTACGACGACCACGTGCCCGACACACGGCGCGTGGATGAGATCGGCTCGCTGCAGAACAGTTTCAAGGCCATGCAGGAGTCCATCGCCAACCGTATCGACGAAATCCGGCAGGTGAACGCCCGTCTGGAAGACAGCAACGCCGCTTTGGAAGAAGCCTCGGAACGGGCCCAGGAGGCAGAACGGACAATGAACGAGTTCCTGATCAATCTCTCCGACCAAATGCTGCAGCCCGTGGTCAACATCGAGCAGGTGGTTGGCGACGTGCGCAAGAACTACCGCCAGATGTCTCCGCAGGAGGCTGAGGATATGGTGAACAAGATACACACCGAGACCGACATCGTCACAGAGTTGCTCTACCAGCTGCTGGAGGTGTCACAGAAGGAAGGAGGCAAGGTATGAGCAAATTCGGATTCCATCGCCACTCCCTCTCGTTGAAGCTCGGTGCCACCATCATCGCCTTCGTCGTCCTGCTTTTCGTCTCTTCGGTGGGACTGCTCTACATCCGTTCCCGTCAGCTCGTGAAACAGGAGGCCCTGGAGCGTGCCGAGAAAGCACTCGACAAGATGGTTCTGCGCTTCAGCTGCTATCTGAGTGAGCAAGAAGCCGTCGAGGATAACCTCAAGTGGATTACCGACCAGGACCAGTTGCCCGACAGCCTGCAGAACTTCACCCACCATTTCCTGACACTGAGCAAGACCATCGACGAGGATAAGCCCTACCCCAACTCCTACTGCCTCATCCTGGAACCCAACGACACCCTACCCGACCTCAACGGCGAACCCTGTTACGTATTCCAGAAAACCTTGCAACAGACGGGAGGACGCATCGCCCTCATCTGTCCCGAGCGCGACATCCTGGGCAGTTACAAACGACTCGGATACATCATCTTCACCGTGCTGGCCTTCGGACTCATCCTGCTGCTCATCTTCTTTATGCGCACCATCACCCGCTTCGTATCACCGTTGAACCAGCTCGTCAACCAGTCGCAATACATCGCCTCGGGACATTTCGGCGAACCCATGGCCCGCACCCGACGGACAGACCTCGTGGGTCAGCTGCAGAACAGTTTCTCCACTATGCAGGAGTCTTTGGCAGAACAGATCGGACAGTTGCAACAGGCCAATGAACGGGCCGAGGAACGTAACCGGGAACTGCAGCGTCTGAACGAACTTGCACAGAAGGCCCGCCTCGAGAAGAAAGCCTTCCTGCAGGATGTGTCACACCAGATACGCACGCCTTTGAACATCATCCAGGGATTCCTCAACGTGGTGCTCAAGAACAACTCCGACCTGACGGTGCGTGAGAAAGCACACATTATGGCCATGATGCAGAAAAACGCCTTCTCCCTGCGAAGGATGGCCTATATGCTCTACGATGCCACGTGGCTCGAGAAAGGGCAGAAACTGGAATACAACGACATTGTGAGCTGCAATGCCGTGGCCCGCAAGGCCATCGACGCCCTCCACCGCTTCACGCCCGGCAAAGACGACACCGTCATCTTCGAGACCGCCCTCGACGACGACATACAGATACGCACTCACGAAAAACACCTTATTTATATATTACACGAGCTGCTCTTCAACGCGAAGAAGTTCGCCCCCGACGGAACGGTGAAACTCACGGTCTATGAGACGCCTGGCACCGTCAACTTCGCCATCGAAGACGAAGGCCCCGGCATTCCACCAGAGGAACGGCAGCGCATCTTCGACCACTTCTTCAAACACACGGCCTTCTCCGAGGGTCTTGGCCTGGGCCTGTATCTCTGTCGCCACTACATCCGTCTGATGGGCGGTGACCTCTCTCTCGATACCACCTACGAAAAAGGTAGCCGTTTCATCATCCGGCTACCCCTTGCGTAATCTGTGGTTAATATTATTTCCTCTGACTTTCTGTCGCTTCCCGCTTCGCCTTCATGAGGCGGTCGATAAAGTCAATCTGCTCACTATTCGGCCGCATAATGAGCGACGCACCATTGCGGAACTGCATCGTCGTGGGCTGAGCCTCATCGAACGACGGCCAGTACGGCAGTCCCTTGCCATTCGGATTACCCGTCTTGGCGAAGTTCACCCAGTACTGCTGCATCATCTCCGACACGGCTGCCTCTGCCGGGAACTTATCCGGCTGATTCAGGAACATCCCGTTCAGATACATAATATCATCGGCATGGGCCACACCCCTACGAAGCGGATTCTGCGAGAAGCTCATCTTCGACGGCTGGTCGAGATACGCAGCGTAAGCCGGACTCTTACCCGTCTGCGACTGCAGCTTCACCCAGGCATACGACGGCCAGGCAAAACCAAGATCGCGGAAAGAGTCGCCATTGGCGTGCCAGGCCTCCTCATCGGTATTGGCGGGATACACCTTCAGCGCCTCCTCCGTCATATCGCCGAACATCCGGCTGGCATTCTTCTGAAAGTCCTCAGCCTTTACTGTGGGCGGCGTGAACAGCGCACCCTCGTCGGAGTTCGTCATCACGATCACCGGCACATCATTATACTCCCCACGCTCATAGAGCCTATACTGATCGTCGCAGATCACGTAACCGTCCACGCAGGGCCAGAACCCGCTGAAGCCCACATTGCCGTCACAGAGTGCCATCGCATCCATCGCGCGCAGTTCCTTCAGCGACTTCTTCTTCAGATGCTTCTGGAACGCCAGTCCCTGCTGCTCGGCACCCTTCTGCGAGGCATCCAGGCCGATGCTGCGCGGTGCATCACTCCAGGGAGCAAACGAACCGCCGCTCTGACTGATACACCCGTGGAACAGACCCCTCGCCAGCGGCGAGGCGCAGAGAATACTGCAGCTGATCGCTCCGGCACTCTCGCCGAAGATCGTCACCTTCTTGGGATCGCCGCCGAAGTTCTCAATATTCCGCTGCACCCACTGCAGTGCATATATCTGGTCGAGGATGCCATAATTCCCAGAGTGCCCAGATTGCCCATTCAGCCCATCCTTACTCTCCTTCGCCAGTTCCGGATGCGCCATAAATCCCAGCGCGCCCGTCCTGTACTCCACGCTCACGATCACCACGCCGCGCTGGGCCAGCAGGCTCCACAGATCGCCGGCATAGTGCTCCGTCTGGAAGCCGCCGCCGTGAATCCATACCATCACAGGCAGTTTCTCGTTCGCCGACTTCGCCGGTGTCGCAATACCAAGATACAGACAGTCCTCACTCATCATATCCGCCGTTCTTCCAGGCCTTGTGGGCTGCGGAGGCAACGGTCCGAACGTATTGCACTTCCTCACGCCTTCCCAAGCCTTGGCAGGCTGCGGGTCCCTCCATCTCAGGTCCCCCACCGGCGGCGCTGCATACGGGATGGCCTTATACACAGCCAGTCCCCCTTCCAGCACACCCTCCACATCGCCTGTCTCCACATGCGTCCTCAGCAGCGGCTGCTTTGCCTCCGCCACCATCACTATCGCATCCGAATCCTCATAACATTTCTCATTCCTCCCAAATAGCCCATTTTGCCCAAATAGCCCATTCTTCTCCACTTTCTCCTTCAGCGCCGTCTTATCCGCCGTAACGCCTGCTACATACCACTTATCCCCGCTTCGCCTTGCTAAAATCACATACTTCCCGGGATATCCGTCAATAAACTTCGTCTCATCCCACGTCGTGGGCACATCCTTCATAAACTGTATCGCCCACGCCGGCGCATCCTCCAGATTATTCGGTGCCAGCGCAAAATGCTGCACGCTGCTCTGGAACAGCACCGCCGTCGCCATCGCAAACACATCGCTCGTCCGTCGCACCGTGCCGTGCTGGTTATCTGCACTATAACGCTTATTCAGAGCCGAACCGCCGAAGTCCATCGAACCCACGGCATTGCGGATAAACGGATGCAGACAGGCATTAAACGCCTCCGCATCGCAGGCACCCTGTCCGAAGTGCAGGTTCTCCGATGCCAGCACCGCCTCGGCAGCCACGAAGTTCGGATACATCCGCTCCCAGCCCCTGGGCAGCGTACAGCCGTGGAAGATCACCTGGATGCCGAAGTCATTGGCGTCGGTCAAGATATCCTCATACAGCTGCATCATCTGCTGCTTGTCGCCGCCGAAGAAGTCCACCTTGATGCCCAGGATGCCGTTCTTCTGCATCCATGCCATCTCCTTCCTTCTCGGTCCCGACTTATCCATCTTGCCGCGAGGTCCCTGCGGGGCATCGTTCCACGTGCCGTTCGAATTATACCACAAGAACAGGCCTACGCCCTTCTCCCGTCCGTATCGGGCCAGTTCCTCCATCTTCTCATAGCCGATCTGCGTATCCCAGAGAGCATCCACGAGCACGCTGCGATAGCCCATGGCGGCAGAGAAGTCGATATACCGTTTCTGCTCGTCGAAATTACAACTGGGATCCATGCCGATGATCCACGACCACGAGCCTTTGCCATACGTATAGTCTTTCGAAGCCTCGTACTTCGGCTTCACCAGGTCGTTCGCAATCGTCGTCTCCACGATGGGAGCCAGCGTCTTACCGATTGTGATCGTCCGCCACGGCGTCATTGCCGGCAGCGCCACCAGCGGCGTCACAGCCCCAGTGCCGTTCATCTCCTCTGCCAACGGGAACCCTATTTTATAGGTATTATCCTTCTCGTTCACGAGCCTGCATCCTACATAGCCTCCGTCTGTCCCCGTCTCCGAGATCAGCACCCAGCCGCCGCTTTCCCCTCCTGAGTAGGAGGGGTTAGGGGTGGTCTGATCCGCCTTCGTCTTCTCCGCCTTCAACTTAAACAGACAAGGGAACGTATATCCGAATCCCCAGCCATTCTTCCCCATCGCATCGTCCGGTGTATAGCCCGTCTCATAGCTCGGCGCCGTCCTGGCAAAGCCCGTCATCGGCTTCATCTGCGGACAGAGGAACGTCGTTGTCCCCTCGGGCAACACATAGCCACTGGCCTCACTCTCCACGACGCCCGACATCGTCTCGCCGCCGCGCACCTTCTTCGGGTACACCTTATAGCGGAACGCCACGTCGCGGCTCGTCACGCGGAAGATCACGTCCAGCGCCTCGCGGCCGTCCTTCTCGAAACGGCAGACACCCTCCGTCGCCACTACCTTCACATGACTCTGCTTCGTAGTCTTCAGACAATACTCATCCTCAAACTTACTCACGTCGCACGCCTTCAGCGTCAGCCCCTGCGTCAGGTCGTCGAAGTTCATCTTCAATCCTAACGGCGAGGGCTGGATAAACACCTGTCCGTCGAGCTTCACCTCATACTTCGGACAGCCGCCTTCAGCCACCGTCACCGTCACGCTCATCCGCCCGTCGGGGCTGACGATCTCCTGCTGCGAGGGCTTTGCCTGAGCAAAGGCAGCCACCAATGACACTTGTAGAAAGAAAAGTGTTGCGCCAACAATGCGGCGCCACCGGGTTTGTCTGTTAGTTTTCTTCATATCAAAATTTAGCTATTGTTATTACTGATTTCTTTTCGGGGGACAAAATTACGAAAAAGCGAGCAGAAATCCAAACAAAATCCCGAAAACTTACAAACTTACAAACTCACAAACTTACGAACTAAAAAACTAACTACTAAAAAACCGGGCCTTATGACCCGGCTTTTTCTTTCTTTACCTTTTCATATATTCTTGGCTTGGAATTGCCGGTTTCTACGAGACCGGCTTTAAGCATTTTTGCACAGACCTGCCGGGCGTAAGCATTCTTAATACCAAGCTGATTCACGACATCAGTCAATTTGAACTCATCGGGCAGCTTTCTCCATTTCTCCATCAACTTCTCACTCTCAGCATCATGGCTTTGTTCCTCGACGAGCATCATGGAGTCCTTGAGATAGTCCTGAGTAAACCTTCCGAAGAAGAGTCTCTGACAGAACAGCTGCAGTTCCGTAAACAGCAGACAGAGTTCCTTGTCCTTCTCATCCGTCTTGAAGGTATGTTTCTCCATCCACTCTTCCCAATGGCGCATCAGGATGTACGGTGCCGCCCCGTGTATGCCATAGTATGACACGCGCTTGATGAGGAAGGCCGTCTCCCCGTCTTTCTCCATTCTTGCGACATCCATCTTCTCCCGTCCCCAGTCAAACGTAGCACGCACGATGTCCTCTAAAGGCAGCTCCCCCTGAGCCTTGTCCATTCGGTATGCCCACATGGAGAGCGTCCGTGCATCCTTGTTGGCAATGTCCACCGAGTTGTTGTAACCGCTGAATCCGAAGAGGTCGGCGCCCAGCGGGATCACAGCCATACGGGTGGAAAGACCGCTGCCGAAGTTCCGCTTGGTAATCTTCCGGTAAAGGGCCGTAGGCGTGCCCGTATAGATGAAGTTCCAGAACACGTTGAAGAAACCCGTGATGGAGTTGTTATTCTTAAACTGCTGGTTGATCTCCTCGTTGTGGAAGGCCTTCAGCTCCCACGACTGCTTATCCCTGTACTCCGATTTGTTGAGTGTTGTCACGCTGTCCATCTCCGTGTCAAAGGAGTACATGTGCAGATGAAACATGTGGCCATCCACCTCCACGGCATTGTTCTCCATGTCCTCGATCATCGCGCCGTTGGTCGAGTTGGCACCATAGGTTCGGATGGTGGTCTGGGGCTTCTCAATCAGGTCTTTCTTATTGGCCTCGTTCTTGGCCTTCTCCGACGAGTTGCTCATCGAGAGGCTCTTGCGCTTGTAGTCGTTCAGCACCTTGAACTGAGGTTCGTCATTATCTTTCAGCGGCTGTGTCAGGATATTGTTCATCAAGTCAATGCCTCCCTTTCCCTGACCGGGCAGCGCCACGATATACACCTGATAATTCAAGCGTTGTATCAGCTGAGGGCGCCAGTAATGATGGTAATAACATCTCGTGGCCAGCGTGCCGAGCATACAGGCCGCCGCCATCAGGAAGGCCGGACGCTCGCTGATCTCAGTCGTCAGCCGGAACAGTTCCGGCATACACGGATAATAACGCGACAACTTCCCTAACTGAGAGCCAAAGTCACACAGTTGCCAATACATATCATTGTCATTGAACACAGCCCCCTCCCCACGAGTGCTTTTAGCCGACAGCTCCTTGATGGCCTTTCCAAG
The DNA here is from genome assembly GCA_017428805.1 of Prevotella sp. Next base: position 1,219 of record JAFRQC010000170.1, on the reverse strand, counting down.
CACCTCGGGCATCTTCGTGGTGTACTTCCAGTTCAGGCCGTCGTTGATGGTCCTGGCGATGTCCCGCCCCTCGAGCACCTGTTCCTGCACAAATCCCTGCCGCAGCAGATAATAATACACCACCTTGGGCGTGTTGTCACACACATGGCGCAGGTCGCCTGCCGCCTTCAGCATCGTGTCGTGGCGGCTTTTCATCTTGGCGGTCACTCTCTCGAAGTAGAGGCTTATGATATCCTTCAGTGGAATTCCGTCATAATCCTGTCCCTCAATTCCGCCATCGACTTCGAGCTCACGATGCTCTCGAATAGCAGAAAGCTGAGCATTAACCCACGCTCCAAGCTCGGGCTCAGCCACCTTAGCGTCGCCTGGAGCAGTAGTAGGGCGCACCATATCAGGAAATAGATCAACATCGGCACTGCCGTCATTATAGCGCCCGTTCCAACGAGCAACATACTCTTCATTCTCATAACTGGTCACTTCTGGGTCAAACAACAGGATATCTTCACTTCTTGATACGAACGAGAGGCGCGAGGCGTCCTTGCACTTGTCGTCCAGGGCGACACCCACGCCGAAGGCATCCGCAAACGCCTTCTGGTTCTGATAGAGGTTGCCCCTCTCCATCGAGCAGGGCATCACGATCTTCAGGCCATAGCCCGACGGCGAGACGAACACGAAGAACGGCTTCCAGTCCATCACGCCCTTCTCTTTGAGCTGGCCCCACAGTTCAATCGGGTTCTCCACCTCGTCGAGGTCCACCATAAACAGGCCGTTCATCACGGCAAACTGCTGATGCCGCCACGTGTCCATCGGTTTCTTATTGCCTTTCGAATCTTCCCACTCATGGGGTTTAAACGTCGATGCGCTGAAGCACACCCCGGGCAGGTCTTTCTTCAGCTTGCCCATCTCCCCCTTATACGCCTTGGCGGCCTTGGTGTCGCCCCTTTTCAGGGCTGCCCACCAGAGCGGCGCAATCTTCCTCACCTCGAAGATCGTCTGTGCCACCTCCCTCGTCCGGAAGCAGGCTATCAGATCGTCGAGCCTCGTCACCTGCGTCGTCGCCGACCACCTATTCAATTCTATACATACTGCCATAAATAACTTTGAACTTTGAACTTTAAACTTTGAACATTATGATTTGTTTCTTCACCACTAATTACGCTAATTTCACTAATTATATATCCGTTTCATCCGTTCAATCCGTTGTCTTAAATAATTAGTT
>JAFRQC010000169.1 GCA_017428805.1 Prevotella sp. | reverse complement strand
CCATGCTTTCTTCACCAGTTTCTTCTCACGGAAACACTGGCACTTGCCGTCTTCCCAAGCTGTAGGATAGACAGCCGAGCCGCTATATCGATCTTTGGGCATCAGCAGTCTGGCCTGATAGTGCATGCACTTGTCCTTATCCGCACACTCACTATTGAAACACAAAGGATAACCCATAGGAATATCTTCCGCTTTCAGTTCTCTTTCTTCCATATCCGTCATATTTTAGTTGTTATCAATTTGACTGCAAAGTTACGAAAAACGAGAGAAATAAAAAAGGAAAACTCGTTTTTCTTTTTGTTTCCGAGTGCAAAGGACTCGAAACTTGTTTCGCTTGGCTCGTCCAAGAAGTTCGGTGAAGCCAAAGCTACGATAAAAAAGTTGTATTTCTGCATTTTTCGCTTTAATAATTTGGATATATCCGAATTATTGTATATCTTTGCACTCAAAATTGTATAAACAATGAATTTTGAGATAACAGAACTGTCCGATTTCTCAGGAGAGATGGCGCATATCTATTCTGTCACCCTAAGGGGAGAAGAACAGACATTGCTTGAACAGTTCTTTGATGACAATGCCGAATACGAAGCAGAACTCGCTACTATCGTTGAAAAGCTATTGGTGATGGGAAACGACACGGGTTGCCGATACGAGTTCTTCAAACATCATGAAGGCGCTCTTGCCGATGGTGTGGCTGCATTGCGAGTAGGCCAGATCAGGCTCTACTGCCTCTATTTCGACCGCACGGCTGTATTCTTCGGCTCCGGAGGATATAAGTCTCCAGAAATAAAGGCCTATCAGGAAGATCCTGCACTAAACGAAAAAGCCTCGCAAATGCGGGAAATCGCAGCTCGTATCAACAAGGCCATAATTGATAAGGATATTGTGATAGAACAGGATGGAAGTATAACAATAAATTATTGGGATGATGAAGACGATTAAGACAAAGAATGCGACGGGGACACTTGGAAAGATGGTGTCGGAGGTAAACCCCGTGCAACTCGCGAAGATGCGTAACAGGATGCTCATAGCTGCAAAAATAGCAGATGCCATGCAGGCGCAGCACCTGAATCAGAAGCAGTTTGCCAAACTGATGGGAAAGACTGAATCGGAAATATCCGACTGGCTATCAGGTGACCGTAATTTTACGATCGACACCCTCTTTGACATCGGCCAGGCTCTGGGAATCACCTTTCTCAGCACCACCCTCCACTACACGACGTCCGATACTTACGAGTATCAACCCATGATGGTCAGCGAACCTCTTGAAGATCCTGTGCCATAACGTTCAAGTAAGGGCGCAAAGGGTTATGCATCATTGTGCCTTTAGGAGCTGAAACGCAAAAAGAAATTAAAAGTATAACAATATGAATAACAAAGAACCTGGTAGTTCTTTTATTTGAAAAGAAAGCGATTCTGGGTAATTATCGCCATTCGTCACAAATCAGTGCTGTTTATCCCAAATGTTTGGCTGTCTCGGAAATTATGCGTAATTTTGCATCTTCAAAACAATTAGTATATGATGACACTTAGACCATTCAACATCAATGATGCAGAGACGATTCTGAGTTGGTGCAAGGACAAGCATGCTTTCCGGCTTTGGAGTGCTGACAGGTATAAAGAATTCCCTGCTCAGCCAGAGGAAATGAAGAAGCAGTACGAGGGTGATAATATGTATCCGCTCACAGCTGTCGTGGGGGATGCAGTCATCGGACATATTCTGTTGAGGCATCCTTCAGAGGATAAAAGTGTCATCCGATTCGGCTTCGTCATTGTGGATGATTCGAAAAGAGGCAAGGGCTATGGCAAGCAGATGCTGCGTCTCGCTATCGATTTTGCAAAGCAAAAACTGGGTGCGCAGAAGATTACCCTTGGTGTGTTTTGCGATAACCTCTCTGCCGTCGAATGCTATAAGTCCGTCGGCTTCCGCATCACAGGCGAAGATGCCTATTCGATTGATGGGGAGGAATGGAAAGAATATGAAATGGAAATGTAATTAGAAAAATATCCCAAATATGTCATTCGTCACAAACTGCTGCTGAATATCCCAAATGTTTGGGGAAATTTGCAACTATCTGTAATTTTGCAGCGTCAAAAACGACAAATGAGTCAAAGAATCGTTTTAATTGATGAATGATATGAAGAATGTAAGTTTAAGATTCGCAGCGCTGATGGCTGCAATGATGATGACGATGATGGCGTTCGCTCAATCAAACGACAGCATCTCGACAGACACGACAATGTGGTTTAACCAGACGCAGGAACTGAGTGGTGTGGTGGTAAAAGGACGCCTGCCCAAAACACGTGTAAAAGGCGATGCTATGAGAACAAGGGTCGCTGGTACGATACTGGAGAAGGCCGGAACCATGAGCGATGCCCTGTCGAAGATTCCTTCGCTGGAGGCTGAGCGTGAAGGTGGCGTGAAGGTGCTGGGTCGTGGCGATGCCGAGGTGTATATCAACGGCCGACGGGTGCAGGATATGAAGGAACTCTCGCGTCTGCGTTCCGATCAGATTCAGTACGTCGATGTGGTTCAGAATCCAGGTGCCCGTTATGCCGCCTCGGTGAAGGCCGTCGTGCGTATCACGCTGAAGAAGGCACAGGGCGAAGGCTTCAGCTTCCAGAACAGTACGCAGTTCATGTACCAGTATGGAGGTTCGCTGAATAATAACTTCACCGCCAACTACCGCACGGGTGGACTCGACCTGACGGGCTCGTTCTGGGTGGGCACCTATAATCACTACAAGGGCTTGCAGGTCAACGACATGCTTTACTACGTGGGGCCAGATGAGGTGACGGGTCACTCCACCCAGGAGATAAGACATCCCTGGCACGCTTGGTCGCCGCAGTTGCAGTTCAATTATATGGTCAATGAGAACCACACCTTCGGCGCCTACTACAAATACGACCGTACGCCCAGTGGCGAGACGAAGGGTGACTATCTGACAGATATGTTTGAGAACGACATCCTGACTGAGCGCTCCGCGAGCTACATCTGGCAGGACGAGAGCATCAAGAAGCACATCTTCAACGCCTATTACAACGGTAAGGTGGGACAGTTGGGGATCGACCTGAACATCGACGGACTCTTCGATGACACCAATACACCAGGCCGCACGACTGAGAAGACTACGCTTGTCGGCGCTGCCCCCGTTGACCGTACTATCGAGAATAATACCGACAACGCCAACAACTTCTGGGCTACGAAACTTATTTTCAGTTATCCTGTGCTGAAGGGTAACCTCTCCGTTGGCGGCGAGTACAGCTACAACCACCGCACGGATGCCTACACATTCCAGGCCTCCGACTATGTACCCGTGAAGACCACCGACACAGAGATCAATGAGAAGTCGACAGCTGGTTTCGTCGAGTACGGCAGACAGTTCGGAAAGGTCTTCGCTCAGGTCGGTCTGCGTTATGAGCACTTGACCAACGACTACTTCAACTTCGGTAAGCGCGAGGACGAGGTGTGTCGCAATTACGGTGACTGGTTCCCCACCGCCACTCTCACCGCTCCCGTCGGCAAGGTTCAGTTGTCGCTTTCCTACCGTCGTGACATCCAGCGTCCGGCCTACGCCAACCTCACCAGTTCGACGATCTACATCAACCGTTACACCTACCAGAGCGGCAACCCCTATCTGCAGCCGACCTACACCCACAGTATCGTACTGAATGCAAGTTATAAGTGGGCAAACCTCTCGCTGAACTATGCCCGCAACAAGGATGTCGTCACGATGTCAACCGAGCCTTTCCCAGGTTCCGAGGATCCCCTCGTCAGTCTCGTGCGCCCTATCAATAGTGCCGACGATTACAACCAGTTCACCGTCAACCTCTCGGCGATGCCCACTATCGGCAAGTGGCATCCAATGTGGTACGCCTTCGCGATATTCCAGAACTACAAGTCGCCGACGGCAGACGGATCCGTCTTGACGCTGACCCGTCCGTACCTCACATTCGTTTGGCAGAACGACATCGAACTGCCTAAGAGTTTCCGTCTGCACGCTGCTGCCCAGTGGGCCAACAAGGGCGACTACAACAACAACCGCATCATCTCCAACCGCTTAAATGTCGAACTCGGCATCCAGCGCGACTTCAACCTCCGCCGTCTCGGACAGCTGACCCTTGATGTGCGTTGCGTTGACATCTTCAACACCAACAAGACCGATGCTATTCTCTACGGCATCCGCGAACTGACGGTTCACAACCCCGCCCGCCGAACCTTCCTGATCAATCTCACCTGGAAGTTCAACGAGGCCCGCTCGAAGTATCGCGGAAGTGGTGCCGGAGAAAAGCAGAAGGCAAGAATGTAGTGTCGTTTGTCACAGAAAGATGCAAAATATCCCAGATATTTGGTAATTCCCGCAACAATTCATAACTTTGCAACGTCAAATAGAAAACAAAAAGAGAAATGATATGAAAAAAGTAAGATTATTGGCAGTACTGGCCATCGGTTTGATGAGTGTGATGAGCATGAAGGCTCAGAGTCAGCGAATGCTGGGGTTCCAGGTGATGATGTCTATGCATGATACCACTTATAAGAACCTCATCAAGGATGGGAAATACAAAGAAGCGATTGCCCCGCTAACAACGTTAATAAACATACTTGACACCACAACGATCTGTCAAGACACAGAAATGTCGCCTGAAATGGTAAAAGCCGCAAAGGCCGATTATCTTTATGATTTAGCCTGCTGCTATGCCCTGACGAAGCAGAAGAAACAGGCCTTGATGACACTTGAGAAGTCGGTGGATAGCGGCTATAAGCGTTACGACAATATGCTCAACGACAACGACCTAGTCTTGCTCCGTAAAGACAAGAAGTATCAGGCTCTGCTGGCTGTGGTTAAGGACCGCCAACCTCTTAGCGTTCTCAGAAAGTCGGCTCCCTACGCCCCGGATTCTATAAAAACAGATAATCCGTTTAGTTATGAATCAAAGGAATCGCGGAGTCTGAGTATGGTCCGCGAGTATTTCAAACTCGACTCGGTGGCTGGGCAGGGCGATGAGCTATCGAAAATTCTCAACCTTCTACACTTTGCTCACGACAATATGCGCCACGACGGCGGCAACCGGGCATTTGCCGAGATGGATGCTATCGACCTGTATAACTATTGTAAGACTACAGGCAAAGGCATCAACTGCCGACAATTGGCTATCTCTCTCTGCGAGATGTATCTCTCGATGGGTATCCCAGCCCGCTATGTCACCTGTATGCCTGCCGATCCGCTCGACTACGAGTGCCATGTGATTAATACGGTGTGGTCGGAGCAGTTGCAGAAATGGCTCTACATCGACCCCACGATGGATGCCTGGGTGATGGACGAGAACGGTACGATGCTCAGCATTGCCGAGGTGCGTGAGCGGCTCATCAACGACCAGCCCTTGGTACTTTGCGAGACGGCCAACTGGAACCATGAGAACCCACAGACGAAGGAGTACTATCTGGATTATTACATGGCGAAGAATCTCTACTACTTTGTCTGCAAGAAATTCAGCAGATTCAACCCTGAGAGCGACTATCGCCCCAATCCTGTAGAGGAAGATATACGCCTGATTCCCGTAGGCTTCGTCAACGACAACTGGAAGTGTGACACAACCACCGACCCGGATGTCTTCTGGGCAAGACCATAAAACAGAAAGATGAAGATAAACAACAGACTTTTATATCTGGACAATCTGAAGGTGTGCCTGACGGTGCTGGTGATATTCCACCACGCTGGTCAGGCATACGGCGATGGTGGCGACTGGGCTTACCATCCCAGCAATCCTGCCGAGTTTATGCCTTGGATATGGCATTTCTTCTCAGTCAATGCGGCCTTCTTTATGGGGTTGTTCTTCCTGATCTCAGGTTACTTCGTGCCTACAAGTTTCGACAAGCAGGGAGCAAAGGTGTTTGTGCAGAAGAAACTCATCCGTCTGGGTATTCCGCTTTTGCTGATGGGTGGACTGTTGTCTGTTTTATCAGGCAAGCCGGAGATAGGACACATGTGGTATATTGAGAGTCTGCTGGTGTTCTGTTTGATCTATGCCTTGATTCGCCAATTTCGCAAGTCCATCGATGGCAAGTGTTCTTCGAGACCAACTATCATCGGACTGCTGATATTTGGTGGCTTGATGGGCATTGGCAGTTATCTGATCCGTCAGGTCAGCCCACAGGATCATTGGATCTGGCCCTTTGGCATCATCCCGTTGCCAATGGAGCCAGCCCACTATCTTCAATACGTCATGATGTTCGTGATCGGTATTCTGGCACGAAGATTTGCCTGGCTCGAAAAGATGGGTAACACCACTGGAGCATTATCGCTAACGATTGGATGTCTTTTGGCATTAGGCATCTATCTTCGCGATGGTGGGGCTTGGAACGACTTCGTTGCTCAGTGGTTTGGTATCTACGAATCGATTTTGTGCGTGTTTATTTGTTTCGGACTGCTTTGGTTATTCCGCGAGTATGGAAACTGGAACAGCCGGTTTTGGCAGTGGTGCGCCGCTCAGTCGTATGGTGCCTACATCTTCCATCTGCTGCTGATGATAGTTCTGCAATATGCCACCGACGGCATCTGGATGGGAGCCTTCGGCAAGTTTATGTTCATCGGCATTATTACCACCATCTGTTCGTTTGTGCTCACCTGGCTGGTAAGGCTGATTCCGGGAGCGAAGAAAGTATTATAATTGAAAAATAAATGATGTACAAAACCCGTAATTTACCCAACACCCGAATCGATGTGGCCGATGCCCTGAGAGGTATCGCTGTAGCCGGCATCATTTTGTATCACTCCGTAGAGCACTTCAACATCTTCACCCAGGAACCGATAGTCCATCCGCTGGCGAGTGACCAGACGGTGGCCGACGTGCTGGCCTGGTTGCTTTCGGGTAAGATGTACGGCATCTTCGCTATGCTATTCGGACTCAGTTTCTTCATCATGAACGATAATCAGCAGCAGAAAGGCAAGAACTTCTCTCTGCGCTTTGCCTGGCGCATGTGCCTGCTGTTCATGTTTGGTATCATCAACGTAGCCTTCTACGATGGCGACATCCTGATGCTCTATGCGTGCTACGGCCTGCTGCTCATTCCCATCAGCTATCTGCCCTCGAAGTGGGTGTGGTGCATCATCGCCCTGCTGGCCATCCAGCCCGTAGAGCTGTTCTGTCTGCTGACGGGTACCACCATCGACAACAGCACCATGTGGGAACTGTATGGCAAGATCAACAGTGCCCACGAACACGCCTCATTCTGGGAAAACGCTCTCATCAACTTGCGATACGGATTTGAGGTGAACTTCCGGTTCAATATCTTCAGCGGACGACTGACGCAGCTGCTTTGCCTCTTCATCCTCGGTATGCAGTTAGGACGGCAGCGACTCTTTTATAATGAGGGGCGCCATCTGAAGATTTGGCATCAGATCCTCATCTGTTCGACCATCGTTGTCATCGCGCTGAGCTTTGTGGATTTCGGTGCATTAGATTCTTGGCTTAAGCCCATCTATAACCTCATCATCCTGCTGATGATCGTCTCGGCAGTAGTCTCTGCCTGGTATGCCTTCGAGGGCGTACGCCGAGTGCTCCACCATCTCTGCATCTTCGGTCGCATGAGTCTCACCAACTATCTGCTCCAGTCCATCATCGGCTGTGCCATCTTCTGCGGTTACGGCCTTGCCTGCTACCACCTGTTAGGCATCACCTACGCCGTGATGGTTGGATGCGGAATGGTGATTTGTCAGTATCTCTTCGCCCGCTATTGGTTTAGCAATCATCCTCGCGGACCGTTAGAAGGTCTTTGGAGAGAACTGACGTGGATATAGGAAAATATTCTGGATTTCCTAATTTATCTCAAAATCTGTCACAAAATGATGCATTTTGCTTCGTAATTCGACAAAAAAGTCTATCTTTGCAACAAAGTTTAGACAGAATAATTAAAAACAGATAGGAACATGAAACAGAATGAATCGTTTTGGTTTGACAGCGCCCGTATCTATCATCTGCTGATTGACAGATTCAACGGAGGCTGGCAGATACCGCCAAAGAGTGAGAACGTATTCTGCGGGGGAACCCTGCAGGGAGTGACAGAGAAGCTGGATTATATCAAGGGACTTGGCTTCAACGCCGTTATGCTTTCGCCCATCTTCAAGTCGGCGAACTATCACGGCTACCACACCCTGAACTTCGACGAGGTGGATCCGCACTACGGCACGTGGGAGGACTATCAGCAGTTGCTCGATCAGGCTCACGACAAGGGTATGCGGATCATCTGCGACTTCGTGCCCAACCATTGCTGGTATCAGGCACCAGTGTTTGAGGCGTCGCTCTTGAAGAACGGCGGCAAGCATCGCGACTGGTTCTGGTATAAGAATGAGGACACCGATGAGTTCGTGTCGTTCTTAGGTTTTGGCGACCTGCCGAAGTTCAACCTGAAGAACCCCGAGGTGGCCGACTTTATGATCGACAAGGCTGAGAAACTCGCCCGTATGGGAGTGGACGCTTTCCGTATCGACCACGCTATGGGACAGCCGTTCACATTCTTGAAGAGTCTTCGTGAGAGCGTGCATGCCGTTCGCAACGATATCGTCGTGTTCGGCGAGGTGTGGGCTTGCGGCGTAGGCCCGGAGATGGCCGGACAACTGTTTTTCAAGACGGACACCAGGCTGAATGAGTTCCTCGCCCAGAAAACGACGCCGTTCTCTCAGGATGCCCTGCAGACAGACTACACAGAGACGCTCGACGGCGTGCTGGACTTTGCCTATCGCGACATCCTGCTGCAAGAGATCCGCGCAGGACGGGGCATCAAGGGCAATGCGACGCTCAAGAGCAAGATTGCTGACCACTTCGCCAAGTATCCAGAAAACTTCAAACTGGTGCTGTTCCTCGACAACCACGATACCGACCGCTTTATGTTCGACTGTCACGACGACGTGAACCTGTTGCAGGAGGCCATCGAACTGACAACGGAACTGCCCAGACCGTTCTCGATGCTTTACGGCACAGAGCAGCTGATGACCATCGATAAGACCATCGTCAATGCCGAACCCTACGCCGACCTCCGTGTGCGCAACTGTATGGACTGGCGGAAGGAACCATCTATCTCCGTATGAAGCGCATCCGTGAGTCGCTCGCCAACCGCATCACCCTGAGGGTGGTGTTGTATGTGGTCGTGGTGCTTGGCATCTCGGCCTATGTGGGTAACGGTCTTGTGCTGAAGGTCGTGAGGGCCATCGAGGAGAACGGTATCCTCTATGCCATCGGTATGAGGAGGATGTCGATAGGACTGACGCTGCTGTCTATCCTGACGCTGGTGCTGATCACCATCATTCTGCGACGGACCATCCATCGGCTG
>JAFRQC010000168.1 GCA_017428805.1 Prevotella sp. | reverse complement strand
TCGTATCGACGCCATGCGGAAGGGTGTCAATATTATCCGTGATAAAAACGGCAAAGCCAGGAAGGTGGTGTTGCGATAACCACTTCCTGGCTTGGCTCTGCTCTCGCTTAATCGCTTAGCGCCAAGGATTGTCGTAGGCTACGGGGCCGTTCTCGAGCTTCTGACAAACGATCTCGATCTGCTCGTAGTGCTGCTGGCCGTCCTCCCACTTCTCGATGTAGTCGATGCAGTAGCAGTTGGTGCCCTTGAGCTCCTTCATGGCTGCACCGTCGACGGTGTTCACGAACTTCACTGAGACATTCTTTGGGCTCGTCGGGTCGAGCATCCAGGCGATCAGCTCATTGTTGCCGTCGTTCAAGGCCTTTACTCGGATGGTTACTTTGCCGCCACGGGGGATACCTGCGATCTGTCCTTCACGATCGGTTGCCTGATCAAACTTGTAGTCAACCATCATTACTTCTCTCTCTGCGAATCCATCAATTGCGAGGACTACTGGTGTTACATTCTCTGCCATATCTTGTTTCCTTTCTATTTTTTAAATTAAACTTTGAAATAAATATTTGATGTTTTATTTGAAACGAATTTGCATAATTTGAATAATTCTGACCACTAATTTAAATAATAATTATTTCTTCGATTAAGAATATTATTCACATTTGTGGAATAAATTATGGTTATTATTCACATTCGTTTCTAATTCTTTTTAAGCCCAGTCGTTTTCAAACTTCACGTTACCGAACTCGATCTGCTTGCAGGTGATCTCGATCTCCTCGAAGTGTCCGAGCTTGTCCTCCCACTTCTCCTCGAAGTTGATGCAGTAGCCGTTGGTGAACTTGATGCTCTTCATCTCTTTGTTCGTCTTCGTCTCCAAGAACTTGATCTCGCCGTTCTTCGGCAGGCTGCGCTCCGTCATCCATGCGAGCAGGTCGGGAGTACCGTCGTTCAGAGCCTTCACACGGACGGTGATCTTACCACCTCGGGGGATACCGGCCATCTGGCCTTCTACGTCTGTTGCCTGATTGAACTCATAGGTTACCATCAGTACCTCTCTCTCTTTGTAACCATCAATGGTCATTGAAACTGGAGTCTTTGCCATAATTAATTTCCTTTCTTTAATTTTTAAATTGTTAATATTATAATGTTTAATCTCATCGTCTTTTTGTCTGATTGAGCTACGCTCGAAACATCTTCCGCTCGAAATAGCTTGAATTGCATTCAGCTCTTTACTCGCTTGATCGATGTTTTGACGATGCAAAGTTACGACGGATTTTGGCTCATTGCAACTTTTTTTGCAGATTTCTTCTAAAGTATAGGCGACAGAGAAACCAATTCGCGACAATTTGCCCGAAGTGGCTTAAAATTTGTCGTGAATCAGTAAAATTCTTATGAAAGAAAACAAAAATAAAACCGATTTATTTTGTATTTTGCTCGATTTGCACTACCTTTGCAGCGCATAAACTTAAACCGCAATGATCAGGTACACCAAAAGGGAGGAGATATGGAATGCGACGTCGCACGGCGGGGGAATCCTGTTGGGCGTGGTGTTCGGCGTGATCTTCCTGGTGTGGTGTTTCCAGAGCGACAATAACTGGGCACGGTGGGGAGTGATCCTCTACCTGTTCGGTATGCTGGCCTCGTATGCGGCTTCGACACTCTACCACTCGATGAAACACCACTCGAAGTGGAAGGAGCGATTGCGCAAGTGGGACCATGCAGCCATCTACTGGCACATCGCAGGTTCGTATTCGCCTCTGACGCTGGTGGCCTTGCGTACACAGGGCTATTGGGGTTGGGCGTTGTTTGTGTTCGTGTGGACTTGTGCCATCGTGGGGACGGTTATCAGTTTTGTCCGTCTGAAGGAACACTCGAATGTGGAAACCTTCTGTTTCATCGGCATGGGGCTGAGTGTGCTTGTGGCGTTCAAGCCATTGATGGATTCTGTATCGGCGGCTGCCGTCATCTGGCTCATTGCGGAAGGCGTCAGTTATATCACGGGTGCCGTGTTTTATTCCTTTAATAAGACGAAGTACATGCACTCCGTGTTCCATTTCTTTGTCCTGGCAGGTTCGGTCTGCCATATCATCGCCGTCTGGGACGTGCTGATGGAATACCTCTAATTATTATACTGCAGCGGCCAGAAGGCACGTAGCGTGGTAAGCATACCATTGGGCAAAAGGAGCGTGAACTGGTATTCCAGATTGCGTACCCAGTGGTAGCGGAGGAACTGCTGGAAGGTGAGGGGCTGGCCGTTGACTTGTTCGATGATGCAGTTGGAACGGAAACCTGCCTGCCAGGCCTTGCCGTCCTGCATCACCATGCCGATCATGGCCCGTCCGTTACGTTCGACGATGACGATGTCGTGCAGACGATTGGCAACGGTGACGGAGGTGATGCCGTCGTAGGGCTGGAACACGAGCTGACGACGGAAGGGGTTGATGACCAAAGCACCATAGTCGAGCAGGGAGACACCGATGTGGGAACCGCCATTGACGGTGGTACAGTTGACTTTATGGAAGGCAAAGCTGCCCCAGAGAAGGCGTCGTAAGGCGAGGAACGTGATCTGTCCGGAACGTTCAGTGCCGAAGTGTCCGATGGCATGACTGCCGTAGGTGGTGCCCTCTATCTGGTCTGCAATCTCAGGGTGGCGGCTTTTCATCTGGGCAAACGCCTTGGCATTGACGGCATAGGGCAGGGGACTGCCCGTGTCGAAGAGCACCTCGTCTTCAACGCCGGCGAAAGGACTTATTTTAATATAAGGTACGTGCTTGCGCAAGTGATACTTCAAAGCCTCGCCTGGCGTGTAGGCATAATGGTCGCGACGGTCGGTGAGCGTGAGCTGTTTCTCACGGACATCGATGCGGGCGGCGATACCCTTATTGAACAGGGCAAAGCCGATGATGCCGTCTTCACCGCGACGCACGATGCTGCGGCTCATACGCTGCACCTTATAGCCGCTGATAGTGAGAGGGCCTAAGCGGAAGGGTGGCAGTTGGACGGTCTTCATCTGCCGCACACGTCCTGCCGCATCTTCCGACTCGATAGTGCCGAGGGTTCTGATGCCAGGCAGCATCACATCGTCGTAGAGGATGCCTTGGCTGGCACCCGTGTCGAGTTTGAAACGACAGAGGCGTCCGTTGAAGTCAAGGGTGACGTAAAGCTGTCCGCGTTCCACCTCAAGGGGGACGGCGAAGAGGAAATTGCGTTGCGACACGAAGAAGTCTGTGTCGTAGCGCTTTACCTGTCCGAAGCTGTTGACTGTCGTCAGGACGAGCATCATCAGCAGTAACCATCGTCTCATCATCCTGCAAAGATACACCTTTTCTTAGACAAAAGGACAAAATAAACTAAAAAATTATGTTCTTATGTACTTATGTCTAAAAAAATATGTAATTTTGCACGCAAAATTGTAAATTTACAAATAATTATGGCTTATACACGTATGACTGCTGCAGAGGCTGCAGCACTGATTAAGAATGGCGACCAGATCGCCATGAGTGGTTTCACACCGGCTGGTGTGGCCAAGGCTACAACGAAAGAGTTGGCAAAGCTCGCCATTGCCGAGCATGAAGCCGGCCGTGAGTTCAAGGTGGCTATCTTCACGGGTGCCTCCACTGGTCAGAGTACCGACGGTGACCTGGCTAACGCCCAAGCTATCAAGTACCGTGCCCCCTACACGACGAACCCCGATTTCCGTAAGCATGTCAACATGGGTGAGATCCCCTACAACGACCTGCACCTGAGTCACATGGCACAGGAGTTGCGCTACGGTTTCTACGGTCCGGTGGACTGGGCCATCCTCGAGGTGTGCGACATCGAGGAGGTGGGCAACGACTATCATGTTTATCTGACTGCTGCCGGTGGTATCTCCCCCACAGCTGCCCGACTGGCAAAGAAGGTGATCCTGGAGCTGAACTCGTTCCACAACCCCAATGCGAAGTTCATCCACGACGTCTATGAGCCGTTGGATCCTCCTTACCGCAAGCCCATCCCCATCTTTAACGTGAGCGACCGTATCGGTGTGCCCTACGTCTCGATCCCGAAGGATAAGGTGGTAGGTGTCGTGGAGTGTAACATCCCCGATGAGGCCCGTGCCTTCAAGGACAGCGACCCCGTGACGGATAAGATCGGCTACCTGACGGCTGAGTTCCTCGTTGACGAACTGCACAAG
>JAFRQC010000123.1 GCA_017428805.1 Prevotella sp. | reverse complement strand
GGCCCATGCCGTCATCAGCCGTTCGTGGCTGCTGGCCCAGATGGAGAAGCGTCGCCAGCACGAGAACGGGGCCGACAACTTCTTCTCGTTCATCAAGAAGGACGACGAGCTGATCCGCTGGTACGATCGCGACGACCATACCATCTTCGACGTCTGTGCCGACGACCATTGTCAGCGTTATCAGGGCATCGTCCATGCGCGCAACAGCCACGTGGAGGAAGCCATCAGCCAGACGCGTGGACAGATCCTCACCTACGACGGCGAGATCTGCGACGCCCGATTCCATAAGTGCTGTGGTGGCGACACCGAGGAGTTCCAGTACTGCTGGGAGGACACGCCGAAGCCTTACCTCGTCAGTGTGCACGACCCCTGGTGCAACACCTCCGACAAACAGATTCTCTCGCAGGTGCTCAACGACTACGACCAGGAGACACCCGACTTCTACCACTGGGCCGTCGAATACACGCAGGCGCAGCTCTCCGAGCTCATCAACCGCAAGTTAAAGGACGACTTCGGCCTCATCACCGACCTCATCCCCCTCGAACGGGGCAAGAGCGGCCGCATCTGGAAACTCAAGATTGTGGGTACGAAAAAGACCTTCACCATCGGCAAGGAACTCGAGATCCGTCGCGCCCTCAGCGAGAGCCATCTCCTCTCCTCCGCCTTCGACGTCGAGCACGAGGGCGATTGTTTCCGCCTGCATGGCAAAGGCTGGGGACATGGTGTCGGACTCTGTCAGATAGGAGCCGCCGTCATGGGCGAACAAGGCAAGACCTACGACGAGATCCTCCTCTTCTACTATCGCGGTGCCACCATCCAGCGCCTCTACGAATAATTATCAATTATCAATTATCAATTATCAATTAATGAAGAAATCCCCTTGGGCCTGGGTGCCCACCCTATACTTCGCAGAAGGCGTGCCTTACGTGGCCGTCATGACCATCTCGCTGATTCTCTATAAGCGACTCGGCCTGTCCAACACCGACATCACGCTCTACACCTCGTGGCTCTATCTGCCCTGGGTCATCAAACCCCTCTGGAGCCCCTTCGTCGACATGCTGCGCACCAAGCGCTGGTGGATTGTCACCATGCAGCTGCTCATCGGCGCCTCGCTGGCTGGGGTGGCCTTCACCATCCCTGCCGACTTCTGGCTACAGGGCTCACTGGCCTTCTTCTGGCTGATGGCCTTCTCGAGTGCCACCCACGACATCGCTGCCGACGGCTTCTATATGCTCGGCCTCGAGCAGCACGAGCAGGCCTACTTCGTGGGCATCCGCTCCACCTTCTACCGCATCGCCACCATCTTCTCCTCAGGACTGCTGGTAGGCCTCGCTGGAGCCCTGCAGGTGATCACCCGCTCCATCCGCTATTCCTGGAGCCTCGTGTTCTACCTGATGGCAGGCCTCTTCATCGCCTTCTGGCTCTATCACAACTGGGTACTGCCTCGTCCCTCAGAGGATGCCGATCGTGGCCGTAAGACCGCCAACGACATCTTCTGCGAGTTCCGCGATACGGTCATCACCTTCTTCCGCAAACCCCAGGTGTGGGTAGGCATCTGCTTCATGCTCTTCTACCGCATGCCCGAAGGACTGCTCGCCAAGATCAGCGCCCTCTTCCTCGTCGACAAGGTGAGCAACGGCGGTCTGGGACTCTCCGATGGTGAGTTCGGCCTCGTACAGGGAACGGTGGGTGTCATCGGACTGACCCTCGGCGGCATCCTCGGCGGCATCTGCGCCAGCCGCGACGGACTGAAGCGCTGGCTCTGGCCCATGGTGATTGCCATCACCCTGCCCGACCTCGTCTACGTCTACCTCTCCTATGCCCAGCCCTCCGACCTCATCAACATCGGCACCTGCATCTTCATCGAGCAGTTCGGCTACGGCTTCGGATTCTCGGCCTATATGCTCTACCTTATATATTATAGTCAAGGTGAGCACAAGACGGCCCACTACGCCCTCTGCACGGCCTTCATGGCACTGTCGATGATGATACCAGGCCTCTTCGCAGGAGCCCTCCAGGAGAGTGTCGGCTACCCCACGTTCTTCCTCATCGTGGTAGCCGCCTGCGCCATGACCTACATCGTCACCTCGCTCCTCAAGATCGATCCCGAATTTGGCAAAAAGAAAGCGGCTTAGATACCTAAGCCGCCTTCATAGCTTGCGTCCACCGCTTTCGACTGCAGAATCCTCGAATTCGGCGGCACGCTATGTGTCAACCAGATGTTACCACCAATCACCGAATGATGCCCGATGGTGATACGCCCCAGTATCGACGCGTTCGAATAGATTGTCACGTAGTCCTCGATGATCGGGTGTCTCGGCACGTTCAGCATATTGCCGTTCTCGTCGTATTTGAAGCTCTTCGCACCTAATGTCACACCCTGATACAGCGTCACGTGGTTGCCGATGATCGTCGTCTCACCAATCACCACGCCCGTACCATGATCTATCGAGAAATACTCGCCTATCTGCGCACCCGGGTGGATGTCGATACCCGTCTTCGAGTGGGCCAGCTCCGTGATGATTCTGGGGATCACCGGCACCTGAAGCTCGTGCAACTTGTGGGCGATACGGTAGTGCGTCATCGTGTTCACCACGGGGTAGCTGAAGATCACCTCACCGTAGTTGGGAGCCGCAGGGTCGTTGTCGAACATCGCCTCCACGTCGGTGTAGAGCAGGCGCTTGATCTCAGGCAGCGCGTCGATAAACTCCAGCGCCAGCCGCTCGGCCTCGTCGTAGACCTGAGCCTTCGTGCGGATAGCCTCGCAATCCTCACAGAACTGCAGTCCGTGGGCAATCTGCTTCACCAGCTGCGTCATCAGCTGCTCCATGTGTACGCCGATGTAGTACGACCTGATGGCCTCGTCGGGCTGTCGCTTATTAAAATAGTCTGGGAAGATAATGTTCTTCACCAGCAGCACAATCTCCTTGACCGCCTGAACCGATGGCAGCGGTGCCTCCGTCACGGGCATCATTCCCACCTCCTTCTCGGTCTGTTTCGACAGCAGCTCCACGTTCTTGCGCAGCGTGTCGTTCGTCAGCTTCTTATCCATGATTTTCCGTTTTGCCTCTGCAAAAGTAGACATTTTAGCCGACACCACCAAATTTTGCATTTAAAATTTTCAATTCTTGGTTGGTATTTGGTAGTCGATAGCCGAGTTCCAGCTGTCATCCACTGTGATGGTGAAGCTCACCTTCGTCACCTTCCCGTCGAAGATATTCCCACGACAGGTCGTGATGCAGTTTCGGCGGATGGGGATGCTGTCGATGACGGTCGACGTCAGCAGGTCGCCCCCCTGAAACGTGCCGATGGTCGCCTCCAGATAAGCATCGTCCTGCCAAGGGATGGTGTAGATCTCCAGTGGCGTCTCGCTCTTGTCGAACCAAGCCGCCTGCTTCGACTTCACGTTGCCATAGCCACTCTGCGCATCAATCGAGCCCGAGCCGCCCTCATAATAGATCCTGATGCTGTCGGCCTTCTCTGGGACGGCATCCTCGTTGACGAACCTCACCTTTGCCACCACCCGTCTCAAGTTCATCTCAAGGTTGATGGCACTGTCGCCCACCGTCAGCGCCTTCGAGGCAAAGAAGGTGTCCGTATAGCCCTTAGCATTCGTAAACGAGATCGACTCGTGTTTGCTGGCCGTTCGCTTGTTCACGCTGGGGTTTCCGTTCGAGCTATGCGCCACGATGGCCAGCCGGTAATTGCCCAACGGCAGCGTAAACCTCCCTTCGCCAAAGCCCTCATCGCCCAGCTCCTGGTTCTTCTGGTCCACCCTTTCGCCGTTCTCGTCGAAGACCACAAAATTCAAGTGGTTACACACATCCTCAATGTTTGCCCTCGTCGCTGCACTGAACGGCATCTGCTCAAAACTCATGACACGAACCACCACGTTCGCCTCCCCATCGTCAGCGT
>JAFRQC010000021.1 GCA_017428805.1 Prevotella sp. | reverse complement strand
AAAGCGCTGACAATCAAGAAGATACAAAATGTTGATATATTGTATTGGTGTTTTGAATTTTATTGACAATATTTGCAGTCTTCTGCCGAAAAGGTTACATGGTTACAATTGTAACCGTAACCATTTTCTTTTTTCCCCTTATTCCTTTGCAGCCGCTATGATGCAACTATGTCATTCATTTAGCGGCAAGCCTCGCCAGGCGAGCATGGCTGCTTACCGTCAACTGCTGGCGGAGAATCACGTGGAGGACATCCTCAAGGACGTGAAGCAGAACAAGAATCTGGATCGCAAGAAGGAGCTGCCCGTATGGCTGCCTCTTGCGGCAAGTTTTAAAAATGGTACGCGCAAGGCCGAAGACGCCCAGCCCTCAGGACTCTACTTCCTCGACATCGACGAGAAGGGGCTGACGGAGGCACTTTGGAATAAGGTACGCGAGGAGAACCTCATTGAGGAGTTCCGCATCGTGTACTTTGCCGAGAGTGCCGGAGGTGGTACCCACATCTGGGCCTGGCGCACACCGGGAATCTCTATCGAGGAGGACATCCGGAAGCTGGCGAGTCGGCTGGGTGTCAGTTACGACTCGCATGTCACCGATCTGGCACGCTGCTGTTTCATGGTCAGTGAGCAGTATGTGAAACTGCTGGATCCCATTATCTTTGAGGCTTCGCCAGAAATGGAGGCGGATCAGACCACCCCACCCTCCGGGCACCCCTCCTACTCAGGAGGGGAAGAGGATACCACCGCAGGAGTAATTGTTTCCCCTCCTGAGTCAGGAGGGGCCAGGGGTGGTCTGAACGAGTGGAGTACATCTTACAAAGGTATTCCCTACGAACAGATTGTCCGTTCGCTGATGCTGAAGATGGGCTATGGTGAACAGCCTGTGGAGGGTGAGCGCAACAATGCCCTCTTCGCCATGAGCCGCTACATGCGGTTCATCTGCGACTTCAATGCCGGGTGGCTCTTCCAGGTGATGCCCCATTGGGGAATGGCCGACCACGAGGTGATGGCTACCATCAAGAGTGCCGTCAACAGCGTCCGTCCCAACGACATGCCAGCCTTCTTCCGTGAGGTGCTCGCTATGCTGGGGGCTGAGAAGGAGGAAGCACAGGCGGAAGACGAGAAGGAAGGCCAGGAGAACTCTGACGACTACGACGCTCTGCCTGGTATCCTTCAGGATCTGGCCGACCACACCCCTGAGGAGTTCAAGGAGGCCGAGGTGATGGCGGCGATGCCCATGCTGGGAACGCTGGCCACCGGCATCCGTGCGAAGTACCGCGACGGCAAGATGCAGTCACCCTCGTTCATCATCGACATCGAGGCACCTCAGGCTACGGGTAAGTCGTTCGTCGATGATGAGATTGCCCTGCTGATGGATCCCATCATCAAGCAGGACGAGGTGGAATGGCAGAAGGAGATTGCCTACTCGCTGGCAAAGAAAGACGGTCAGGATGTGGAGAACCCTTGTTCCGTCATCCGTATGATCGAGCCCAACATCGGCGTGTCGGCCTTCCTTGAGAGGGCACTCTATGCCAAGGGCAAGCATCTCTTCACCTACGCCCCTGAGATTGAGACGGTGCTGAAGAACAACAAGGGAGGTGCGTGGACAGAGAAGAATGACCTCTTCCGACTGGCCTACGACAACAAGCCCTGGGGTCAGCACCGCATCTCCAAGGATTCGTTCTCCGGCAAGGTCATCCTGTATTATAATATGGTGATGTGTGGCACGCCCAACAAGTGCCGCGCCTTCTTCGCCGACGCCGAGAGTGGACTCGTGGGTCGTGTGACGCCTGTCGAGCTGCCGGATATGATGGGTGCCCGTATGCCGCTGTTCAAGCCTTGGACCAAGGAAGAGGAGGAACGTGTGAAGCGGGAGTGTCTCTGTCTGATGGACGAGGAGGGCGAGGTCAGCCTGCCGCTCATCAACCAGGCCATCGATGACTGGGACGAGCAGAAGCGGCAGGAGTATCTGCAGACGCTCCGACCCTCGCTCGACGTGCTTCGTCGCCGTGCGGCCCTCAATGGCTTCCGTGCTGGTCTGGTGGCCTATCTGCTTGAAGGCCGCCAGGAGACGGAGAAGGCCATCCGTTTCGCCGTCTGGTTTGCTGAGCGCTGCCTGTACTACCAGCTGAAGATATCCCCTCACAGTCATTGTGCTGCGAGGGGGTACTACTCTGTTACGTTGTGTCTATTCTTGAGATTTCATCGCCTCTTCAACCTCCTTTGTGATCCAACTGAGTTCCTCTATCATATGGCGAATTTCTTCTTCAGAGGCCGTTTTTTCATTATACATTTCATTAGCGCGTTCGATAAACATTTCCAATTCTTCCGTCATCCACATTTCCACCTTAGTGTTGTTCTGTGCTTCCGTCATAATACGATCTGCTTGTTCCAGCGCAGCCCTCAGTTCCTGCCAGTATTCAGCTTCTCTGACTACATCGAAATCTTCCTCTGATCCGAACCAGATGCCCTCTATGGTCACATCTATCCCTTCCCAACCATTGACAGGATAGGCACAGACCATGCGAATGTGCTTGTCCCATGTATCTCCCGCAAAGGGACTTTCCACTTCGTCGGGGCCACCATACTTGTATATTTTCTCTTTCTCAATCTTGATGAAGGCGATGCCTTCTTCATTCTCGATATCTATCGCGTCCTCATAATAGGCTTCGCCCCATGGCTCGGTGCTCTTCCATTCGTTATAAATCACGCCGAAACGGAACCTGCCCCTATTGCTGGAAAATCTGATCCAAACATATTCGTACTCAGAAGCATCGAATCCACCAGAAACTTCTGAATAGTTTACCCCATAGCCAGGTCTTGTATAATAACCGAGATTATATTCACCCCAAGCGCCTTCCACCTTATACCCTACATTGTATACATCGCCAGGTGCACCGTCACCTGGGATGTCACCACCGGGCACATCTTCGGGGATATCAGGCAGCACGACCGTATTATCCTCGTTCGCGGTACACGATGTCATCATCACACTTGTTATGGCCATTGCCGTCATCACGGCCACCAGCATCAGAAAGTTCTTAGTCTTCATAATCTCCCAATTTTAATGGGTTTATAATTCTTGTTCGGTTGCAAAGATAAGAAAAAGTTTTCAGACATAAGAACATAAATAACAAATAAGACATTTTTTAACAAATGAATAATACTCGGGGTTATGGTCATTGGCAGGCAGTCCTCCTAATTTACGTTAAATCCTAAGGAAATGTTATTAAGAGGCTTGCCCCATCGAAAATATTGTTGTATATTTGCACGGTGATGAAAAGAAGTGAAAAGTTTAAAAAGTGAAAAGTGAGAAGAGATGCAAAGAGTAGACTTATTTCCGACTCATGAGTATCAGGGGCTGAAACTGCGTACCGGACGACCGTATCCCTTTGGGGCTATGGTCATCGGTAATGCGGTGAACTTCTCCATATACTCCCGTTATGCCACAGACTGCACATTGGTGCTCTTCCACAACCATGAGGAGGAACCCTTTGTGGAGATCCCCTTCTTCAGGGAGTTCCGTTTAGGCAACGTGTTTTCTATGATGGTGTTTGACCTCGACTATGAGAAAATTGAATACGGCTTCCGCATGGACGGTCCTTTCGACCCACAGCAGGGGCATCGGTTCGACAAGACGAAGATACTGATGGATCCTTACTCAAAACTCATTGTGGGCCGTGACGTGTGGGGCAAACAGCCCGACTGGAACAACAAATACCAATATCGCAGTCGCGTGGTGTTCGATGACTTTGACTGGGGGGATGACCTTCCTTTGGAAACCCCGGTCAACGATCTTGTGATCTACGAGATGCATGTGCGCAACTTCACCTGTGGTGCTGCCTCTGGTGTGAAACATCCTGGCACGTTTGCCGGTATTGCCGAGAAGATTCCTTATCTGAAGGAACTGGGCGTGAATTGTGTGGAGCTGATGCCTATTCATGAGTTCGACGAGTTTGAGAACTACCGGCCTTCACCTGTTGACGGGCACATGCTTTGCAACCTATGGGGGTATAGCAATGTGGGTTTCTTCGCTCCCAAGGCTGCATACGCAGCCACGGGTAAGTTCTCCATGCAGGTGGACGAGTTGAAGAACCTGGTCAAGCAGTTGCATGCCAACGGCATTGAAGTGATTCTCGACGTGGTGTTCAACCATACAGCAGAAGGTAACGAAAACGGCCCGTATATCTCCTACAGAGGTATCGACAACAAGACCTACTACATGCTGACTCCGGATGGCAACTACTTCAACTTCAGCGGTTGTGGAAACACGCTGAACTGCAATAACCCCAATGTACGCGATATGATTGTCGAAAGTCTGCGCTATTGGGTGACTGACTATCATGTGGATGGCTTCCGCTTCGATCTTGCCGCTATCCTCGGACGTGACCAGAATGGCAATCCGATGGCGAATCCCCCGCTGCTGGAGTCACTGGCTCACGACCCGGTTCTCGGTAAGACCAAGCTGATTGCCGAGGCTTGGGATGCCGGCGGTCTCTATCAGGTGGGATCGTTCCCCTCATGGGGACGCTGGGCAGAGTGGAACGGAAAGTTCCGTGATGCCATGCGGCGTTTCCTGAAGAGCGACGAGTATGTGCTCGACGATGTGAAGGAGCGTATTATCGGTTCGCCCGACCTCTATGCTTCCCAGAACCGTGGCATCAAGGCCAGCGTGAACTTCATCACCGCCCACGACGGCTTTACGATGATGGACCTCGTGTCGTACAACGGCAAGCACAACGAGGCCAATGGCGAGGATAACCGCGACGGTGAGGACCGTAACAACAGCTGGAACTGCGGCTGGGAAGGTGAATGCGACGATGAGAGCGTCAACAACCTGCGCCACAAGCAGATCAAGAATGCCGTCACGATGCTGATGACCAGCCAAGGCATTCCCATGGTGCTCTCGGGCGACGAGATGGGCAACACGCAGTGGGGTAACAACAACGCCTACTGTCAGGACAACGAGATTGCCTGGCTCGACTGGAACAACCTGGAGAAGAATGCCGACCTCTTCAACTTCTTCAAGAAAATCATCAAGTTCCGCAGGATGCACAAGGTTCTGCGTTATGAGGACCATCTGAGTCACAATGACTACCGCAATCTGGGCTATCCCGACTTCTCATGGCATGGTGTAAAAGCCTGGCAACCGTGGACCGGCTATAATAACCTGACGTTGGCATTCATGCTAAACGGACATTATGCCGACGATGACGGTACCCCTGACGACTTCATCTATGTGGCCATGAACATGCACTGGGAGATGCATGGCTTCGAACTGCCGCGGTTGCCGGAGGACTACAAATGGCATGTGTTTGCCAACACCGAGATGGCTCCTCCTGATGATATTTGCGAACCAGGTGAGGAGCCCCTTGTAGAGAGCCAGAACGAGGTACTCGTGGGCGGTCGTTCCATTATGGTATTGGTAGGCAAGAAGCCGGTTTTACATCAATAGCCTTTGTTCTGCGTGATGTTCGGATTGAGGGTGATGATGTCTCCGGGGATGGGGAAGACGGTGGTGTGATGGTCGCTCTCGTCGACCTTCTCATCATAGGCATCGCCTTGGAAGAGACTCTCGTATTGTCCGAAGCGTATTAGGTCTTGACGCCGCCAGCCCTCCCAGCAGAGTTCGAGCAGGCGTTCGTCGAGCAGTGTCTCCAGACTGATCTGCCTCTCAGGCATCCAAGCGCGAAGGCGGACGGCGTTTAAGTCATCCTGTCCGTCCTCGCCATTGCGCAACTTGGCCTCTGCCCGCATCAGCAGCACGTCGGCAAAACGGAAGAGCACGATGTCGTTGTCTATCAGCTGGCCGTCCTTCGTGCCGTTTTTGTCCACCTCGTATTTCTTCATACGGGCACCAGCCGTTTCCACATAAGGACTGCCGCCGAGGTAGAGCTGTACCTCCCAGGGATAATAGACGAGTGGATTTCCAGTACGGTCGAGCACAAGGTCGCCGTCATAGTCGTAAACCTCATCAGCCCAGTAGTTGATGTTGAAGCGTTCGTCCTGCTCCTCCGTACCGTAACCGAAGACCTGGAGTGCTTTCAGCGTGGCGCAGGTGCCGTTTTCGCCAGAGAATCCGTAGGCGGCAGCGTGGCGATAGTGCCAGGAGCGGTACATGTACTGCATCTCGTTGTAGTAGAGGTCTTTGTCCATAGGGATAATCCAGATGTTCTCAGGTGAATTATCGTTGTGTACGGCGAAGTTCTCACGGTACGTATCAGCCAGTCTGAATCCGAATTCATCATCCAGGATGTTGCAGTAGTAGATGGTTGCCTCCCAAGCATTCATCACCTGTCCGTCGATGTTGAACATCATCTTGCTGCCATCAGGACGGTCGGAGTCTGTCCAGTCATCATCGGCATAGACCTCGGCGTTGAGCATCAGTTTTGCGAGTACGAAAATGTCCACGGACTGCGTGACACGAGCGTAAAAGTCTCCCCGGTGTACGCTGATCTCTGAAGAGAGGTGGGGCCAGGACTCCATCAGTTCACTCACGACGAAATCGAACACCTGACTACGCTCTGCCTGTTGTATCTGATTGATGGCTTTGTCAGTGGAAGTGATGATGGGCACGCGTGCGAAGAGGTCGAGCAGATACCAGTAGCAGATGGCTCTGATGCTACGCACCTCTGCCTTGTAGGACATCAAGTCGGAAGCATTAAGTAGATGACCGTGGGCATCGAGCTGTTCGATGGAGCGGTTGCAGAGGGTGATGACCTTATAGAGGTACAGCCAGGATTTCTTCATCATGGAGTGTCCTGGTGTCCAGGAGTGGCGGTAGAGGTCCTGCCATATCTCACCGTCGTACCAGTCGTTGCCGCGTGTGGGTATCATGGCTTCGTCGGAGCCGAACGTCTGCAGGTCGTAGATGCCTCGGCAGGTACCTTGCAGACCTTGGCCGTCTTCATTTCCGCCTATATAATTATATAAGGTGGCGACGGTGTTGCGGAAGATGGCATCAGGGCTGCTGAAGGCTTCTTCCTCTGCAATCTGGTCCCGCGGGTTCTCATCTAAGGAGCATGATGTGAGCATCATACCGAATGATAAATGATAAATGATGAATGATAAAACGATCAGCCGCCTTTTGAATATCCTGGTAATCATCTGTAAACTGTAAACTATAAACTGTAAACTAGAATTTGACGCTCAGTCCCATCGTATATGACCGATAGACCGGATAGACGTTCTTGTCGTCGATACCGAGCGAGCCGTTGATGACGCTTGAGTTGATCATTGGCGTCAGGCCGCTGTAGCCGGTGATGGTAGCGAGGTTGTTGACGGAGGCGGAGAGCCTGAGCGCCTGGATGTATTTCGAGCGTATGGGAACGTTCCAGCCTATGTTGATATAGTCGATGTTCACATAGTCGCCCGACTCCAGCCAGTAGTCGCTGATGGTCTGGTCTTGAATGTTCTCTATGTCGGCTCCTTTCGCAACGTTATAGTTCGGCATCGACAGCACATTGTTGTAGGTGATGGCATTGCCGTTGAAGATCTTGTGTCCGAAGGCACCGTTGATCTGCATGGTCATGTCCCACTGTTTGTAGCGGAAGGCGATGTTCGAACCCATCAAGGCCTTGGGCGTGGCCTGACCGCAGATTTGTTTTTCGTCGTCGATGTCGTACATCTTGCTGCCGTCCTCATTCACGTGGAGTCCGTTGCAGTGGGGCAGGTAGAACACGCCGAGCTGCTCGCCCACAATCTGATAGCAGACGTCGCTGGAGCCGTGGAAGCCTGCGCCCCAGAGTGAGGAGATACCCTTCATGCTGGGTGCCGACAGGTACTGGCCGTTGTAATAGCCGTCGAGCGAGAGAAGCTTGTTGTTCTCAAACGACCAGTTCATATTGATGGCGAGTTCCATGTCGTTGGTGCGCAAGGGCGTGATGCCGAAACCGATCTCTAGTCCGAAGTTCTCCATCGAACCCAGATTGGCCAGCAGCTTATCGTAGGTGTATGGCGGCACGGGCACATCATAGACATAGAGCATGTCGGTGGTCTTCGAATAGTAGTTATCGATAGTGATGGCGATACGGTTGTGCCAGAAGGTGAGGTCGAGACCGATGTTAAATGTGCGTTTGATCTCCCATTTCAGGTCTGGATTGGCATTACGCACGATGCCGAGGGTTACGGCTGGTGCATCTTCTACAGGCACGACACCGTTGGGCTGTATGAGTTGCATGGAGTTGTAGGAGTCGATGCCAGCCTGGTTTCCAGACAGTCCGTAACCGATACGCAACTTGGCATTGTTGATGAATTTCTGCTTCTTCATCCAAGGCTCCTTGCTGATGACCCAGGCACCACTGACTGAGGGGAAGAAACCCCAGCGGTGGTTCTTGCCGAACTTTGAAGAAGCATCGCCACGGGCATTCATCGTCAGGGTGTATCTGTCTAAGAGGGTGTATGTGGCGCGCATCAGAAGCGACTCCATGTGTGAGTCGGCGTAGTAGGAGTCGGTGCCATCCCAGGGCCGTGCGACGCCTGCTGAGAGCTTGTCGTAGCCGAAGGCATCGGTGTTGAATCCTGTCGAGGTGACGTAGAACCCTTTCTTCTTCGTGTTCTCCGCCTCTGCCAGCGCCATCACGTTCAGGGTGGAGTGGCTGAGGTTGAGGATGTAGGTGAGCGAGATGTTGCCCAGCATGTCTTCGGTCTTCTCATGCTGCCGGTAGGCCTGGCCCCTGTTCCATACGCTGGTGGGGTAGTAGTGGGCGTCGTCAATGTTGTTGAAAGAGTAGGAGCCGAAGACACGCAGCGTCAGGTCCCTCGTGAGGATGACCTTTCCCTTCAGATGGACATTGAAGTGCCCGTTGTCCTCATCCTGTACCATATCCAACAACGACGGGGGGTTGTTGATCCAGATGGCCTCTGTCACCT
>JAFRQC010000167.1 GCA_017428805.1 Prevotella sp. | reverse complement strand
TCTATCTCGTCATCACCCTGACGGAACACCTCTACCACCAACTGATTGAGCGAATTATAGTAGCTCTTTCCCATCTTCAGGGGATACCAGGCATCACCACGCTTCACCTTCCGTATCAGTCCCATCTCCTCGGTCTGTTTACGGAAGGCATCCTTCTCGGCAGCATACTCCATCTGGAGCAGCAGCCGCTGTTGCTGGAGTGCCTGTATTGCTGTAGCCATGCTGCAAAGGTAACAATAATTAGGCACGAATTACACGAATTACACGAAAATTAAAGATTAGCGGTATAAAATTCGTGAAATTCGCGCAATTCGTGCCAAAAAAACATTATCTTTGCAGCGACAAACGACAGAACGATGAAGAAGATTCTATTGATGACACTGGCAGCCGTTGTCCTGACGGCATGCAGGCAGGATGTTCAGGAGGATAAATATAACATCACCTCGAAGTTCCGGGCCACATATAATATATATGAGAGCTTCACGAACAACGATGACGGTAGCATCACCTACAATGCCTCCGCCTGGGGCGGTCTGGTGGGCATCATCAAGGAGCGTAACCTGCCCGTTGACTGGACACCCTACGAGTCGATAACCTTCGAGTTCGCAGAGCCGACAAAGATTGAGACGCAGGTCCTCATCTCCGAGAAGGTAAAGACGTGGGGCCGTGCAGGCATCACGTCGCTAACCTGTTTCTTCGACGGCCTCGATGTCAGGAATGTCAGTGAGGTCATCTTTCAGGCTACCGACACGATGACCATCACCATCAAGAGCGTCCGTCTGAGACCCATTGTGGACAACTGGGATTCCCGTACAATCTGGGAGGGCGAATGTCATTTCGACAACTGGGAGAACGGCATATACCTCCCGCCGGAATCTTTCACAAACCTTACGGAAGGCGACAAGTTGGAATTTATCTTCACCACCGACAGAAACGACATCGACCGTACCTACTGGCAGTTCAAGACCATTTACGCTACTACCGAGATGACGCTGGAGGGCAATTATAACGAACTGAACAAATGGGGCTGTGCCACCGTGGGCAGGGATGCCACCCACTACCGCATCGCACTCACCGCCAACGACATCGCCAAGCTGAAAGAGCTGGGACTTTTCGTTAACGGCTATTACAACATTGTCACCAAGGTCAACCTCCTTCGGAAGATGCATCAGCAGGAAGAGATGACCACCGAAGAAAGTCAATGAAAGAAAAAGCATGAAACAGATACTCTTAATCAACGACGTCGTAGGTTATAGCAAGGTCGGAATGGTGGCCATGCTGCCTATTCTGTCGTATCTGGGCATTCCTACATACAGTTTACCCACGGCACTCGTGTCGAACACCCTCGACTACGGGAAGTTCAACATCCAGGACACGACGGACTATATCCGTGGGACACTGCCCGTATGGAAAGAACTCGGTTTCTCGTTCGATGCCGTCTGCACAGGTCTGATGTTCAGCGACGAACAGGCACGACTGGTGGCGGGCTACTGCAAGGAACAGGGAGCGCTGGGCACCACAGTCTTCGTGGATCCCATCCTTGGCGACGGCGGAAGGCTCTATAACGGTATGACCGAGCGCCAGGTAGAACTGATGCGTGAGATGGTCAGCGTCGCCCATCTTACCTTCCCCAACTATACGGAGGCCTGCTATCTCACCAATACCCCCATCCACATGGAGGGCATTACATGGGAGGATACGAAGACGCTGCTCGACAAACTGCGCCAGATAGGCTGTAAGTCGGTGATTATCACAAGCTGTAAGATTGACGGCCAGAATGCCGTAGCAGGCTATAACCATTATGACAACAGCTACTTCCATTTGGAGTATCACGAGATACCCGGGCTGTTCCACGGCACGGGCGACATCTTCTCTGCCGTACTCATCGGCCATCTGCTCAATGGCGAATCACTCAAGAGTTCCACCCGTACGGCGATGGACACCGTGTTCCGTATGATCGACCGCTATAAGGACACACCCGACAAGAACAAGGGTATCCCTGTGGAGCAATGCCTCGACATCCTCAACGCCAACGCTGACCACTGACGATATGCCATCGCCCCTGCACCCCCTCACCACCGACATCGTCCCTCCGGAGCGGTTCACCTACCCCTTCTGCTACGAGCCTCATCCGCTGTGCATCCTTGCGGCAGAAGAAGTAAAGCGGGAAATCGAACGTATCAATCCTTCGGAAGGCAAAATGTTTGGCGTTCTCGTCGTAGAGGGGGGCTTCCTCGCAGCCTACTCAGGACTGCTGGAAGGACGCAACGACTGGCCTTACTTCGTGCCACCCGTTTACGATGCCCAACAGCCAGATGGCTATTTCAAAACCAAGGAACGGGAGATTTCTCACTCCACACTCCTCACTCCACACTCCTCGAAAAAGATGTCGCAGGACTTGCAGTTGTGGCTCTTCCGACAATATCAGTTCTTGAATGCCCGAGGTGAGAAGAAAGACCTTGTGGAGGTTTGGCAAGACTATCACTGTTCGCCCCGCATCCGAAAGAAATTCCCCTTGCCACCAGGTGGTACGGGAGACTGTTGTGCGCCAAAACTCCTGCAATACGCCTATCAGAACGGACTGAAGCCCCTTTGCATGGCCGAGTTCTGGTGGGGGCCTTCACCTAAAAGTGAAATCCGCCACCACGGACAGTTCTATCCCGCCTGCCGTGGGAAGTGCAAGCCCGTACTAACTTGGATGCTACAGGGTCTTGACGTCGACCCCAGTCCTGATGCAGAGGGATTCCCACACTTAGGGGTTGAGATCGTCTATGAGGACGAGGCCCTCGCCGTACTCAACAAGCCTTCTGGCATGCTGAGCATCCCTGGACGCACGGAAGACTACTCCATCGCCACCTGGGCACAAGAACGCTGGCCCGGATCCCAACCCGTACACCGCTTAGACATGTGGACCTCGGGCATCATCCTCGTGGCAAAGACCAGCGAGGCCTATCAGTCACTACAAAAGCAATTCACTGAGCATACCGTGAAGAAGAAATACCTCGCCATCGTGGAGGGCGTACCCCAGGAAGAGCACGGCATCATCGATCTGCCCCTGCTCTGCGATCCCATGAACCGTCCTCGCCAGGTTGTCGACTTCGAACGCGGCAAACGCGCCATCACAGAATACCGCGTTCTTTCCCCTCCTGAGTCAGGAGGGGTCAGGGGTGGTCTGAACAGAGGCTCAGGTACTTTCTCACTCCTTGCCCTCTGGCCCCACACCGGCCGTACGCACCAACTCCGTATGCACTGCGCCCACCCAGACGGTCTTGGCTGTCCTATCATGGGCGACGAACTCTATGGCACAAAGGCAGACCGTCTCTATCTCCAGGCACAGGCCATCAGCTTCATCCATCCCACCACAGGCAAGAAGATGCATTTCGAACTGCCTGCTGCATTCGATTTAGAACATCTCAATCCGTGTAATCCGTAAAATCCGTTGTTTAGAAAATTCGTTTAATTCGTGAAATTCGTGGTCAAAAATATATCATTCGTTTTCAAATTAGTTCAATTATGGTTAAGCACATTATTCTCTGGACTCTGAATCCAGAACTCTCCGAGGAGGAGAAGAAGGCCGTCAAGGCAGGTATTAAAGAAGGTTTGGAAGGTCTCATGGGCAAGGTTCCCGGACTCCTCGACGTGAAAGTCCACATCGACGGGCGTCTGGCATCCTCGAATGCCGATGTGATGCTCGACAGCACCCTCGAATCTGAAGAAGCCCTCAAAGGCTATGCCGTCCATCCCGATCACGTGGCCGTCGCCAACGGCAAGGTCCGTCCTTACACCGTCCAACGCTCCTGCCTCGACTTTGAACTCTAGGATTTAACGAGGATGAACGTACCTACTGATAGTTTCAAAGGTTCGTTCCGACATTCATCTCCGTGGAAACTAACATTTTCCTCGGAGATTTCTCATCTTTATAGCCGTTTAAAACGGTCGTTGACTGGAGTCAACGTATTCGGTGACTTAAGTCAACGAGCCTTTCGACTCCAGTCAACGAATCATTTGACACTATGTCAACGACCGGTCTGATTACAAAAAAGAGGTGGAAGAATGAACCCTCCACCTCTTTTAATATATATAGC
>JAFRQC010000166.1 GCA_017428805.1 Prevotella sp. | reverse complement strand
TTATGTCTATCAGAAGGCGCTGCTCGACGAAGTGGTCTATAACATCCTCTATACCGCCAGCGACAAGCCCCTGAAGGAGCGCATCAACTTCAAGCTGCTCGATCGTGACATCAAGGTCGAACTGATGAACAATGGCGTCAACATCCCTTACCACTTCCGTGTGGAAACTGCCGACGGCCGCGAGGTATACCGTTGTCCGGACTATAGCGAGGAGGGTGAGGAATACACCTACAAGCAGACCCTCTTCCGTAACGACCCCTCGCCGAAGATGGGTGTGGTGAAGATCCATTTCCCCAATATGAGCGCCTACATCTTCTCCAGTGTGACGTTTATGATCCCAGCCGTCGTCTTTACGGTTGTTCTGCTCATTACCTTCATCTTCACCATCTATATCATATTCCGCCAGAAGCGCTATACGGAGATCAAGAACGACTTCATCAACAATATGACCCACGAGCTGAAGACGCCCATCAGCAGTATCTCGCTGGCTGCACAGATGCTCAACGATGATGCTGTGCCCAAGACGCCTTCGATGCTGAAACATCTGGGTGGGGTGGTCAACGACGAGTCGAAACGCCTGCGCTTCCTCGTGGAGAAGGTGCTGCAGATGTCGATGTTCGACAAGCAGTCGGTATCGTTCAAGAAGAAGGAACTCGACCTCAACGAGCTGCTGGAGAACATCGCCTCGACGTTCTCGCTGCGAGTGGAGCACACCGGAGGACATATCTATACAGAAATAGAAGCCGTCGATTCGGCCATCTTTGTCGATGAGGTACACTTCCAGAACGCCATCACCAACCTGATGGACAACGCTGTGAAATATCGCAAGCCAGACCAGCCGCTCGACCTCTATATCCGTACCTGGAACGAGAAGGAACGTCTCTGCTTCAGCATCCGCGACACCGGTCTGGGCATCAAGAAGGAGAACGTGAAGAAGATCTTCGACAAGTTCTACCGTGTCCATACGGGTAATGTCCACGACGTGAAGGGCTTCGGCCTCGGTCTGGCCTACGTGAAGAAGATCATCAACCTCCACGAGGGTGACATCAAGTGTGAGAGTGAACTCGGAAAGGGTACGACTTTCACCATCTCACTGCCCGTTTTGAAAGAAACATCATAGTATTAACAATTTAAATAAAAGGAATTATGGACGACAAAATGAAAATCTTGCTTTGCGAGGACGACGAGAACCTCGGAATGCTGCTCCGCGAGTATTTACAGGCTAAAGGCTATGTGGCAGAACTCTGTGCCGACGGCGAGGCAGGCTTCAAGGCCTTCCTCAAGACCAAGTTCGACATCTGCGTGCTCGACGTGATGATGCCTAAGAAGGACGGCTTCACACTGGCTCAGGAGATCCGTGCCGCCAGTCCCGACGTGCCCATCATCTTCCTTACCGCCAAGACTTTGAAGGACGACATCCTCGAAGGCTTCAAGCTCGGTGCCGACGACTACATCACCAAGCCCTTCTCTATGGAGGAGCTCGTACTCCGCATCGAGGCCATTATGCGCCGTACCAAGGGTAAGAAGTCCAAGGAGTCGACCGTCTACCACATCGGACGCTTCACCTTCGACACCCAGAAGCAGCTGCTCAGCATCGACGACAAGCAGACGAAGCTCACCACGAAGGAGAACGAACTGCTCGCCCTGCTCTGCTCTCACTCCAACGAGATCCTGCAGCGCGACTTCGCCCTGAAGACCATCTGGATCGATGACAACTACTTCAACGCCCGTTCGATGGATGTCTACATCACTAAGTTGCGCAAGCACCTGAAGGCCGACAGCCAGATTGAGATCATCAACATCCATGGCAAGGGATACAAACTCATCACGCCCGAGGAAGAGTAGGGCGAATTGAGAATTGAGAGTTGAGAATTATGATTACTCTGAGGCAATATGGAGGATTGGCGCTAATAACCATTGGCGCCATCCTTTTGGCTATCAGCTACATTTTCGGTTGGACATCCTCCAACTTGGTATTGCTTTTGGGCCTCGCCTTGATAGTCTTTGGCATCATTTTGCACGTAAAATCTGCAAAATTAGGCGATAAGTATTAAATAATCTTAAAAGTAATCATGACTCTCAATTCTCAACTCTCAAATCTCAATTAATCTTCGTACCTTTGCACCCGCTTTTCGAAGCACATTATTAATTTTATTTATTAAAGAAGTATGAATCAATACGAAACCGTTTTCATTTTAACTCCCGTTTTGTCTGATGAACAGATGAAGGAAACGGCCGCAAAATTCAAGAAGGTCCTGACCGAGCAGGGTGCAGAGATCGTCAACGAAGAGGCCTGGGGATTGAAGAAGATGGCTTATGCTATTCAGAAGAAGTCTACAGGTTTCTACTGCCTCGTAGAGTTCAAGGCTGAGCCAGAAGTGATCAAAGTGCTGGAGACTGCTTTCCGTCGTGACGAGAAGGTCATCCGTTTCCAGACCGTTAAACTTGACAAGTATGCAATTGAGTACGCCGAGAAGCGTCGTGCAAAGCTTGGTAAAAAAGAAGAGGAGGCTTAATTATGGCAGAACAGAGTGAAATCCGTTATCTGAACGCTCCCACTATCGACACGAAGCGTAAGAAGTACTGCCGTTTCAAGAAGAGCGGTATTAAGTACATCGACTACAAAGATCCCGAGTTCCTGAAGAAGTTCCTCAACGAGCAGGGTAAGATTCTTCCCCGCCGCATCACCGGAACGTCTCTGAAGTACCAGCGTCGCGTGGCTCAGGCCGTGAAGCGTGCCCGCCAGATTGCGCTGCTGCCTTATGTAACTGACATGATGA
The DNA here is from genome assembly GCA_017428805.1 of Prevotella sp. The sequence continues at coordinate 4,128 of JAFRQC010000166.1, read as the reverse complement.
AGTAATTAAGGAGGACGCAAGATTATGGAAATTATACTGAAAGAAGATATTATCGGTCTGGGATTCAAGAACGATATCGTGAACGTTAAGTCAGGCTATGGCCGTAACTACCTCATCCCCCAGGGAAAGGGTGTGATCGCCAGCCCGATGGCCAAGAAGATCCTCGCTGAGAACCTGAAGCAGCAGGCTCACAAGATTGCCGCCCAGAAGGCTGCCGCTGAGCAGAAGGCTGCACAGCTCGAAGGCGTGGCTCTCGAGATTGCCGCTAAGGTGAGTGCCACCGGTCAGCTCTATGGTTCTGTTGGTGCCGCTCAGGTGGCCGACGAGCTCGTGAAGCTGGGCAAGGATGTCGATCGTAAGATCGTCACCATGAAGGATGCCAAGAAGCTGGGTGACTACGTGGCTCTCGTACACTTCCACAAGGAGGTGACCGTTGAGATCCCCGTGAAGGTTGTGGCTGAGAACGCTGCTGAGCTGAAGGCTGCCGCTGAGGCTGAGGCTGCCATCAAGGCTGCTGCTGATGCCAAGAAGGCTGCTGCCGACGAGGCCGCTGCTGCTGAGGCAGAGGCTGAGGCTGAAGCTCTTGAGGCTATCGATGCTCCCGCTGAGGAGGAAGCTCCCGCAGAGGCATAACCCCTTCGAATTTTAAATCAAAAACAATTAATAATTAATCACTGCTGTAAGGCATCATTATTTATTACAACAGCGTCCCGAGGGCTTTTCGAAGTCCTCGGGATTTCTTTTGTTTCTGTTTTAACCCCAGCCTTCCGGCAGCACGATATTCTCCACATCGCGGGCCTGCTCGAACAGTGGCGAGATCTCCTCATCCGTGAATCCGGCTATGCCGCAGCCGATGCGGGTGACGAGGAACGTCAGTTCCTGGTGCGCCTTGGCAAACTCAATAAACTCATCCACATACGGACGGATGGTCTCCACGCCACCCTGCATCGTGGGGATGCCATAGCTCTGGCCCTGCAGCCCGACGCCCTGTCCCATAATGGCTCCAAACTTGCGGTAGGCGATATACGCCGCCCCACCGCCGTGCATACCCTGCAGGTTACTGCCGAACACGAATATCTCGTTCGGCCCCAGTTCCGTGATCCTCTCCGGTGTAGTACGTTTCTTTTCCATAATTTCACAAATTGACAGTTACATATTTACTTATTTGAAAAGGAAAGGCCGCTGGACTCCCGTCCAACGGCCTTTTTCTCTCAATTGTTCGTTGAATAATAAATTACTCAGCAACAGCAGCAGAGTCAGCAACTACGCTATCAGCAGCGAGACTGTCAACAACGCTATCAACGACCTCAGCGATAGAGTCTACAACCTCCTCAGCAGGAGCCTGAGCCTTGTTACCACAAGAAGCGAAAGAGATAGCAGCAACTGCTACGAACATAAATACTAATTTCTTCATTTTTTCTAATGCTTTTAAATCTGTAAAACAATCATTTGTTTATTAAAACGCTGCAAAGTTACGCATATTTTTAATACGGCGTATCATTTTTTTCGATTTTTTTTAGGGTATTTTTGTAACTTTTTTGCAAAACGCTGAAAATCAATAAGATACGAAATGTTAAAATTTAGTGTATTTTTGCCCTTTATTCGAAAATTGCCAAAAATTGATGAAATTTGAGAAAAAAGATGTACCTTTGTGCCCGATAACAGACGGCCTTGAAAAGGGTGAAAAAGTGAAAAGGTGAAAAAATGATTAATTCTTCGGCGTTCCAAGGAAAAAAGGCGGCGTATTATACGCTGGGCTGCAAGTTGAACTTCTCAGAGACATCGACCTTCGGGAAGCTGCTGCAGGAGATGGGCGTGCGCACAGCTGAGAAGGGTGAGCAGGCTGATATCTGCCTGATCAACACCTGCTCGGTGACGGAGGTGGCCGACCATAAGTGCCGTCAGGCCATCCATAGGATGGTGAGGCAGCACCCAGGGGCGTTCGTCGTGGTGACGGGATGCTATGCGCAGCTTGAAGCCGAGGCGGTGGCGAAGATAGAGGGCGTGGATCTCGTGCTGGGCTCGGATGAGAAGGCGCAGCTGATCCAATTCTTGAGTGAGAAGTTGGATCAGGGAGGAAAGAGGAAAGAGGAAAGAGAAAAGAGAAATGATCAAGGGCAGGGGACACCTTATTATATTAAGAAGACGAAGGATATCAAGTCGTTCGCGCCGAGCTGTTCGAGGGGGAACAGGACGCGGTATTTCCTGAAGGTGCAGGACGGCTGCGACTATTTCTGCACATACTGCACGATACCATACGCCAGAGGCTTCTCGCGGAATCCGACCATCGCCTCTCTCGTGGCACAGGCTGAGGAGGCTGCCCGGGAGGGAGGCAAGGAGATCGTGCTGACGGGCGTGAACATCGGCGATTTCGGCAAGACCACAGGTGAGAAGTTCATCGACCTGGTGCAGGCTCTCGACAGGGTGGAGGGCATCAGCCGCTATAGGATCAGTTCGTTAGAGCCCGACCTGCTGTCGGATGAGTTGATTGCCTTCTGTGCCGAGAGCCGGGCATTTATGCCGCATTTCCACATTCCCTTGCAGAGCGGCAGCGACACGGTGCTGAAGCTGATGCACAGGCACTACGACGCCCAGCTGTTTGCCGACAAGATCCACCGCATCAAGTCGCTGATGCCCGATGCGTTTATCGGCGTGGACGTGATGGTGGGCTGTCGTGGTGAGACGCCTGAGTGTTTCGAGGAGACCTATACGTTCCTCAACGACCTCGACGTGACGCAGCTGCACGTGTTTCCCTATTCGGAGCGCCCTGGCACATCGGCCCTGAGCATCCCCTACGTGGTGAGCGACAAGGACAAGAAACTGCGCTCGAAACGGCTGCTCGACCTGTCGGATGAGAAGACGGAGGCGTTTTATCGTCGGCATATTGGCCAGGAGGCGGAGGTGCTGTTTGAGAAGGCGACGCGCGGCAGGGCAATGCACGGCTTCACGAGGAACTACATCCGTGTAGAGCTCCCGGCCAAGGATGCCGATCCTGCACTCGACAACCAGCTGGTGAAGGTCAGACTTGGTGAACTGACGCCCGACAAACAGGCACTATATATTAAATAAGGTACGCGCGAGATGGAAAAGAAGGTGGCAATCGTCATATTGAACTGGAACGGGGAGAAGATGCTCAAGGAGTATCTGCCCTCCGTGTTGCGCTATTCGAGGGACGAGGCGACGGTCTATGTGGCTGACAATGCCTCGACGGACGACTCGCTGGCGCTGCTCAGACAGCACTTCCCGGAGGTCAGGCTGATCGTGCTCGACAAGAACTGGGGCTTTGCCGAGGGTTATAACAGGGCCCTGAGGGAGATTGAGGCGGAGTATTATCTGCTGCTGAACTCAGACATCGAGGTGACGCACCACTGGCTGACACCGATGATCGAGTATTTAGACAGTCATCCGGACGTGGCCGCCTGCCAGCCGAAGCTGCTCTCGATCTTCGACAAAGACCAGTTTGAGTATGCCGGAGCGAGTGGGGGCTATCTCGATACCTACGGCTATCCCTTCTGTCGCGGCAGGGTGTTCGAGACGGTGGAGGCTGACAACGGACAGTACGACACGCTGGCTGACGTGCTCTGGGCGACGGGTGCTGCGCTGATGATCCGTAGTAAGGACTATTGGGACGTGGACGGTCTCGACGGGCGCTTCTTCGCCCACAACGAGGAGATCGACCTGTGCTGGCGGCTGCGCATCAAGGGCCGCAGGATTGTCTGTCTGCCTGAGTCGCAGGTGTACCATGTGGGTGGCGGCACGCTGCCGAAGAGCAATCCGATGAAGACGTTTCTGAACTTCCGCAATAATTTGACGATGCTCTATAAGTGTCTGCCTGACAATGAGTTATCGCGCGTAATGCGCTGGCGCTGGTGGTTAGATTACCTGGCTGCGTGGGAGATGCTCATCCTGAAACGCAACGTGGGCGACTTCCGGGCTGTCTATCGGGCCCGCAGGGCTTTTAAGCACTGGCGGAAGGACTTTGAGGCTGATCGCAAGAAGATCCAGGCCAGTCGTGTGGACAAAAGAGTGCCAGAGCGAAAGGGCTTCTCCCTGCTCTGGCAGTATTACGTGAAGGGTCGGAAGACGTTCAGTACTTTACCTGAATAGGCTTCAGCACCTCTTTCTTCC
>JAFRQC010000165.1 GCA_017428805.1 Prevotella sp. | reverse complement strand
GGGGTCGTTCTCGGCCTTCTCCAACGCGTCGAGCAGGATCAACAGATCGTCATGGGGATAGTCTTTGAGCGTGGGCTTCGGACTCTCCCCTTTATAGTACTTCCGCCAGCCGGAGTCGTCGCACAGGAAACTGTTGAAGACACAGTAGGCCGTCTCGCCCTCCTTGTAGTAGTACACGCTGTCGCCAAATTTCTCCTTGCGTTTCTCATTCAAGGCAGAAGCCATCTCCGATCTTGCCTTCCTGGTATCCTTATACGCCTGGTATTCGGGACAATAGCTATCAAATTCATCCTGTGCTATTTTCAGGATACCGTCAAGCTTTGACTCGAATTCAGGATTGCCGCTCAGATCGCTGATCTTCGTCACGTCGGTATATGTATGTCCGCCATCGTCGAGCAGATAGCTCAGTGTGGCAGTGCCGGAAATGAAGTTGTACATATCAGTCGACATCAGCAATTCGCGCGTCATCACGCCTGCCTCACCATAGTCCTGCAGAACCTGATCCAGGCCCTTCTCCTTCAAGCCTTTGTTTTCAAGAAGCGTGTGCCCTGGATAGCCAAAGAGGTTGGTGAGTGTGAAGCAGAGGTTACGATAGGCGAAATCGGCCATGTCTGCCGTACGCGTCTCCTTGAGGATGGGCGTGATAAGGAATTCCGGGTAACCTTCAAGCAGACTATAGGCCCCATTGGGCGCTACCATCACCAGCTCGCCATTGAAGTCGGCCTCATGCAGATAACCATCGACATAGAGGTCGGCAATGGTTGCGAAGGGGAAATAGACATTCGTATCGTCGTCCCTCAGGTCGATGCCATACTTTCCGTAGTCGAGCTTCACGTGAACGCTCTGAGGCACGATCTCCCTGTTTTTCCACCGGATGATGGGCAGCGCGTCGTAGATATCATTGGTCATACCGGGCTGCACCATCCCCATCATGTTCGTAAAGTCATCGTAATGGTCACTCTCGAAAGTATCCTTTTCGGTATCGACCGTAGCGGTGCCGCAGGGGCTGGTCAGTTCATACTGGCCTTCGGCGGTCTTCACCACCTGTACCGTCGTGCCAGGGTAAATCATGCTCTGGAAGTTGCTGATGCTGACATAGGCCACGCTGGGCATGTCATCGTAGAAGCGCAGCGTCACCACGCCCTGTGGTTTGTTCTGGGGATCTACGACGGACACCATACGATCCACATAGTCCTTCACATCCACATCTGGCACATCAGGAATCACCACAGGGTTGTCGATGCCTGTGGTACACGATGTCATCGTCACCGATGCCAGACCGCAGGTCATCATGGCGGCGAGCATCCATAACTTAAAACAATTCCTCATAACATATCATCATTAAAGTTTATCGCTTCTGATTCATGCGGCAAAGGTACGAATAAGTAAGCAAAACACCAAATAAATTTGGATAAAAAAGAAGAAGGTCACCGTGTAATTTGTAATGTAACGTGCAACCCTCTCCTCTTTTGTGGTCTAAATCCATTCAGACTTCTTCTTGTACTGACCCTTCGTTTCCGACGTGATCAGACCGTCTTTCTTCAACCTTGACACGATGACGCGCGCATTATTCCGGTCACAGCCGAACTTCTCCACGACATCATCCAGTGTGAAGCTCTCAGGCAACATCTTATAACACTGCTTGGTCTTCGTCTTCCGGTTGCGGTTGATGGAGGGATCGGCCAGCATATCGTCGAAGTATTTACGGGCATATTCCCCGAACCAATGGTGCTGGCATTTGTACTGAATATTCAATACCAGTTCACACAGCGCCTTATCCTTCTCATCGATGGTGAAGGTGTGCTTCTCCCGCCACTCGTCCCAGTGGCGCATCAGGATGAAGGGCACGGAGATCGAAATACCGTAGTAAGGCACGCGCTTCAACAGCAGTTCGTCGGGCTTGTCCTGATTGATCTCGGCAATGGCCATATGGTCTCTCGTCCATTCCCAACAGGCCTCCACCAGCGGCCATACGGGCAGTTCTCCGCTCACCCCATCCAGCTTGTACGCCCATTCCTTCAACTTCTCATCCTCCGCATAGTTAGTGCGTGGCTTTTCGAGGGCCATCATCTTGAAGTCGCTCGGAGGCAAGGGGATGACCGCCAGACGGGTTGACAGACCACTTCCGAAGTTCCTTTCCGTCACCTTCCGGTGCAGGCTGAGCGGCGTGCCCGTGTAAACATAATTCCAATACACGTTGAACGGTCCAGTCACGGAATCCACGTTGCGGTACTGCTGATTGTCCTCCTCGTTGTGGAAGGCCTTCAGTTCCATCGTGCTCTTGTCAATCCACTGTCCGCCCTTCGAGGCCGAGGTAGAAGAATCGAGCTCCGAGTCGAACGTCAGCATATGCAGGTGCATCTCCTTGTTGCCTACCACGTCGATGGCCTTGCACATATCCTCGATAAACACGCCGTTGGCCGTCCTGGCGCCGTGGATGCGGATGATCACATCGGGCTGTTTCAGAGCCTCCTTCTTCTGCTCCTTACTCGACGTGCCGCGTTCCTTCAACTCCTTTTTATACTTGTTGATGGCATCGTTTCCCACCCTGTCTGCCGCGATGATGGGTGCCAACAGTAACTTATAGAGCCTCGTGGCAAACGATTTTCCGCTGGCAGGATCGCCGATGATGTAGATGCAGTAGTTCAGTCTGCGCTCCTCCTCGGGCCGATGATAGAAGAAGTACCACGTCCTTGTGGCCAGCGTGCCCATAAACGCCGCAGCGGTGAACATCGCAGCAGGATACGCCTCCCTGTGCAGTCCCGCGCATACCTCCCGCAGACAAGGATAGTCGTCAAACATCGCCTCTATCTCCGCGCCCCATTCTCCCAAAGGCATCTCTCCATTTCTCACAACGGGGACAGTCCCTTCTGTGAGATTCTCGGTGTCACCCAGTTCGGTGAGGGCTTTCTGGAGTTCTTCAGGCTTCTTACGCCCGTACTTCAATTTACAGGCCCCTTCCACCGTGGCCTCCACGGGATCACCCTCACCGATCAGATCCATCACCCACGACTGTGTCTTCAGTGCCTCCAGCACCTTCTTCGGAGAATTGTCGCACACATACCTCAACAGGTTTGCCAGATCCCGCATCTTGTCGTGCCTGTCACCCTGTCCTGGCACCACACCACCCAGCAGCTTCTCGATAATCGCCACGGCCTTGATCCCGTGATAGCTCACCTCCTCCGAGGCGCCGCCTTCCCCTCCTGAGTAGGAGGGGTTAGGGGTGGTCTGATCCGCCTCATAATCCGCCTGCTCAGACCCCCTCTGGCTCCCCCTACTCAGGGGGAGAACCGCGGCAGATAATTTCCCCTGCGTCTTACCCTCGCGATACTGCGCATTATACTTGGCAGCAAACGCCGCATTCTCATACTCAAAGATCTCCTCATCGATATACAGCAAATCCTGCTCAGTGGTCAAAAAGTGTCCTCTGCTACCATCCTTGCACTTCTCATCAATGAACGCCGACACGCCAAGAAACTTCGCCATCTCCTTCTGATTGTCAATGAGATTGCCCCATTCCAACCTCGCCTTAAAGACCACCTTCAGTCCGTCGCCCGAAGGAGAAACAAACGCCATCAGAATACCAATCTCCTTCAAATCGAGATGCGCAATCATCTGCTGCCAGTACTCCTTTGCCGCCTGACCGTCGAACGTCTTCACTACGTGGTCGAGATCCATCACGCAGAGACCGTTCAGACACACACCAGCCTTCTGACGCCAGCGACCAATGACCTCTTTCTTATTCGGCAGTTCCTCGTAGTTGGCAATGAAGATCACCAGCGGCAATGACGTCTTCTGACCGTTGCAATATGCCTCCACCTTCTTCTCGTCGGCCATCCTGTCCACCGCCTTCTTCTTGTCAGGTTTCAGCCATTTATACCACTCCTTATACCTCTCCGTCTCTAACCACTTCAGGTCGAATCCACTACTCTTGATGGCTCGGACGAGTGCCACCTTCTCTGCCACGTCCCTGCCCCTCATCAGTGAGTAGAGCAATTGCTGGCCCACGTTTTCCGTGGGCACAGCAAAGTTCCTTTGATAACAAAACGCCATAGATTAAAACTTCTCCTGCACTTCGACCAGACGGAAGATCACCTTCCTGCGGATGAGATAGATCACCTGATCGTATGGCCAGTCCTTGGGGATGACACCCTCTTTCAGACCGTAGTACCAGGCAAATCCAATGACCACCATCTCTGGTCGCAGGTTGTAGATGTCTTCG
>JAFRQC010000003.1 GCA_017428805.1 Prevotella sp. | reverse complement strand
TGAAAGTACTTGGCGAGAGACTTCGGATGATTCGGAAGCATTTGGGCATTAACCAGCAAGAGTTGGCTGATGCCACCAACCTGACGCAACCCGCCATATCTCGATTGGAAAAGGGCGATGAAGTCTATGCCTCCACGTTGTTGGCTGTGCTTTCTTTCTATCAGGATAAGATATGCTTAGACCGTCTCATTGCCACAGACCTCGATGCTGGCCAAACCGCCCAATTGTACGCCAGCTGCCAGGAGATACGGCAAAGACTGAGCCACAGCCTTGAAGAGATTGCCAGCAGGCTTGACCAGACAAAAGAACAAATAGAGACACTGAGGAAAGACCTCTGACGTATCGCTATTCTTCAGACAGTGGCCTCGTCCTGCTTCTGATGGAGCGAAGCCCCTCTGGCGAGAGTATCATGATGCGCTTCACTTCTTCATCGCTCTTTCCCATTTCCTTCAGAATCAGATAGAACATATTGTGGGCGGAAAGTTTGGTGACCCTCTTCACCTTTCTGATCCGGTTGTAACTCTGATAGTGGATCGCTGCATAGTATTTGTTGAAATACTCTTCTTCCTTATTAGTCCATTCGAGAGTCGTCTGTCCTTCCATGATCTGGTCATAGAGCATCTTGCCTTCCTTCAGTTTGGGAGCCCCTTCATCCAAAAGTTTCTGTATGTTCTGGTTCAGTTTCTTGATGGCAGTCTCGGCGTCCCTGGCCTCCTTTTCCAACTGATTGATCTTTTGCAGATTCGCTTCCTTATTGCTTTCCAACTCACTGATATGGGCCAGGGCTTTGTCTTTGTTTGTTGTCAGTTGTTCGATTTCCGTCGTATAGGCATACAGCTGATCCTGATGCTCTCTTTGACGGGCTTCTTCTTTCTTTTTCCGATAGAAAAGATAGAACGCCATTAACACCAGGATGATTGCTGACCCCATCAATAGCCATTGCATGTTGATCAGCTTTTTGTCGGCCTCGTGCATGGCAACCTCGTGATCAAAGCGCAGTTGCAGGTCTTTGATGGTGTCGTTCTTGAGTTTATTCAGAATACTGTCCTTGATATTGATAATCTCATCCACGTTCTTACTCACATCGTCTATATTCCCACGTTCGAGGTCATAGGAGATGATACTGTGAATGAGATTGGCTTTTACATAGCCTACACCACCGTTTTTTGTAAGGGCTTTCTTCCATAGACTGTAAGCTTTCTCCTTATTTCCTTTGGCATAATAGACATCTGCCAAATGCTCCAATGCTAATGGAAGTTCGTCGTATTGCAAAGCTTTTTCTAACAACTCCTTGGCTTTTTGAAGATCATTATCTTTATAGAGTAATCCCATATTCATCAGAAACACTGCCTTGTCAGAGTCGTATACATATTCAATATATGGTATTGTTTTCTCTATATAGCAAGATGCGCTATCATATTGACCAAGATTAGCGAAAGCGAAACAAATCCTATTATAGGAATAAGCCATCCAGTTTTTGTTTTGAACTTTTTGGGCAATGTCTAATGCTTTTTGAGCATATTTTAATTCAAGAAGGCTATTCCCACACATTCCATTAAGATAGGCCAAATTCTCTGTTACCTTATATTGAAGACGAGAATCGTCTGTATTATTAGCCAAACGCTCAGCCTCTTTGCCAAATAGAACGGCTTGTGGATAATTGTTATTTTTCTCTACCTTCACGGACTTATAATAATAGGCATCAGCAAGTTTCTGAAAATTCCTCACCTTATTATAATATGTAAGAGCCATTTCAAGCAAAGAGTCTGACGGTAATGGATGGTTTGTAACATAGCCTAATTGCGTTGTCAATAGGTAATAGTGGGCTTTATCTTCTTCCGTCATAGTGGCTTCGTTAAGGCTATGATGGATGGCGTAGGCAGAATCAATCTGATCTTTGGCTATCAAGGAATCTATCAGATCCAACTTCTCTGATACTCTCGTGCCATTGCATGCTGTCAGCATGAGCAAAATGGCAAGTGGATAGATAATCTTTTTCATGTTCATGCTGCAAAGGTAAGCATAATTTATTAGGAATCTGCATAAAATCGAATCTTTTTTCGTTAATCCATGTAGTTGAAACGTCTGGATATTCATTTTATCCATAAAATACCGTTTCATATAGAATGTTTTTTGTTTCAAATTAAACATAACACACTCTATTTCAACAGAATAGAATAAAATGATTTGAAACGCTCAAATTAATCAAAATATACAGATTATGATTATATTTGCAGCGTCTTTTAAAACTTAAACAACATGAAAAAGTTAGTATTATTATTGTTAGCGGGTTTGTTATTAGTCCCATCAGAGATGTTTGCAGACAAGTATAATTGCAAACAGGTTGGTTCTGCATCTCGCCCAGTTAGGAATCCTGATCAGAATTCAATTTCTCTGTATTTGGATGAGGACACTGGAGATTTTGCCATCACTCCCAACTACGCCGTCACGGGTCTGAACATCACCATCACAGGAAATGGCGTGACGTATCTCGACACAACCGTTGCGTTGGCTGCCGGTCAGAGCTACACCGACACCTTAGCTGGTTACAGCGTGGGTACGTACATCCTGACCTTGTCAACGGCAGACGGTGTGGTAGCCCAGTACGAAATCACTGTCGAGCCTGACTAATTGCCCGGAAAAGACGGGTCACCCTACTGGTGAACCTGATTCACCCAGACTATTATGGGGCTTACGATGAGATGATCCGAAATCTCACCCCGTTGTTACTTATCCCTCAACAGAACCCTCGGCTGGTCGAGCGGCTGGATTTCAGGCCCGACTTGCCGAGGGGTTCTCGAAAACTCATCTATAAGGAGATAGCCCGGCTGTTGAAGTCGGGCTTTTCTGTGCTTGCACGTGGCCATGTGGCTGATGATCTCTTTTGGTGGCTCGCTGATGAAAAACACAGTAACATAGGCGTTAAGTTTCAGTCCATCAAACGCCTTGTATATCAGGAACTTAGCGACGGTATTTAACATCTGTTTGGTGATGCTTCTGAGCGTTAAATGCTTGCAGACCGACATGGTTTGCAGTAACTTTGCATTCGTCGCGACAAACCATTGAATAAGTAATGAAAATTAAAAACCGAAAATTATGTCAAAACAAACATCACGCATCTTCAAGGAGATGCCATTGATTGAGAAGCTGCTGCACCAGAGCATCAGCGACTACGACCCAACGTGTGACGACGCCATCGACGAGGCGATGAAGGAACTGCAACACAGGGAGGTGCCGGAACGGGCGGACAGCTTCGTGACGACACTCTATGCAATCATCCAGAACATGACCTTCAACGACTGGCAGGACTTCTGGCTCGACATGGGAATCAGGATCTATGACGCGGAAGAAGAATGGCACATAGATTTAACAGATGACACAGATGACACGGATTATTAAGTCACACAGAAATCACGGAAATCACAGAAAGTTTTTGCTCTGCAAAAGGTTTGCACATAGAGATGTCTGCACGCAGCCCGTCGGCCGTCGGTCGACAATATCTGTGATTTCTGTGAATATCTGTGTGACAATATAAAGTCTTCGAGAAAATGCTTATGGAGAAAATAGAATCATTTGGAAACCTGATTGCTGAGGAGCTGGCGAAGGCGGGGACGGACCCGGAACTGATCGCGAAGCTGAAGAAGGACAGGATCACAGCGGACAAGGAACTGCCACCGATGGAGTTCCTGCTGAAGCTGTTCGACGTGCCATGTTGTCCGAGAGGGGAGCTGGTGGCGTTTACGGGCAAGGCGAAATCGGGCAAGACGTTCGTCATGACGATGATGATGGCGGCTGCGTCGGCGGCAGAGGCACTGGCATTCAGAAGGACGACGTTTGAGCCGTTACAGGTGCTGTGGATCGACACCGAGCAGAGCGACCAGAGTACACAGGATATTCTCCGCAACAGGCTGATACCGATGGTAATCTCTTCTCCCCCTGAGTCAGGGGGAGCCAGAGGGGGTCTGAACAGGGGGAATTGTACGCACGTTCAGACCACCCCGCCTGCCGGCACCCCTCCTAACTCAGGAGGGGAAAACATTACCACCTTCCCGGAATATCTGTATGATATTTTCAATGTCCGGACGGAGTCGTGGCAGGAACGTATGCCACTGCTGTTGGCGGCGATAGACTTGTGCCGTCCAGACTTGGTGATTCTCGACGGCGTGCGTGACCTGGTGGACGACATCAACAACGGACAGTTAGCACACGACGTGACAGAGCGGCTGATGCGGGTGGCACAGCAGGCACGCTGCTGCATCGTCTGCGTGATCCACCAGAACAAGGCCGCCGAAGACCGAACCCTGCGCGGATCGATCGGCACGGAACTGACCAACAAGGCCTTCGAGGTGTACGAGTGCGAGAAGATGATGCCCTCCAGGACGTTCGTCCTCACGCAGAAGCTCACCCGCAAGTACGACATCACGGACTCGCTCTACTTCACCGTCGATGACCGCGGCCTGCCGCATCAGGTCGGGGCACCTGCGGCAGGAGAGGTAAAGACGGTCGTCACCGTAGAGGTCATTGCCCGTCAGTCAGGTCTTAAAGCCAAGTATCTCATCGTCCATGACGATGGTTCCTGGGAGGTGAACTACCAACAGCTCTTCCGTGATGCACTGGCCGGACATGGAGAGTTATGCGGCGGAGAACTGCGGGACCGGGTGATGGGCCTGTGCGGCATGAAGAGTGCCTTCCAGTACAGCGAACTGCTCGAGAAGGCCAAGAACAATGGCTTACTCAGCATGCGGACGGCAGGGAAGAGACACTACTACTGGCTGGCGCCTGACTGATGGCTTTGTCCCCTCTATACTAAGCCCCCTCTATAGGGGGCCATAGTAGAGGGGGGAGTTATCAGTCTGGAACTTACGATTACCACAAAAAAACCACAGATTAAACAAGTTGTTATGAACACGGATTATATGGATTATACGGATTCCCTGCTCAGACCACCCCTGCCCCCTCCTACTCAGGAGGGGAAGCTGCCGCTTTGGGAGGCGTGGATGAGTACGGAGAGCGTGTTTTGCCGGGCGGTGGTTAAGTGCGGGTATCTCACGGAGGAGCAGATGCTAAGGGCGGCTGAACGGTACAGGCTCGGCAGGAGCCATGACGGCGGCGTGATCTTCTGGCAGATTGATGAAGAAGGCCGTACCCGCGACGGGAAGATCATGTACTACCGGGAGGACAGCCACCGCGACAAGTCGCGCCATCCCTCGTGGGCCTCGGCCAGACTCAAGGCCTATTACGGCTATGACGGTGACCTGCCCGTCGAGCGCTGCCTCTTCGGCCTGCATCTCTTAGGGGTGGTGGGCGGGGCAGTCTGTGTGGTGGAAGCAGAGAAGACAGCGGTGATCTGCTCAGAACTGTTTCCCCAGAGCATCTGGATGGCGGCGGGCGGGCTGAGTGCGCTGTCGGCAGAGAAACTCCGCCCGCTACGGGACCACAAGGTCGTGCTGTTTCCCGACACAGACCCCGACGGCACGACGTATGCCTGCTGGAAGGCTATCGCCGGAGAGGCCTCCCGCAGTTTCCTCTCACCAATCTACGTCAGTCCGCTGCTCGAGCGACATGCTACGCCGGAGCAGAAGGCGGCGAAGATCGATATCGTAGATTTGCTTTTCAACCCAAAACCATGACATTTGGAAACATTCGAAATTCGTTCCTACGGGAAGTCGGAGCTGGCCATGCGCTACTTCCCAAAAGCCCAGACGCCCGGCGGTGCACTGAGCAACCTGAACTTCTGGATCCGCCGCTGTACGGATCTCAGTGCAGCCCTCAGAGCCTGCGGCATGGCCCGCAAGGCCAAGTCGTACACACCGAAGGAGGTCGCGCTCATCGTCTATTACCTCGGTGAACCGTGATTTGACACAAGAAGAGCGTCAATGTCCGTAAGGAAACGTGGGAAATCGTAGAAACGGTTTCCCATTGTTGTAACTTTGCATTGTCAAAGCAAAGCCGGACGAGGCCTCAAGAAACTACGCCACTTTCTCCCAGAATAATCCGTTTATTCCCCAAGAAAAAGCCGTTCTTTCTTCCCGACTGCACCGCGACATGAGAGAGTTCTTTTAATTTTTTAATCTTTTAATTCTTTACTTTTAAATTATGGCAAGAGAACGAATTACCTTTCCTGTGAACCTCCGTCAGAACACGAATGACGACTCTACTGCCTTCGGCAAGTGGTTCCCCGTACCCTCCACCAGCGAGCCAATGTCGCTCAAAGGCTTCGCCAAGCACCTCTCAGAACACGGCAAGCTGGCCTCCTACGACATGCTCGTGCTGGTACTCCAGAACATCGTGAGCTGTCTGAAAGAGCTCATCCTGCAGGGCCAGGCGGTGAAGCTCGACGGTCTGGGAACCTTCCGTCCCACCATTGAGGGCAAGGGATCCAACGATGTGGAGACCGCCGTCAGCCTGGGGGCCAATGTGATCATCGAGGGCATCCACCTGCGTTTCAGTCCTGAGAACGCCAAGGGTGAGAAGCTCACCAGCCGTGCGCTGAAGAACGAATGCGCCTTTGAGTTCAAGGATGTCCTCATCCGCAAGGAGAAGACCGTCGATGGCAAGAAGAAGGTCTACTTCGAGAAGATCGCAGTCTCCGACTACGCCCTCTCCCAGACCGAGACCACGCCCGGCGGTCAGGGCTAACCTCTAATCTCACACAGATCTCACAGATCTTCACAGATTAAGGACACAGGCATCCTATCCGAGCGGAAAGAATATCTGTGAAATCAGTGAGATCTGTGTGACATCTATAAAAACTTATCAAACGAAATTATAATATCATTATGAGATTTTTCAAGAACATTCCCGCCGAGAAAATCGGCAACTTCATCCTGACGGTCATTACCGCCTTCGTATCAACCTTCCTCATGCAGAGCTGCATGAATCTGTAATCATCTGTAAACTGTAAACCGTAAACTGTAAACAAAGATGAGACGTATTGACCTTATTGTAATTCACTGCACGGCGAGCCGCCCCGACCAGCACCTGACCTTAGGGATGCTCGACAAGATGCACCAGGCCAAAGGCTGGAAATGCTGCGGCTACCACTATTACATCACCCGTGATGGTCAGCTCCACTTCGGCCGCCCCGAAGAGATGGTCGGCGCCCATGCCCGCCACTACAATGCCCACTCCATCGGCGTCTGCTACGAGGGAGGCCTCGACGAACGTGGCCGTGCCGCCGACACCCGCACCCCTGCCCAGAAGAAGGCCCTCCTCACGCTGCTCTGCTCCTTGAAGCAGGACTATCCCGATGCCGAGATTGTCGGCCATTGCGAACTGGAGGGCGTCCACAAGGCCTGTCCCTCGTTCCCCGTCAGCACCCTCCGGGCCCAGATCAAACAACTCGGCTACTAATATTTTGTATATACACGTACACGCGAGAGCGTACAAGGATCAGCGTTTCATTTATTTGAAGCGCTGATTTTTATATAAGAGCCTGTAAATCTTTTATTTACAGTATCTTTATCATGAAATCAAAACCCGATTCCAACCTATTTGAAACGCAGAAAATATTCAATCAAAACTCTTTTATAACTAACTTTGCACCGATAAATCAGTCAACGTAAGAAATAACTAAAAAGGTACAAAAATGAAAAGATTAGTAATCTCAATCAGTCTATGCGCACTTGTCCTTTCTGCAAGCGCACAGTTTAAGGTTCAGAGCAATGGCAAGATTGCCATTCAGACCACCAGCACGGCACAATCGCCCATCTCCATCAACAGTGCTGGCAGTTCCTCTCATTATCTCTATTGTAATACCGGCGGAATAAGTGGTATCTCGTTGTCCGCAACAGGAAACAACAGCAATCCATCAATCTATGGTGGTATTTTCACTACCGCTGCGAGTGCTCAGGCTATCGGATTAAGGGGTAATGCCAACAATAGTCCCACAAGCATCGGCGTCATGGGAAATGCCAATTCCGGAGCAAAATCGATAGGTCTATTAGGCAATACAAGCAATTCAAGTACTGGAGCTGGTGTATACGGCACCGTCTATGGTGACTTAGGCAGTGCCCTGTCTACTGGTAATCTATACGCAGGATTTTTCCGTGGCAATGTGAAAGCAACGGGCAGTATCGTTGCCGGCACGACCCTTCAGGGTGCTTTGCTTGGCGAGTCTTCCAGTTCGACAGGCTCTTCGTCTGGTAATCTGTCCTTGAGATCTGCATCTGTCATCGGTGGCCTGTCTGGCCTTCGTGTCACGACCTATCAGAAGGAACGCCCAGAAATGCCCATAGACACAGAGGACATCTACGCTATCGACAAAGACTCTTCCAGAAAAATCATGATGCCCGAGCCGGACATTATGGACGAGCAGTTCTATGATAAGAACCACTTTGCCCTTGATGCAGACCGTCTGGAAGAAGCCTTCCCTGATCTGGTCTATGTCAACAAAGACGGTAGCAAGGTCATCAACTATATGGAAATGATACCCCTGTTAGTGCAGAGTATCAACGAACTGAGTGCAGAGGTTGCAGACCTAAAGCAGTCAGGAGCCAAGGCTGCCTCTCGTGGTACGACGGGTATTGAAGATTCTTTCACCTCACAGAACAAGCTCTATCAGAACACCCCAAATCCTTTCAAGGAGCAGACCATTATCCGTTTCTCATTGGGCGATGATGTCAAGGATGCGGCTATTTGCATCTTCGACATGACAGGTAAGACCATTAAGAGACTGCCCATTTCATCAGGAATGGAAAGCGTTTCTGTTGGCGGATATGAATTGGGCGAGGGCATGTTCCTCTACTCTCTGATTGTCAACGGACAGGAGATTGATACGAAGAAGATGGTCATTTCAAAGTAAAAAGGATTAACTTATGAGGCAAATTAGAATCATTACTTGTTTCGTCTTTCTCTGTACATGTACCATTACATATGCACAGCTAAGTACAAATGAGTTGCCTGTTAGTTTCGATTCGAAACTTAAACTGAGAGAGATTTCTAAAAATGCAACACCTGTCGCTACTATGCCAGAATTAGATATGCCAAAGATTGAAATGGAAGACATGGAAAACGAAGGTATAGGCATGCCTTTCCGTTTTGGTTATAAGCATAAAGTAAGCTATGATCTCAATAATTCTGGCATATGGTACGAACTCTCTAATGGTGACAGACTGTGGCAACTGAATGTTGTCTGCCCTAAAGCTTTGTCTGTCAATTTCTGTTATGACAAATTCTGGATTCCTGAAGGTGGAAAGTTCTTTGTCTATTCAAAAGACAGGAAACAATTCATAGGAGCCTTTACATCAAAGAACAATAAAGGAGACAGAGGGCATCTTCATGGCTTTGCAACAGAATTAATATTCGGAAGCGATGTTGTCCTGGAATATTATCAGCCTAAAGAAGTATCAACAGATGCTATTATTTCCTTAGATTATATTATTCATGGTTATAGGAATGTGAAAGCTGGGGCCGGTGCTTTACCCTGTATGGTTAACATTAATTGCGATGAAGGACAGATATGGCAAAACGAGAAAAATGCAGTTGCCCGTATGATTATAGAAGGATCATCTTATGGTACAGGTTCACTTATAAACACGACAAATCTCAGTGAGGTGCCTTTCTTCTTGACGGCAAGTCATTGTGTAACTGAAGTTGGTAAAGATGCTTTGGGAAATCCTAATCTTGACCATACATTGTTTTATTGGAATTATGAAGCCCCAGGATGTGATAATATAAATGGAGAGCCTACTGATACTTTTGTCACTCATGGAGCAACAGTCATTGCAAATAATTCAATCTCAGACTTTGCATTATTACGCCTATCTGAAGATCCCAAAAATGAAGTTGGTTACACACCATACTATTTAGGCTGGGATTGTTCTGGTCAGAGTGTGGACTCATGTGTATGTATACACCATCCTGGAGGGGATGTTAAAAAGATCTCAAAATCAAATGGTCAACCTACAAATCATAGCATAAATTGGGAAGTAGCATGGAAATCAACACCAAATGGATACGGAATAACACAAGGAGGCTCGTCGGGATCACCATTGATTAATAATATGCATAGAATTGTTGGTCAATTGGAGGGGGCCAATCTGGAGGAATGTTACAATCCTAGTGTACGTAGTTATTTTGGATCCTTTAATAAGTCTTGGACAGGAAATAATAATACCAGCATACAAAGACGGCTGAATTGTTGGCTCGATTCCTTAAACACAAGTGCTCAAACAATGGAGGGCTTGCTTGTTATACGTACGACAAAAGCAATGAATACAGATCAGGAACTATATAGTAACATACGCATTGTCAATAGTGGTCAACTTACCGTTCAATGCAATATAGAGCTAAAGGGCAATAGCCGAGTTATTGTAGAATCTGGTGGTCAACTCATCATTGACGGTGGAACACTGTCGAATGTAGACCTTGACCTAAAAGCTGGATCTACTCTCCGAATTATTAACGGTGGAGTGTTAGATACCTCAAATGGATTCGAAGCACCACTTGGAGTGACTGTAGATGTTGTATATGGACAGATAATGTAGAGAATGATGAAAACAAGATTATCCATCGCATGCCTGCTGTGTGTTTTTTCCATATCAGCTCATGCACAGGCCGGGAAAGAAGAACACCTTCCGTTTGCACAGGAAGGCAAGACATGGGAGACTCGAGAAGGTATGATCATGGAGAATATCTATGGTAACAGTATTGACGGTGATACGTTGATTAACGATGAGAACTGGAAGAAGGTCTACAATTATCATGGATTTCCAGAGTTTAACTATTCTTATTATGCTGCCATTCGTGATGTAGGGGAAAAGGTGTATGCAATTGCTAAAGGGAGCAACAGGCCGCGTTTACTATATGACTTCGGCCTGAAAGAAGGCCAGACGGTGAGGTGTGGTGTTGAGGGCAATGCCTTTGGTTGTCTGCTTGATGCGGATGAGAAACCAGACACGCTGCTTGGCTTTGAGTTCGCTTCATCTCTGAGGGTGGAGCGTATTGATACCATCGAGACGCGTGGGCTCAAGTTCCGACGTTTCACACTAACGTTTCTGGATCATTTTAAGTACCCATTGATAGACAAGCAATTTAAAAATGAACAAGGTATATTGTATGATACTGGTAATGTCATTTGGGTGGAAGGAATAGGTTCGAACGTAGGGCCTTTCTTCCCATGGTGGCCACTCCAGCCACAGCATGCATTTGTCATGAGATGTTCTGTAGATCAAACACTTATATTCGGATCCTCTGATTTCTATCAGTATTCCACAGCTATTCAGAGCGTTAGATCACGCCTGCAAAATGACAATGGAGCCATCTTCGACCTTCACGGCCGTCGTTTGTTTTCAATACTCGCCAAAGGAGTTTATATCCAGAATGGCAAGAAGGTGATTGTGAAATAACATCCTTCACATGCTTCGTTTGTCATAGGTGGCAAGGACATCTTTATTCTTGCCACCTATTGTTAGATATGGAGATATACAATCTTGTATATGAAACAGTCCATGACGAAGATTGTTAGCGTTTCAATTAATCTAAACCAAATTTGCTTATAAACAATTCGTAATCAATGCGGTACGATTCTGACATATGCAAAACTCATATCATTTTCCATATATTTGAAACGCCTCAAAATATACATATATGAATATTTTTTGCTATCTTTGGCCCCAAAAGAGGAAATCAAAACAAATTTAGGACAATATAGTATTAAAATAATATTGTTAGTATGGAAAAAGAGACAATGTATTGGCTTTTTACTACGGCACCACAAGCGGTTGCCGCATTGATAGGTATTATTTTTACCGGAATGTTCTTCATGGCAGAGAGTATTGATAACTGGGTAAGAGCAGATCAGAGCCTGACGGAACGATTAATTTCCTAAACATATGAGATATTTTTTAAATTCAAATATTATTATTTATGGCAACAATAACAAAAAAAGGACCTAAGATTCGCTCTACAGAAAAGAGTGAGGAGTTTAAATTGAAGAGTATAGAAATCTTTAAAGATGTAAAGAGTAAATATCACTCTATTCTTAATGATAATAATGTTTCTTACTACAAAATTGGTAGTCTTACAGGAAGCTATTATTATAAATATATGGATTTGGAAACCGCATTGATTTGTCTTGAGAACAAGTCTCTTCGTTTTGCAGAACCATCGTCATGGCAAGATAATTATGAAAGTAGATTTTATAATGCAAATTATAATATGATACTTGCAGGGAGAAAAGAAACTGATGTATGCCCTTTAATATATTCAACTTGTCTTACTGGAAAGAAGAATAATGAAGCAGCATGGAAAATATATACATACGGGAAGGTGGGACTAGGTTCCAGATGTGTTGAGTTTACAATAGACAGATTAGAATTTAGGAAAGAACTTATCTCTTCTTTAAAAAACTACTCAATATATGAGGGACTTGTATCGTATGTTTGGGAGGGGGATGTAGATAGGATGCACAATAAAGAAATAATTATTAATAAAGAGAAGGTTAATAATCCCTGGTATGAGTTATTCTTCACGAACTTTGATAAGAGAAAATACTTAAATCTTATGCTTTTAAAAAGAGAAGCTTTTGAACACGAGCAGGAGACACGAATAATGTTAATTCCCAATACCCCTACAATAGCAAAAGGGAAAAAGTACATGAAGAATGGTAAGGCAATCTATGGTGGTCATAAAGATGTAAAGATAGACTGGGGGAAAATAATAAAGGAAGTAAGATATTCAGACTCCTGTACGGAAGTTGAAATAAAGCTTTTAAAAGATGCTGTCAGAAAGGCTGTAGGTTTTGATGGAGATGATGCTGCCTGGGAAAAAGATAGGAGATGCCCAAATTGTTACTATATCTATGGGAAAAGGGAAAGAATAATTATTAAATAATGATCTGGGTGACAATCTCAAAATAGTAGTTTCCTCACACTATTGTCGCTTACTTAAAAAAATCGACAAAACTGTGGCGGATTTGAAATAATATTTGTATATTTGCAACAGAAAGTGGGGCTCCGTTAATCTTCAGGGCCCTAGTTGGAGTCATAAAACGACTGAAAATCAGAGGGATATGATGACAGCAAATAATGAAGGAAGATGTCTGAAGCACGACACAACGATGTGTGGTGACCCCAAGGTTTGGTTCCCGATGAGAGTGACTTACTCACGAGAACTCAAGGTGAAGGCTGAGCTCGACCGACTGGAGATTGAGAACTTTGTACCCATGACGTACAAATTGATGGATGATGATACGGATAATCCCCATCGTGAGTTGGTGCCGGCAATCAACAATCTCATTTTCGTCCGCTCTACGCAGGAACGAATCAGCCACCTGAAGTCGTCGAATGAAGTGTTGCATCCATTGCGATATATGCTTGACCAAACCGCTCAGAAGGCGCACACCATCATGACGGTAGCCGATAGACAGATGGAGAACTTTATGCGTGTGGCCTCCAGGACTGACGACAGTGTGATGTTTCTGGATGAGGAGACGGTCGTTGGGAAGGAAGGGAAGCGTGTGGAAATTATGGGCGGTGCGTTTGAGGGCGTGACGGGCGTAGTCAGGCGCGTGAAGAGGTGTAAGAGGGTCGTGGTAGATTTGGAGGGAATTGCCAGTGTGGCAATTGCGTTTGTGCCGGCGGGGCTGTTGAGAGAGGTTGGAGAATAATGGTTAAGGGTTATGAGCAAATTAATGCTAATAATACAGATTTTCTCCTCAAAATTGTGATAGATTCAAATATTAATTGTATTTTTGCAGCATTCAAAATAGGATGTATAATTATGGCAAGGCTTATTGTTAGGAATATCGGTCCGATAAAAGACATTGTATTGGATCTGAAAAAGGTGAACGTGTTCATGGGTCCTCAGGGATGTGGAAAGAGCACGTTGGCCAAAATTATCAGTTTCTGCTCTTGGTTAGAGAAGGATAGTGATGCTACCGGAAAAGCTGAGGCGAAAGGGCTTGTGCCATTGCTGACTAATTATCACCGTATGGAAGGTTATTTCCGCAGGGATTCGGAGTTGGCATATATCGGCGAAGATGTGGCCTTCTTTTACCACTTCCCAGAACCATTGCCTCTCCAATGGAATTCTGACGACTACAACACATCTCACTTCCATGAAGATGAATATATCTTCCACAAGGTACAGAGGAGTGTCAATCCCAAAGTAATATACATACCCGCCGAGCGCAATTTTGTATCGGTGGTTCCTAATCTGCAGAAATATGCTGAGCAGGATGATTCGCTGCAGAGTTTTGTAAACGATTGGTTTGCTGCCAAGCGTGCTTATACAGAACAGAAACCTCTGAAGATAGAGATGCTTGGCATATCATATTACTATAGCAACAAGACGGACAGTGACATCGTGGTGGTGGACGGGCAGAAGTTGAGGCTAAGTCAGTCTAGCAGCGGATTCCAGTCGGTAGTGCCACTAATGGCACTGCTGAGTTATCTGTCATCGACCATCTATGAGGAGAACAAGCCTTTCTCCCCAGCAGAGAACGAACAGATGAGGGAAATTTTGTCGCATGTATCGAGTGAAGCAACAGGGGATATGGAACAAAAATTGATAGACCGCATCAAGGGGTTCCTGCAAGGCAAGTTGTACACCCACACACAATTCATCGTAGAGGAACCTGAACAGAATCTTTTCCCGAACACACAGTGTGACTTGATGTATCATCTGTTGAGCTGCCTGAATCACGGCAAGAACCACAGGGCAGTCATTACTACGCATAGTCCATATATCCTGTACGCACTGAACAACTGCCTGTTGGCGAATATTGTCAAGAGTGACATTCCTATGGGGAGTGAGTTGCATGTCGCATGTGCCAATGTAGAGATTGCACCAGGCGATGTGGCTGTATGGGAGATAGAGAACGGCATACTGAAAACATACGAAACAGGGAAAGAGGATGGCACTATTCAGGATAAAGATGGACTCATCCGACAGAACTACTTCAACAATGTGATGAAGGATGTGATGAGAGACTTCAGTAATCTGTTGGTTTTCAAAGATTAGGTTGAGGGAATGATGCTGGAGGTGTTTGGCCAGACAACTCGATATGAGTCGGAGGTATATATTGGCGACTATACGGAATATGTGAAATCGCATCCAGATTGCGGTTATCATGGTGTAGTGATTTCGAATATGCCAATAGCTTTGATATCCAGTCTTCACATTCATAACCCTGTGCATATTCCCATGATGGGCGTGAATTTCGAGAAGAACCTTGATGTGTTCAAATCTGGGGATGGAACTATTGTTTCAAACTGTGAATGTATGCTAGTCTCGGACAAGGCGAGCAAGAAAGGTTGGCTACTGTTGGCTGAGCTGAAATATTGTGGTGGTTCTCAGCAAGCCGTACAACGTAATTTGGAAAAAGCCTTCGGTCAGATGGAGTCTACATACTTGCATCTAAGGGATAAGAAGCATGTTTTTACACAAGGAGAATACAGGTGCGCATGGGTTGTGTCTTTGCCAGAACATGACGATCTGATTCCATTTAGTTCATTTATGGCACAACCAGAATTGTTGCTGGATTTCAAGGACAAATATGGGGTGGATATCTTCACGGACAATAACCTGATGGTCGTTTCGCATGAGCATATTATTGCGATGGCAAGATAGAAATGACGATGATTATCCCCTAAGAACTACATTTCCTGCATCTCTTATACATAATATCATAGAGGGTGTGTCAAAATGATTGGCACACCCTCTTTACTTATGATAGGTTGTAAATGAAAGGACTTAGATATTCGGGGTTTCCCAGACTTTGGTCTTGGTGCAGGCGGCGGGGACGGATAGGGTGCCGACCTTGAGGAGGAAGTCACCCTCTTCGAGGGTCCAGCGGCCGTCGGCACCTACGAAGGCGAGGGACTTAGCGGGAAGCTGGAAGGTGACGGTCTTGGTCTCACCGGGTTCGAGGGAGATCTTCGTGAAGTCACGCAGACGCTTGTTGTCAGGAACAATCGAGGCAACGAGGTCTGAGGAATAGAGGAGCACGGCTTCCTTACCAGCACGTGAACCGGTATTCTTCACATCGACAGTGACCGTGAGGATATCGTCAGCCGTAAACGAGGTCTTGTCCACCTTCAGATTAGAATATTCATAGGTGGTGTAGCTGAGACCGTAGCCGAAGGGCCACTGGAGCGACACCTTGGCATCATAGTTGTAGGCGCCAGCCATCGTTCCCACTTCCTCAGAAACCTTATAGTCGTAGGTGTTCAAGGAGTTGATCTCACGCGGATAGGTGTAAGGCATCTTGGCACTGAAGTTCGCATCGCCGGCGAGGAGGTTGGCGAGGGCATCACCACCATAGTTGCCAGGGATGAGGATGTCGATGACGGCCTTGGCGAGGGGTTCGATGTCGGCGATGAGGCGCGGACGACCTTCGTTCAGCACAAGGATGATGGGCTTGCCCGTCTTGGCAAGGGCCTTCACGAGGTTACGCTGGTTCTCAGAGAGCCAGAGGTCTGTGAGGTTACCTGGGGTCTCGGTGTACGAGTTCTCACCGATGCAGGCGATGATGATGTCGGCCTGGGCAGCGGCGGCCACAGCCTTGTCGATCTCAGGCTTGTTCTCGTCGTAGTAGGCTTTGTTCTCATCATAGGTCACACCCTGCTCGAGGATGATGTTCTCCTTGCCATATTTGTTGCAGAGGGCCTCGTAGATGGTGTTGTATTTGTCTGAGAGGTCTTCGGCCTTCGATCCCTGCCAGGTGTAACTCCATCCACCGTGGAGGCAGCGCATCTGATTGGCGTTGGGACCCGTCAAAAGGACTTTGAACTTTGAGCTTTGAACTTTGAACTTTGTGATATCCAATGGCAGGATATTGTCTTCGTTTTTGAGGAGGACGATGGACTCTTCGGCGGCGCGGAGGGAGGCGGCGGCGAACTCGTCGGAGCCGAACTTCTCGAAGCCCTTGCCACCCGTGTTGGGTTCATCGAAGAGGCCGAGGCGATACTTGGCACGGAGGATACGGCGCACGGCATCGTCGATACGCGACATCTTCACCTTACCCTCGTTGACCAATTCCTTCAGCAGGATGCAGAACTCGACGCTGTAGGGATCCATCGACATGTCGATACCGGCATTGATGGCGATGCGGATGGCATCCTTCTTGTCCTTGGCCACGTGTTCACGGGAGAAGAGGTTGTTGATGTCGGCCCAGTCGGTCACGAGGAATCCGTCCCACTGCAGGTCTTCCTTCAGCCACTTCGTCAGATACTCATAGCTGGCGTGTAAGGGTACTCCGTTGACAGAGGCGGAGTTAACCATCATCGTCAGTGTGCCGGCAAGGGCAGCGGCCTTAAAGGGCTCGAAATATTTCTCACGGATCATCTGCGGCGAAAGGTAGGCAGGTGTGCGATCCTTACCTGTCCAGGGGGCTCCGTAGGCGAAGTAGTGCTTGGTACTGGTACCTACGTGGAAACGGTCGATGTGGTTGTTGTCGTCGCCCTGATAGCCTCTGATCTCGGCCGCCACCATCTTCGCGTTCACGATGGCATCCTCGCCGAAACTCTCATAGACACGAGGCCAGCGGGGGTCGCGGCTCAGGTCCACCACGGGGTTATACACCCACGGACAGTTGGCGGCGCGGCTCTCATAGGCTGTGATCTCTGCACCCGTCTTCACCAGATCGGTGTTGAACGTGGCACCCATGTTGATGGGCTGGGGGAAGAGGGTGCCGCCAGCGGTGTAGGTGACACCGTGGTTGTGGTCGAGGCCGTAGATGTCGGGGATGCCGAGGTACTTCATCGACTTCTCCTGAATCAGGCGGATCCACTTCTGCCACTGGTCTACGCTCGGAGCACGGGTGCCTGGGGCGTTGAGGATGGAACCCACCTTCCATTTGGAGATGAGGGTGTCGAGCATCGTTTCGTTGAGTTGCCACACACGCTTGGTGTCGCCCTTGTAGATATCCACAGGGAAGGCCCCCAGCTTATCGATAATCTGCTGATCGGTCATCTTCAGCATCTCTTTCACCTCAGCGTCAGAGCGGCCATACTGCTGCAATACGGAACGCACCTTCTCACGGTCTATCTGAGCATTCTCGACGGTCATCTTTCCCATCACGTCGAGGTTCAGTTCGAGCATCTGTCCGATCTTCTCGTCGAGCGTCATACGGGCCAGGGTCTTCTCTACCTTCGCCTCCAAGGCAGCATCACGAGGGATAGCAGGCTGAGCGGAAGCCAAAAGAGTGAAGAGTGAAGAGTGAAGAATGCTGCGCCGAAGAGCAGACGATTCATTGTTGAATTTAGAATTCTGAAATTTGAAATTTGAATCTTCATATTATAACTGTTTTAAAATCTGTTCTATATGTAATCATCTGTAAACTGTAAACCGTAAACTGTAAACTGTAAACCGTAAACTGTAAACAAAAACTTACAACTCCTTCACCCGCTTCTCGAAGGTCTCACGATTGCCGATGGCACCGTTCTTCAAGCGGGCACGATAGTTATAAATGGTGTTGACGGAGTAATGCAGGAATTCTGCGATCTTCGAGGAGTCCTCGATGCCCAAGCGGATGAGGGCGAAGATGCGGATGTCGGTAGTCAGGCGGTTCTCCTTCGGCTGCACCCGCACCTCTGGCGACAACAGGGCGTTGAAGTCATCGATGAAGTTGGGGAAGAGGTGGAGGAACACGGTGTCGAAGTTCTCGTAGAGTTCCTCGAGCTCTTTCTCCTTCAATTCCGTCGACTTTGAGATCTGATACAGATCGTCCAGTTCCTTGTTCTTCATCTTCTTGTTCACCATCTTCCGATAGTTATCGAGTTTGTCGATATACTGCGAGCAGAGGCTCATGAACCGTCCGATATATTCTTCTTTCACTCGGTTGCTCTCAGTTAATTGACCATTGACCATTGACAATTGACCATTCAGGGTGGCGAGTTCGTCTTTCTGTGTGGCGAGCAAGCTGTTTGCCGAGGCCAGTTCGTCGTTAGAGGCCTTCAGGGCGTTCCGTGCACTGGCCAACTGCTTGTTCCTGCGATGCACGAAGAAGAGGGCTGCCAGCACCAGCAGCGCAAGGATGCTCACCACGATGATCGACATGCGGAGCACCTTCGTATTGTGTTCGACAGCCTGCTGATAGTTGTTCTCGATGACATTCAGTATCGGCGTGATCTGCCAGGAGCGCATACGGGTGTTGAAACGATTGTTGCAGTCCCACGTGAAGCGGATATAGCGGTACGAGCGGTCCAGGTCGCCATCAGCATTCAGCAGTTCTGCCAACGAGAGGAGCGATGCCTGATCCATCACGGCATGGCGCACATCGCTCAGTGCCGACTGCGCCAGCCAGTATTTGCGGTCATCATCGTTGTCGCTGCTCATCCAACGATAATAGCAGGCGATGGCGTAGTCGCGGCTGTCAGGATTCAGCCGGCTCAGCCACTGGTCGCTGATCTTACGGGCTTCCACATACTGGTCGCGCGCCGTCAGTTCCTGGATCCTGTACATCAGGTAATCCTGATCCTGATGGTCAATCTGTGCGAAGAGCGAGTCGCGCCAGGTGGTCTGCTGCCTGAAATACTGCTCCTTCATCGGCGGGATGATGGAGTAGTAGCCCAACTCACCATAGACGTGCATCTGCGACTGGTAGTAGTGGCGCAGTCCGATGCTGTCGAGCTGCTGTTTGTCGATGCTCTTCAGGAAGGCGAGTGCCTCGTTGTAATAGCCCACGGTGGAGCACTGGAAGGCCTTCAGTGCCAAACAGTTTCCCACCCGTGCCTTCCACTCCTGACTCCTGACTCCTGATTCCTGATTCCTCTCAGCCCAGTGCATCGCCTCGCTGAGGTAATAGAGAGCGGAGTCGTTCATAAATGACTTGTAGTGCTCGTAGAGGTTGAAAGCCTGCTCGTATTTCTCCTTAGGCTGACGGGCATGCAGGTATTGCTGGCGCGTCTCCTCTATCTGCCGCTCGTACTGTCCCACGATCTCCGGGGACTGCCCGATGGCCTGATCTATCTCGAGAAGTAGCGACTGATAATCCTTCTTGGCCGCACGATCTTGTGCGAATGAGAAGGTTGCCAAAGCCATGAATAGCCAGGTAAGTAGTAGTCTTATATTCATACCGTTCGTCTTTGCGTGGGCAAAGGTACAAAAGAAAATTATAAAATTATAAATTAAAAAATTAAAAAACTAAAAAATTAAAAAGTGAAAAGTGAAAAATTTGCTGCCGCATCATAAAAAAAGCAAGAGCCTCCGCTTCACAGCGTCTGGTTCCTGCTGAAAAACATATATTATCAAACTAACTAAACTTTTGCTTATTTACGTGAAAAGCTATTGTAATGTGAATGAGCAGCGACTGATAATCTTGTCTGATGCCGTGCCGACGAGAGCCTCGAATGTACCGGGTTCTGCCTTCCACTGGCTGTTGGCCTCATCGTAGAAGCTCAGTGCCCCCTTGTCGATGGTGAGGCTCACCTGCTGGGTCTCGCCAGGCTGGAGGAAGACTTTCTGGAAGGCCTTCAGCTCCTTGACGGGCCGCTCGACAGAAGCCTCGAGGTCGCTGATATAGAGCTGTACCGTCTCTGCACCAGCCATACTGCCC
>JAFRQC010000164.1 GCA_017428805.1 Prevotella sp. | reverse complement strand
CGTTCCCGTGCCGTGCAGAATCCTCACGCGAGGCATGCCTACGAGGATGGCATCGTCGATGAAATAGGTGACGGCGTTGATGGCCTCGTCGCCTCTCATACCGCGCACGTCGAGGTCTTGTCTGAAGTTCAGTTTGCGGTTGTCTATCACCTCGCGGGTGTCCTTCGATACCATCCCGTACGAGCCTGCGATATTGTTGTTGCGCTCCTCGGTCTTCGAGAGCTGCGTGGTGGGTTTCTCGGCGCGTTCCAGACGGTCGGCACGCATCTTCGTACGCATACCGCCGAAGATGACCACCGCCTGACTGCCGTTGATGCTTTCAATCTCGCCGACGGACGTGAGGCCTTTGATGCGCACGGTGTCGCCGGGCTTCAGTTGAGAGTTGGCAGTTGAGAGTTGAGAGTTTGCTGCCGCCGAAGTATTCTCATTTCTCGTTCCTCCTTCCTCTTTCCTCGCAAGTTTCTCCGCCTTCCGTTTCTCCTTACGCTCCTTGCGCTCCTGAATCTGGCGGATCTTGCGTGCTATGGCCTCGTCATTGTCGCGTGTGTCGATGGTATCGAGTTGTTCCTTGAAGGTGTTCAGTTCCTCGCGGGCCAGTCGCGTGCGTTCCTTTTCTGCCTGCGCCTCGCGGATTTCGCGGATGGCGTTCTCTATCTTCTTGTTGCTCTCGCGCAGCAGCTCTTCGGCCTGTTCTTTCGCCTTGCGCAGTATCTCCTTCCGCTGGCGCTCTATCTCGTTCAGCTCGTCTTCGTAGCGGTTGATCTTGCTCTCCAGCGACTTTTCGTGCTGGTGGATGGTCTGCCGCTTGCCCTCCCAATAGCGCTTGTCGCGCACGATGTCCTGCAGATACTTGTCGCTCTGGATATACTCTGAGCCCACGATGTCGCTCGCGTCCTTGATTACCTCTTCTGGGATGCCCGTCTTGCGTGCGATCTCGATGGCGAACGAACTGCCAGGCTGACCGATGGCCAACTGGAACAACGCCTGCATCTCGTGACGGTCGTAGAGCATCGCACCGTTCACCACGCCCGGATGCCCCTCGGCAAACTGCTTCAGGTTCTGATAGTGGGTGGTGATCACTCCGAAGGTCTCTCGCTGCCAGAACTGCTTCAGCATAGCCTCTGCGATGGCACCTCCGATGGTGGGCTCCGTGCCGCTGCCGAACTCGTCTATTAATAATAATGTACGCGCGTTGGCCTGCTTCATCATCTGCTTCATATTCATCAGATGGCTCGAGTAGGTCGAGAGGTCGTTCTCGATGCTCTGTTCGTCGCCGATGTCGATCATAATGTGCTCGAAGATGCCAGCCGTCGAGCGGTCGCCGATGGGGATGGGGAGTCCGCATTGCAGCATATACTGCAGCAGTCCGACCGTCTTCAGGCATACCGACTTTCCGCCGGCATTGGGGCCCGATATTATCAGTAGCCGTCCGACATTTCTCCTGTCTCCTGACTCCTGACTCCTGACTCCTTCCAACCGAATCTCCAGCGGCACCACCTTCTTCCCCTGCTTCTCCAGCGAGAGTTGCAGCAGCGGGTGAATGGCGTGTATCCAGTCGATGTGCGGCTTGTCTTCCACCGCTGGCTCGAAGGCCTTCGTCAGCTCAGCCCAGTGCGCCTTTGCCTGAATCAGGTCTATCTGTGCCAGGAACTGGTAGGAGTCCAGTATCTCTTTCACGTGGGGGCGCACCTCGTCGGTGAACACCGTCAGGATGCGGATGATCTCCCGCCGCTCCTCTGCCTCCAGCTGTCGCACTTTGTTGTTCGCCTCTACCACCTCGGTAGGCTCGATGAACACCGTCTTACCTGTAGCCGACTCGTCGTGTACGATGCCGTTGATGCGCCGTTTCACCTGCGGGGCCACGGGAATCACCAGTCGCCCGTCGCGCATAGCTGGAGCTGCGTCCTTATCCACAAGGCCGTCCTTCTGTGCTGCGTGCAATATAGTATATAAGGTACGCGAGATGCTGCCCTGGGTCTTTTCCAGTTCGTGTCGGATGCCCGCCAGCGTCATCGAGGCCGAGTCCTTGATTTTCCCGAACTTGTCGAGGATGGAGTCGATGCGTCGTATCACGGCAGGGAAGGTCACGACACCCTCCGTCAGCCTTTGCAGGGCAGGGTAGGGGTAATCTACTGACTCCTGACTCCCGTCTCCTGACTCCTTTCTCAAATACCTCACAATATTCGCAATCGTCTCCAGCGACCGCCTCAAGTCCCACACCTCGTCTTCCTCCAAATGAGTGTTCTCCATCCGGATGCGGGTCACGGCCTCGCGCACGTCGAAGAAAAACTGCATCGGGAAGTCATCCTTCTCCTCCTTCAGGCGCCGGAACTCTCGCACCTGATTCATCCATTCGTTGATCTCACGACAATCCGTGGAGAAGGCAATCTCGTCAACCTTCTCCTTGCCCAACGTGCTGAGGCAACGCTCCTTCAACAGCCGTCGGATTTCATCGAAACCAAGCTTGTGCTCGAAGTTATTCGGATAAATCACGCTGCAAAGGTACAAAGAAATAAGCGATTTTCCAAATAAATTATAAAAAGTTGCCTTAAAATTTGTTTCTTTCAGAAAATCTCTGTACCTTTGCACCCGCTTTCAAGACATCGAAGCACTGGAGAGATGGTAGAGTGGTCGATTACAGTAGTCTTGAAAACTACCGTACCGAGAGGTACCGGGGGTTCGAATCCCTCTCTCTCCGCCAACATCACTGAAAATCAGCAAGTTACAAACTTACATCCAGATTTACACCCACTTTTGGTGAATCTGGGTGTTATTTTACACCCAATGAAGTATTCCCGATGGTCGTAGTTTAATTTATTGATAAAATATGAATTTTGTTCCCTTTGAGCCTGTGCCATCGTAGTCGGCAGCGATGGGGAATTGGCAGCATAGATCACCTATTGCATCATCATCGAGCGTGACTGTCAGTTCCAGTTCAATGGCCATCCGTCGCTCACTGTAACTGAGATTCCAGATACATTCACCCAGAACGGCATTCACCACCGTTCTAATCTCATCTTGCGTGCGCCATATGAAATCGTAGTCAGTCATAGTATTCAATATTCAGTTCCTCGCTGACGTTGAAATCATCATGGAAACCGTCATCATACGAATAGACGATTCGCATGCCTCGATAGGTAGAGGGAACCTTCAATGTTTCCAGCAGATGCCATTTGGGACGGCCAAAGTCGTATGATTCCCTGTCAAGGAGGATGCGGTTGGAAACAAAGTCAAAGTGGTAATACCCACCGCCGATGCATTGGTCACCAGACTTCAGCAGATGCTTATGCTGGTTGACCATGCCAAGACGGAAGTAGCCATCCATTGTTATGATGAACTTGGGGAGAGTCATAGGCCGAGAAGTTCGATGTAACGATTAATGTTGAATTGTAATTTCTCCAGGTCAATGAACTGAGAGGCGCGATAGACTTCCTTACCATCCATCAGCAGCAGGACTGTTGGCCCTGAATAGACGAGGAACTGACCTGCTATTAGAGGCTCTTCGATTATATCCGTATAGAAGGAATATACCGCAGTGATACTGTCTGCCAACCGCTCCACTTTGTCGAGCATAACATTGCAAACTCCGCAGTCAGGAGCTTTGATGTAGAACAGACACAGGCGATTGTCTGCTATAGCCTTCTCGATATCCTTTATGCTTGTCAGATGAATCATACTATCTGATAATCTTTGCTTTTTGCAGGTTGTCGAATTCATCCCAGAAGGCTGACTCGTCTGAATCGCTGAAACCGTTGGATGACAATTCATGGAGAATGGCATCGAGAAGTTGGACTTTTGAGATGTTCAAGTCTGGTTCAACATCGATGGGATAAGTCAGAATGTCACCCAAAGAACCAACGTGAGCATTGGTAATTACTACTGATGCGATAAAATCGCGTTAGGTATAAATATTCAAAATAGAGTGAGTTCTTTGACAGATTGATTGATATTGACAGAGTCACGTGGTTTGGTGATGAGTTCCCTGAGAGTGATCTTCTCCAGCGCAGAGAT
>JAFRQC010000163.1 GCA_017428805.1 Prevotella sp. | reverse complement strand
TAGTCAGCTGTTTCTATCGGCTGAAAGTTATAACCTACAGAGTTTTGCTTGCCTATCAGCACGGCAGACACAGGGAATCCTGCATCAGGGACTGTCACAGGACTTTTCTTTGAATCATAAAGAGTGGCAGCACCGGCCTTTACCGTCAAGTCAAGACGGCCTACGGCATACTGGATCTGATCTGAGAGTGCGATGGAACGAGTCGAGGCAGCGACCTCGCCATTCCAGGAATAAAGAGAACGTAAAGCATCACTGACCCATGTATTATCACCATAGCTTGTCGAAAGAGAGCCTACATCTGACACACCAATAGCTGTATTAGCACGATAGTATAAAGAAGGAGGATATACATATTTATTCAAAGGAGGAATATTCATACTACCGAAAGCAGTGGTCTGAATCGTGGGATTGGCAGCATCTGCCCAACTAATGACTGCAGCGCCATCCGGCAGATTGATGTCTGCAGGATATCCCATAATAGCATCATTCGTCAGGGTCACAACGTCGCTTTCTATACTTGCATACACAGGATTGGATCCTTTGATGGCATTGTAAACAGCTGTTTTGTCAGCTTCTGCAGCAGTGCTGGCCTTCACATTGTTATAAAGATTCTGTACAGCTGCCTGAACACTAGCAGAGGAGCCACTTATCGGCTTGAAACTGTTCAGGTATGCATGCAATGTGGCATCTGTCACCGAAACACTACGAATACTCTTCAAATAATTCAGAATATTGGAAGCCTTGTCAGGGATGTCTGTACTTTCATAAATCGGTTGCAATAAGAAGTTGTAAGTGGAGACATTTCCGGTAAAAGTTGAAGGGGCATTCAATACGCCAGTTTGAAAGCGGTCGTTGGCATCATCTTTAGCCTTGCCATAAAATATAAAGGCTTTCGTGCCCACAGGAATAGACAAATCATTATAAACCTTTGCTTTCTGAGGATCCTTATCAAAGCCTGTAATTGCAGGAAGGCTGTGAATGCTATTACGGAAAGGGGACGCTGTCGGCGATGCACCACTCACCACCGACTGAAAGGCGATTAGCCACATATTATCCATACCACGGAAGTTACCTGAAGTCTGAACGATGGTTGCGGTCTGGCGTGTGGATGCCTTCCCCACATAATCAGGCAAAGAGATGGCCAACTGTGTCTTTACCGTGTTCGTCTCAGGGTCGTAGTTCGGGTTGTCCACGACCTCATCGCTTGAAGAGCAGGCTGAGAACCCTGTTGCGCCAAAGAATGCTATCGCACTCATTAAGGCATAGATAAAATTTTTCTTCATACTTTCGAAAGTTTTATTTGTTATTATTTTGTTCAATTGATGATATACACGACGTTAATGCCTAACTGAGGCAGGAGGAAGATGCGGTCACCCTTACCGTAGTAGGTGCCGCAGTGGTCGCAGTCGTATTCCTTGAACCAGGCATAGCCGACGGCGACACCAGCCTCTGCCTCGATGCGCCAGGTGCGGGAGAGAATCCACGAATAACCGTATTTAGCCCCGAGGGCGACGAGGTCTCCCTGCAGGCGGCGGTCCTTGACGGCCGAGTAGAGGCCGAAGGGAATCTTCGTGTTGCCCACGTTATAGTGGCTGTAGATGACATCAGCTTCGTAATACCCCTTATGGAAAAGGGAATCACGGTATTTACGCGCGCGTATAGAGAAAAGTGCATGGCGCCACTTCTTGTTCTTTTCCTTGTCGATGTCCCAGGCATTGATGCCCACCAACAGACCAACTGTCCAGGCTGAATCCACCCGGACATCGACACCAAGGTTCGGCGACAGTGTCGCATCGTAAAGCAAATTGGTACGCAACGCCATTCTAGGCTGTTTAGTTTCTTCACCTAAAGGTGACTGGGCCAGAGCAACCTGTTGCGCTGTAAAAGTCAATAGCAAAGCTATTGTCCATACGCGCCAAAATGCAATATGTCGTATATTTTGTTTCATTACCATATTGCAAAATTAAGGATTTTATATCAAACTACAAAGGGATTCACCGATATATTGCCTATATTTAACACAAATTAAACAAATATATGTAAAAACAAGGCAAAATATACTAAGTATATGGAGAAAAGCTTCTTAAAAAGTGGGGCGAAGCCATTTACCCCCCCCTTAAATTTTATTAATATTAACAGTAGGTGTTTGAGGCCGATCAGACCACCCCTAACCCCTCCTACTCAGGAGGGGAAACAAATACCTTGTTAAACCATATTACTAAGAAAGGGAAATAATTTTACTTTTTTAGTTTGAAGGAATTCTCGATGCTGGAGATCTCGGCCTGGAAAGCCAGATCCACTTTCAGGCGCTGCTCGATGGCGTTGCAGCTGTGGATGACCGTCGAGTGGTCGCGGTTGCCGATGAGCTGTCCGATGCGACCAGCAGGCATCTTCGTGTACTTCTGAGCCAGATACATCGACACCTGACGCACCTGCACATAGTCGCGCCTGCGGCTCTTGCTGAACACCTGACGCTGCTCGACATTGTAGTGACGACACACCTTCTCGAGGATCTCGTCGATGGTGAGCGGATGGTTATCTACCTTGACGGCACGCTTGATGATGCGCTCGGCCAGACGCATATCCACATTCGTATTATAGACAATGGAATAAGCCATCAACGAATTCACCACACCCTCCAGGTCACGCACACTACCATTAGCCGTCTCAGCAATATACTGGATGACGTCGGCAGGAATCTTCAGACCGTCTCGACGGCACTTAGCATTGAGAATATCTTTACAAAGTTGCACATTCGGCTTCTCCAGTTCGGCAATCAGTCCACAGGCGAAGCGGGTAAGCAGACGATCCTTCATGCCCTGAAGGTCCACAGGAGGTCTGTCGGATGCCAGAATGATCTGGCGTCCCATGCGGAACAGATGGTTGAAGATATGGAAGAACGTGTCGAGCGTCTTGGGGGAGTTCATCCACTCCTGAATGTCATCGACAATCAGCACATCGATGGACTGATAGAAGTTGATGAAGTCGTTGGTGGTGTTATGACGCACCGAATCAGTGAACTGCACCTGGAACAGACGGGCAGAGACATAGAGCACCCGTTTCTGGGGATAGGTCTCCTTGCAGCGCACGCCGATGGCGTTGATCAGATGGGTCTTGCCACAGCCCGAGGGACCATAGATGAAGAAGGGATTGAACGTGCTCTTGCCCGGATGCTCGGCGATGGAGAGGCCGACGGTACGTGGCAGCTTGTTGGAATCGCCCTCGATGAAGTTCTGGAAGGTCTTCTTCGCGTCGAGCTGGGGATTCAGCTGCTGAGGCGTGGCGGCATCGAGTGTCGTAGGCGCCTTATTGGTGCCCTGAGGCTGCTGGATCTCCGAAGGACCATCGCTCTCCACAGTGGTGGTCACGTTGTGCTGGGCCTTGACCGTAACGATACGGTAGCTCAGTTTCACGCTAGTTCCGAACACACGTGCGAGTACCTTACTTAACAGTCCCACGTAGTACTGCTCCAAGTACTCGTACACGTACGGACTCGGAACCTGCACCAAGAGCGTCTGCTCCGTCTCGGAGTACGACTCGAAGACGATTGGCGCGAACCACGTTTTATACTGCTGCTCAGAGACATTGGCCTCAATCAGATGAAGGCATTCTTCCCAAAGCGCCTTGTGACTGTTATTCATTAGGCGATCACTTATTTTTTCTTAAATTCACTTTAATACAAGACTTAGGCTTGTGTTTATAATTGCGATGCAAAGTTCGCATTTTTTTTTGAATTGTGCAAATCCCCAAAAGGAGTAATCGTGTGTACAAAATCGCGTAACTCCTTAGAAATTGAGGGGTTAGAGTGTTTCACACTTTTTTTATTCAAAACAGGGGCTTGCAAATTTTAAACCTGCTGATTTTCAACACCTTATTTGTCTTCCAGATTCTGATGCACACCTGATTATCCTCCATGCCTACCTGTCTGAAATCTAAGAAGACAAAGGGGTTTCGGCCATCCCGTCCCAAATCAATGCAAGAACTTTACTATTTAGACAAATTCTAATTATTTGTCTTTTTTACCGAAAACCGAGAAGTGTACGTAGCGTTTTGGATGCTGTCTGAGATCAATCATCAAAGAGTCGGCATGTATCATCGTCGCATTCAGATTGTTATAGAGTCCGGGGTCACGCATGAGCAGTCCGAGGGTACCCTCGTTGCTGTTCAGCTTGGCCGTCATCTGCTCCACATTCCGCAGGGTATTGTCCACCCTGTTCATCGTAGAGGCGAGATCCAGCTCGCTCAGATTCCGCGTCAAGTTGTTGGCATTGGCCAGCATCCCGTCGGCATTCTCCAGCATCTGCGGCATCTGCTGGTTCAGGCTGGCCGTCAGACGTTCCAATTCACGTGACGTACTAGTCAGACTACCGGTAATCTGGTCAATGTTATGCAGGGAGTTGGCGATGGCAGGATCAGCCAACAGGGCATTGACGCTCACGAGGATGGAGTCGAGCTTGGGCAGCAACGACTGTACTTGTGGGATGATCTCTGTGGCCTTGGCCAAAGCCCCCTGGTCCTGTCCGCCAATGATGGTGTCGCCAGGTGTCAGGAAACCGGCAGCCCTGTCACCCAGTTTCAGCACCAGTTTGATATTGCCCAGGAAGTCACTGACGATGTCTGCCTTAGTCCCCTGTGGCACGTGCAGCTCGTTGTTGACACCCAGGACGGCCACAATATTCTCCTGATTGTCATAGTCGTAGATGATATCCTCGACCACACCGACTTTATAGCCGTTGGCATAGACGGGACAGGAATTCGACAGGCCGCTGATGTCACTGAACTTCACGTAGTAGTTACTACCGGAAGAGATGGTCAGTCCCTTGAGGAACTGCATACCATAATAGAGCACGATGACGCCTAAGATGGCCACCGCTGCTATCTGTATTTCCTTATTAAACTTCTTCATATTTATACTTTGAACTTTGAGCTTTGAACTTTGAACTTTATGATTACTTTTTACCTTTTCACCTTTTCACCTTTTTAAATTCCCGTATGGCTTCATTGACATCCATACGAACGCCATCCTTAAAGGCGATGACAAACGCCTGGGGGAACTTATCGGAGATCTCGCGACGCAGGCGGTTGATGGCGTTGTAGTCGTTTGAATCGCCGACAGTGTACTTATACATGCCTCCATCCTGATAGTGTCCGACATCAGAAAGACCTTTGAATCGGGGATCACCAGCTTTGATCAGGACAGAACTGGCAAAAATCTGAACCTTAAAGACAGGTCCCTGAGGCTGGGGCTGAGGTTGAGGTTGGGACACTACAGGCTGAGGCACTGGCTGCGGTTCAGGCACGACTTCAGGTCTTACCTCAGGCTTGGCCTCAGGTTTAACTTCTGGCTTAACCTCTGGCACAACTTCCGATTTCACTTCAGGTTTCACCTCCAGCTGTGGTTCTGGTTTCACCTCCTGCAGAGGCTCGGGCTTGACCTCCAACTGTGGTTCAGGCCTCACCTCGGATTGTGGTTCCTGTACGACAGGCACAGGAGCGACAGTCAAAATAGCGTCAGCAGCAGGTTTCTCCTCTTCCCTGGACTTTTTCTCCTTAGTTTTTTTCTCTGCCTTGGCCTTTTTCTTCTCTTCTTTGGAATCCTTCACTACCACGGGTTCGGGTTTCTTCTCAACCACGGGCACAGGTTTCTCCTGAGGCTGGACGGAGATGGCAGCACCACCTCCATGATTCCGGCGGTAAGCCTGGAAGGCGTTGAAAAATCCTCTGGCATACTTCTCTGCTGCTGACTGGGAGTTCATAAAGCTCTCCTCGTCGCTGGTAGAGATAAAGCCGCACTCCACCAGACACCCCGGCATCGACGACAGACGGAGCACCGCCAGGTTATCCTGCTGGGCACCCATATTCTGACGTCCTGTCGCCTGACAGACATACCTCTGCATATACTTGGCCAGTTCCACCGAATTCTCCATGTTCTTGTCCTGAATGAACTCAAACATGATATTGCTCTCCGGTGAGTTCGGGTCATAGCCCTGATAGGTCTGCTTATAGTCTTTCTCCAAGAAGATCACGGAGTTCTCACGCTTAGCGACCTCTAAGTTCTCCAGCACACCAGTCTTCTTTCCTGTCCTCTTACTCGTTCCTAAGGTATAGGTCTGGAAACCACGCGCCACCCTACCCTTCGGCAAGGCGTTGATATGGATGGAGATGAAGAGGTCGGCCTTATTCTTGTTGGCAATCTCTGCCCTTCGATAAAGTTCCACGAAGGTATCGGTCTTACGGGTATAGATGACCTTCACGTCAGGACAATTCTGCTCGACCATATTTCCGAAGGCCAGAGCATACCGCAGCGTCAGGTTCTTTTCCTTCACCTTACCCTTGCCGATAGCACCCGTATCAAAGCCGCCATGTCCGGCATCAATCACCAGCGTGAAAGTCTTATTGGCAGCCTCCGTTATTAAAGGTGAAAAGGTAAAAAGGTGAAAAAGTAAAAACACCTTCACCATCACCCACACCTTATTTATATATATATACTTCACTTCAATCTTTTACTTTTTTACCTTTTTACCTTTTCACCTTTAAAAAGATTCCCGCTCCTTCGCAATCGGCTCCCATCGGGGGATTCTGCTTCGTCAGTTCCAGGTCGATGGAGGTTAC
Source organism: Prevotella sp. (assembly GCA_017428805.1). The sequence continues at coordinate 7,114 of JAFRQC010000163.1, read as the reverse complement.
CTCAGGGAAAGCGGTCGTGATGGCTTTCACAATGCGACCGGCCACATGTTCCAACAACTGCGACGGGATGTCCATCTCCCGTTTGGCAAGTTCATAGAGCGTCGCATAGTTAAGGGTATCCTTTACATCGTCACTTTCCAAGGCCTTGTTGATCGGATAGCCCACCCTTAGACTAAGCAGGAAGTCACCGCCCACCTGCCTTTCCTGAGGCATCACCCCATGAAAGGCATGGAACCTGACATTCCTCAAAAAGACATATGACTCACTCTTCAACATCCTCTTCCTCGTCATGCACGCCGGGGATATATTTCTTCAGGGCACGCTCCACACCGGTCTTCCAGGTGTTGATGCTCTCATCTTTCAATGAGAGGGAGCCCACCAGTCTGACCACATGTTCGAGTGGCATACGATAGCGCAGCACACCGGAGATCAGTTTGGCATAGTTCCAATATTCGGGATTGAACTTCTCCGAAAGACCTTCCACGGTAGTCTTGTAGCCACGTTTGTTCTCAAACTGGAAGTCATAGCGCTTCGTGCCGTCGGGATTGATCTGCTTAATGATCTTACCGTGTGTCACGGTCTTGGGAAGGATGATCCCCTCCTCATCGTCCTGAAGACCCGTGAAGATCTCATAAGGATAACCGTCGAGCAAACCCACAAGGGCCACCCATTTCTCCTTGTTGTTCTGGAAACGGACCACGTCACACTCCAACTGCTGCGGACGAACCTCCGTCACATCGGGACGACGGTACAGGGCGGTATCGGTCAGTGCATGGTCTATCAGATCGGCGAACTTATCGGCATCATCCGGTTGCAGGGCTTTCAGACTCTGTTCCAACAGCGTGGCAATCTTTTCCTCCGAGAGATCACTTCCTGTCTTGGCAGCTACAGACACCAGCGCACTGGCGATGTGTCTGAGCATTTCTTTTTTCGTTTCTGTTTGCATATCAAGCTCAATATTCTGGGTGCAAAGGTACACATATCTTTTCTATTTTGGGAAACTTTCCCTGATTTTTTGAAGAAAAGTGTTCCGTTTTGGAAAACTTTCAGTACCTTTGTGCCATAATTTGTATAAATATGAAGACATTACTGACAAGAAGAACCATCCGCAAGTACACCGACCAGGATGTGAGTGAGGAACTGCTCAACCGTCTGATGACAGAGGCAGCCCGTACCCAGACCATGGGCAACCTGCAGCTCTACAGTGTCATCGTCTCCCGCAGCAAAGAGATGAAGGAGAAGTTGGCGCCTGCCCATTTCAATCAACCGATGGTGAAGGAGGCTCCCGTTGTGCTGACCATCTGTGCCGACTTCAACCGCACCAGTTTCTGGGCCAAATGTCGGAACGCCGAACCCGGATACGACAACTTCTTGTCGTTTATCAACGCCGCCACCGATGCTCTGCTCTATACCCAGACACTCTGTAACCTCATGGATGAGGAAGGACTCGGCTACTGCTACCTCGGCACCACCGTCTACCAGCCTCAACAGATCATCGACATCTTACAGTTGCCGAAGCTCACGATGCCCGTTGCCACCCTCACTGTGGGCTGGCCTGATGAGCAGCCTCCCCTCTCCGACCGTCTGCCACTGGAGAGCTTCGTGCATCAGGAGACCTACCACGACTATCTGGGCAAGGACATCGACACCTATTATAAATATAAAGAAGAACTCGAAGAGAACCGCCACTTTGTACGCATCAACCACAAAGAAACGCTGGCTCAGGTCTTTACCGACATCCGCTATACCCGTAAGGACAACGAAGCCATGTCGAAAACCCTCATCGCCACCCTCGTCCGCCAAGGTTTCCTACCGCATACGATTTTGATGGGTCATATGTAACCAATTCTCCCCCTGAGTAGGGGGAGACAGAGGGGGTCTGATCAAAGGCATATACATAGGCTGATCAGACCACCCCTAACCCCTCCTACTCAGGAGGGGAAAAATTACTCTACGACAATCGGCTTGTACTTCGGCACAAGGGCCTTCATGATGCACCAGCCGATGAGATAAGCTACGGCGCAGATGCAGAACACCACCATGTAGGCGGCAGGTTTGCCTTCGAAACCGAAGAAGGTAAAGTTGGCACCCTGAGCGGCAGCCCAGTCGAAGAACTTACCAGAGCCGAGGTTGATCGACATCGAACCAATACCACCAGCCATCGTTCCAAGACCAACGATCGTACCGATGGTTGACTTCGGGAACATGTCACCGATCGTTGAGAAGAGGTTGGCAGACCAAGCCTGATGTCCTGCGCCCAGCAGACCAATCAGGATAGCGGGCCACCAAGCGCTATAGGCACCGAGCGGCTGGGCAAACAGTCCTAATACGGGGAAACATGCAAAGATCAACATGGCACGCATACGACCTAAGTAAGGATTCATGCCCTTCTTGTCAACGAAATACGTGGGCAGATAACCACCACCGATAGAGAGGATGGTCACGATGGCATAGAGCGTGAAGATGAGCAGGATACCCATCGTAGAGTCTGAGGTATAGCCATACTGGTCTGAGAAGTAGGCAGGAGCCCAGAACAGGAAGAACCACCACACACCATCGGTCATGAACTTACCCACGAGGAACGACCAAGTCTGCTTGTAGGTGAAGCACTTCATGAACGGAATGGTCTTCTCTTCCTTCACGGCCTCACGATCCTGAACCTCTGCCAGGTCGCTATCCTGCTCGATATAGTTCAACTCAGCCTGATTGACGCGCTTGTTATGACGGGGCTTCTCATAGAGCCACATCCATAGACCCATCCAGATGAATCCCAGACAACCGATGATGATGAACGCCATCTCCCAACCCCAGGCACGAGCCAACAGAGGGATGGTGGCGGGAGCTGCAAGTGCACCTACAGATGCACCACTATTAAAGATAGAGGTAGAGAAAGCACGGTCTTTCTTCGGGAAATACTCGGCAGTAGCCTTGATGGCAGCGGGGAAGTTACCAGCCTCACCGACAGCCAGGATCAGACGACAGCTCAGGAAGAGCCATACGGAGATGGTAGCAATAGCCACAGCAGCATCACCCGTCAGCTGACCCAGCTGAGCCACAGAGTCGTAGCCCTCGACGGTCATAGCCACCCAGCCACAGCCAGCATGGAGCACAGCACCCAACGACCATACGAAGATAGCGATGAGATAACCTTTCTTGGTGCCCATCCAGTCGATGAACTTACCAGCGAAAAGGTTGGCGATGGCATAGAACAGGGAGAACATACCGGTGATTGTACCGTAGTCACCGTCGGTCCAGTGGAACTCGGGGGCGATAAAGTCCTTCCAGGTTAATGACAAGACCTGACGGTCCATATAGTTAATCGTGGTTGCCAGGAAAAGCAGCGCACAGATGACCCAGCGGAAGTTGGACATCTTGGTTGTTTGTACAGGAGCCATAGAACTTAATTTTAACTAATAGTTTTTATTGAAACGAATGTGAATAATATGAATAATTTTGTTCACTAATTCAAATAATTATTTTTATTCGTGGGATTATTATTCACATTATTCATATTCGTTTCTTAATAATCATTTAATGTCGATGACGGGGATGTTGTCCTTATCATTATAGTAGAGGTTCTCACCTGCCATACCCCAGATGAAGGTATAGTAGTAGGTGCCTGCAGCAGCATGCATCGACCACTCGGGCGACATGATGGCCTGTTCATTGTGCAGCCATACGTTACGGCTCTCCTGCGGCTGACCCATCACATGGGAGATGGTCTGGCCATCAGGCAGGTTGAAGTAATAGTAAGCCTCGATGCGACGGCCATGGGTGTGAGGCGGCATCGTGTTCCACACAGCACCGGGATTGAGTTGTGTCAGACCAAGCTGCAGCTGACAGGGGCCCTCCTCCAGCACATCATTCACGATGAGCTTATAGACGGTGCGGTTGTTGGCTTCCTCGACGGTTCCCACAGGTCCCCAGACAGCAGCCTTCAACGAACCCTTACGTCCGTCGAGGGTGATCCACTGCGTCTTGTAGTGCTGATGAGCCGTTGCCGAGTTCAGGTAGAACTTAGCAGGATTCTTCGGATCCTTCGAACGGAACAGCACCTCCTTATTCACATCCTGGTCTTTGCCGATATGACCGCGACCTATATAGAGAGCCTCTTTCGGTGAGAGGGCGTACTCTTTACCGTCGACGATGACCACACCGTCGCCTAAGCCACAGTTCACGATACCGATCTCGCGGTTGTACAAGAAATACTTCTCCTTGATGGTGTTGTCTACATCCAGTCCCAGTTCCCAGAAGTTCTCCAGTGTCAGCGTGGTGTTCACGGGCATCGCACCGCCGAAGATGAACCGGTCGTAATGGGAGTAAGTGAGCAGGATGGAGTCCGGTGCCATTACCTTCTCCATGACAAAGCGCTCACGGAGCAGCTTCGTGTCGTAGTGCTTCACGTCTTCAGGATGGCAGGCCGTCTGGAACTTCACGTGCTGTGCCCCAACGAACCTGTCTGCTTCCTGTGCCTTCGCTCCAGAAAGCGAGAGGGCCATCGCCCCCATAATCATCAGAAATGTCTTTTTGTTCATATATACTATTTTTAAATTAATATGCCATATTTATTTAAGAAACGAATGTGAATAATATGAATAATCTTATCCACAAATATGAATAATTATTTTTCGATGTAGGATTTGTAATTATCTTGGTTTAGGAGGATAAAATCATCAGGCTCTGGCAAATAAAGATAACGCTCTGAATGCAGACCGATTTCGCCAAAATTGAAGAGTATTCCTCTATGATGTTTCGTAATGCGCATATAGTTAAATAGCTGGGCTCTATGGTCGGAAACAATTTCTTCAACAGACTTTAATTCTATAATAATACCTTTATAATAGAAATCAGCATAATATGTTTTTTCAAGCAAAACATCCTTATACCGCAGTCGCAGTTCTTTCTCACGTTCCGCTTTCATCCCACGTTTGTCCATCTCCACAGCAAGAGCTTCCTGATAGATGGGTTCGGCCATACCACGCCCTAAAGTATTATATACCTCCATGGCAGCTCCAACCACATCATACATATCCATATACTCTTGCTTTGTCATATATCTATTTTCTATTATAGTTATTCGTGATTTAAATTATTCATATTATTCACATTCGTTTCTTAATTCTTCTGCGCATTGGTTTCTTCGGAAACGATGCGCTGGCGATTCCAAAAGACCATACCGATGGTGATGAGTGTCAGCACCCCGGCACCAATCCATTTCAAATAAGCCACGAATTTATAGATTACCCAGCCGAAGAGTGACGAGGCGAAGTCGAGCGCACCGGCCTGAAATCCCTCAGGGATCTTAGCGGCAGGATCCTGTGTCTGGGCATATACCGTCTGGGCTGCCTGGGTGAATGCCGGTGCCATATCGGTGACGAACCACAGGCCGATACCGACGGCGAAGATACCGACTATCAGTGTCTTCACCACATTACCCTTCGTATAGGGCAGCACCATCACAAACACATAGAACATACCGGCGAGCGATGCCAACGGGAGGAACTCATTACCCGGCAGGGCGACAGCCAACAGCAGGGCCAGGGGAATCAGGATCAGCGAAGCCACGAGTGTGGTGGGATGTCCGATTACCAGTGCGGGCGACATACCGATATACACTTTCTTACCAGCCCACTTCTTCTGAACCACCTCCTGCGTCTTCTCCGCAATCGGCTTCAGACCGTCGATGAAGAGTTTCGTGATACGCGGAATCAGCTCCATCACGGCACCCATCGTCACACCGAGGAAGAGTACTTTCTTGATATCCAACTGTGCCACAGCACCGATCAGGGCACCCACGATGACACCCAATACGATCGGCTCACCCAGCACACCGAACTTCCGTTTCAGTCCCTCAGCATCGATGTCGAGCTTTGAGAAGCCGGGGATCCTGTCGAGCAGCCAGTTGATGCCGATGGCAAAGGCCGTGAAGCTCTGACAGAACGGCTGCGGGATGGAGATGCCCTCCATGTCGTCGTAATACCCTTGGAACTTATCAGCCGTCAGATCGGCCATTACCAGCGTGATAATATAGCAGACGATGGCAGCGAAGTAGCCCCATACCAGACTCTGATCCATCACGAAATAGGCCACCGCCCCGATAAAGGCGAAGTGCCAGTAGTTCCAAAGGTCGATGTTTACCGTACGCGTACATTTTGTAATTAAAAGCAGGAAGTTCACACCCAGACAGATGGGGATGATCAGTGCTCCGACGGCCGTGTTATAGGCCACAGCCGCAGCGGCGGGCCAACCCATGTCGAACACTCCGAGCTGCAGGTCGTAAAGGCGAGAGATCTCACTCAGCGGATTGCCGAAATTGTTCGTCAGCAGGGCCGTCACGATGCCCAGACCGACAAATCCGACGCCTACATAGAGACCACTCTTGAGCGCCTTGCCGAACTTCATGCCGATGCACAAGCCGATGATGGTAAACAGAATGGGCATCATCACCGAGGCACCCAGACTGATAATGTAACTGAATACTTGTTCCATTTATTTTCTTGCTATTTTAATTGTTCTGAGTTAATCTGTGGCTGCAAAGTTACAAATAAATCGGCATACCGCCTTACATTTACTTGTATTTTTTTACGTTATCGTTTGCAAAATAGAGAGAACGAAAGATAAATATCAGCAAAAAGTTTGGTCGTTACGCTGGAAATTGCTACCTTTGCCGACGTACTATACTTATTTTATGATGAAATCAACTATTTTAGCATTACTGCTGATGATGTCAGCCAATGTGATGGCCCTCAACCCCTGGAAGAAGGGTGCGTTTGAGACAGGCCAGTACCGTAACCTCTTTGTCGAGATGGGCTATCAGCCAGCCGATGTCGACGCCAAACTGAAGGAAGTGTTCAACGATGTGTTCCGTGGGCCCAACAAGGTCTACTTTGAAGTGGGCGACTCCATGGGCTACGTCTCCGATGTCAAAAACCACGATGCCCGTACTGAGGGCATGTCGTATGGTCTGATGGTCGCCGTACAGTTCGGTGAGAAGGACATCTTCGACCGTCTGTGGCGATGGGCGAAGAAATACATGCAGCATCAGGACGGCATCCGCGAAGGCTACTTCGCCTGGAGTTGTAAGACCGACGGCACCCGCAATGCACAGGGTGCT
>JAFRQC010000162.1 GCA_017428805.1 Prevotella sp. | reverse complement strand
TACCCCACGTTTACGGAATACTATGTGGACTTCAATAAGGCAAGAGGGTATTATTGATAATGGAACCGCCGTATGCCGAACGGCACGTACGGTGGTGTGAGAGGTCGCATGGGGAACTAATCCCCATGCTCCTACTCGATTGCTCACAAGGGGTCTGACCCTTCGTGAGATAACGGCACTAAATGAGTTTCAAAGGAGGTTTCTAAAATTGTGTGATATGCTGTTCGTATGGTGTACGATAATGGGCATTCTCCAGGTCGCGAAGTTTCTGCTCGTTCCATGTTCCGTCGGCCCAAAGCTGTTCCATGGCTTCATCGGCTCGCTGAGCAAAAAACTCAGAGGTGGCAGGCGAAAAGGTATATCCTTTCTCACTCATAATTCATGCTATTTTGTAATTATACAAAGGAATTAGCAAACTCATGAAGTTTAATCACATCCACATGAGGGAACGGAGTTCGGAGAAGGACATTGTAGTCTGTATCGTTGGTGACGATAAATCTTGCACTCGCCGTTATAGCGCAGTCAACAAACTTATTGTCATCAGGATCATTCTGTATGAGATTGAACCTGTAGCAGGGCGAGACAAACTCCACATGAGGGTTCTCGACTATGGCGCGGATAACAATGTTGGCAGTCCGTTGGTCTGTAAGCCTTTGAAGAATCTCTGCGTATTCTTCGATAATCTCGTTGGAAACGCACAAGATGTTCTTTCCAGAAAGAATGGAATCCCACACTTTGCGGTAGGGACTCTTCCTGGGAATGCTCTGTATCAGACAGTTTGTATCGAGAACAATTCGCATGGGTTACTTCATCTGGTGAAGATCCATCCTGTTGATTTCGTCGAGACGCTCTTGGTTAAGAATGCCTTTGTCCCAGAGTTCATCAAGGCGCTCGTCCATCTTCGAAGCATAATAACGACTAAGAACCTCCTTCATCTCGAGGAGATCCTCTTCTGTCTTCATGTACTGAAACATTCTGAGCAGATGCATCTGCGTCGGTGTAAATACAGTTGGTTCCATACGCTATCAATGACTTAACGCTGCAAAGATAGTACATAAAAATGAAATTTGCAAGAAAATTGAGAGAAATTATTGTAAAGAGCTGAAAAAGATAGAAGAAAGAGAACAAAAAAGGGAGACCGTCGCGGTGGGCGGCTCCCGTTACTAGAGAGATAAACACTCGGGTTGATTTCAGTTCACGTTGCAAAGGTCGGGTTATTTTGTGACTGGGGCAAAGGATTTTCCCTAAATCGGATAGGGGGAAACCCTAAAGATTTTAGAAAAACCCTCCACGAAGGACAAAAGATTTTGTGTCCTTTGTGTCCTTAGTGGATGGTGTTTATTCATTTTTTAGGTTAAAAGTTTGGTGGTAAGCCGTAAAATGTGTACTTTTGCGGCTGAAATGAAGATATTATTATTAAAAAGGTGTATGATGACGGCCGTCATGCTGCTGGCGATGAGTGGGCTGGCGATGGCTGACGACGGTGAGCGAGTGGGTTGTCTGGTGAACTGGACGCCACAGGCGTTTACCCGTGGCGGACAGACGCGCAGCGGCCTTTCAGACATCGCCTACGGTGACCGTGGCTGGGATGCCGGCAGTACATACAGGCAGCTGGTGGTGCTGGTGTCATTTGCCGACTGCGACTTCAGCTTTGAGGATCCACAGGCGACCTATCGTGATATCTTCAATACCCCGGGCTATACCCAGAGAGACGGCGTCGGCTGCGTGGCAGACTACTTCCACGACCAGTCGAACGGTCAGCTGAATCTGGCATTCGACATCTATGGACCCTATAAGACCAATAGTAAGGTGAAGACAGGCTCGTCGAGTAGGAACGAGGGGCACTCGGCTTTCCGTGAGGCCACGAAGATGCTGATGGAGGAGCATCCGGAGATCGACTATTCCGTCTATGACTGGAACGGTGACGGCCATGTGGAGCAGGTGGTCTATGTCTATGCCGGCTATTGCGGCAATCAATCGACGATTAAAGATGAAGGCTACGTCTGGCCCACCACGGGCAGCTTCTCTTCCATCAGCACGAAGGACGGCCATACCATCTCCCGTTATACCGCCAGCGGTGAACTGTGGGTGGGCAATACCTCCTGTGGCATCGGCATCATCTGTCATGAGTTCTCCCACTGTCTCGGACTGCCGGATATCTACCCGACTTCCGGAAGCGTCGATGAATTGTCTGTCGTGGATGAATGGGATCTGATGGATGGCGGCACAGGAACTAACTACGGCTGGTGTCCGCCGAACTATTCGCCACTGGAGAAGATGATCATGGGCTGGCTCACACCGACGGTGCTGACGGCAGACACGATGATCACTGACGCCAAGACCATCGCCGAGGGCGGCGAGGTCTATCTGATTCCGCGTACCGACGATGAGTTCTTCCTGTTGGAGAACCGACAGTGGAGCGGATGGGACTATGGTCTGCCTGGCAATGGGCTGGTGGTGTATCATGTGATCTTCAGCGGCTCCACCTGGCGATCCAACGTTGTGAACAATGTGAAGGGCAGACCTAACTACAGTCTGGTGACTGCCGACGGCAGGACCTTTACAGATTGGTACAACGAGATCATCACGAGCGAGGTTAAGAACCCCTACCTCGACATCAAGCGACGCCTGAACAGCAGGATCCTGAGCACAGCGCCTTATCCCTGGGTGCAGGACGGGACCAGCGTGGATCAGGTCACACTCTTTGACGATATTTGTATCACCGATATCACCACGCAAACAGACGCATCGATGTCATTTGCTTTTCACACCTCTGGCAGTGGTATTTTTCATCTCAAGGCTGAGCCTCGGGTGACGGGTGTCTACACCCTCTCCGGACAAAAGCTGAGAGATTTCGGGCAGGCTTTTACGCCACTGTTCAGAGGTGTTTTTATTATTAATGGAAAGAAAAAGATTGTCCACTAAGGACACAAAGGACACGAATAATTGCTTGACATGATGAGGAGGCAGGTATGGTTGCTGATAGCTGTGTGGGTGGCACTTACGAGTGTTGCACAGCAGGCCGATTACCGCAAGATGTCGCGGCTGGTAAGACAGGCTGCGGAAGAAGGAGTCAGATGTCAGAAGTCAGGAGTCAGGAGTCAGGAGTCAGTAGGATACTTTGAGGGGAGGAGTATAACAGCCTTCGTCTGCATCAGCCCAGAAGAGGCCGATGACGTGTTCAAAAAACATAACTGCCGGAAACGGGCACAATGGGGCGATATCTGCATCGCCACGATCCCTCTGGCAGAATTGGGTGCGCTGGCGAAGGAGCCGGCAGTCACCCGAATTGAAGCCAACCAGTCCACCAGTCTGTGCGTCGATACTACAGCCGCTGTCGTTCAGGCGTTGCCTGTCTATGAGTCATCGCCATCTCATCAGGCATATATCGGCGAAGGCGTTGTGGTCGGCGTGGTGGACATTGGCTTTGATTTGACACATCCCAATTTTCTTGACAATACAACGGGACAATCGCGGATCAGGGCTTTCTGGGATCAGTTGTCGCGTGACACGATAGGCAGTACGCTGCCTGTAGGGCGGGATTATGTCGGCGCTGAGGCCATCAGTGCCATCCGACATTCTACCGATGCCCCCACTCAGACTCATGGTACGCATACCATGGGCATCGCTGCCGGCAGTGGCTATGACACGCCGTATCGCGGCATTGCCTGGGGCAGTGACCTTTGTGTGGTGGGTAACGCCATCAGTGCCAACGTTGAATATGTGGATTCCGCTGATCGCTATAAATATACCACAGCTACCGATGCCCTGGGGTTCAAATATTGTTTCGACTATGCCGAAGCGCAGGGGAAGCCTTGCGTGGTGTCGTTCAGCGAAGGGTATCCTCCCTATCTTGACGACGAAGACAGCCTCTATGCCGTTACCCTCGAACAGTTGACAGGTCCTGGCCGTATCATTGTGGCTTCTGCCGGCAATGAGGGCGTGGAGATGACCTATTTCGAGAAGAAGGAAGACCAGGCGGAGGCCGGGAGTTTCGTCAGGTGCTTTAAGAAGGGCGCGCTCTATCGGATCAAAAGCGAGGGAGAGACGCGCCTCGTTGTTTATGGGTATGGAAACGAGGAAGGAGGAACGAGGAAGGAGGAACGAGGGATGCCCAGCGATACTATTGCCTTTGAGACAGCCGAAGTGCCGATAGATACGATTATTAGGAGAAAGATAGCGTATGGCGAGGATTCGCTGACCGTTGTGGCCTATCGCGACAGTTCACGTTTCGCCGACCATGATATCTGGCAACTGCTCTTGGAAGCGGACACCACCTTGAACCTGTTGCCACCATTGGCGGTGGTGGTGCAAGGTCAGGGGAAGATAGAAGTGTATGGCAGTTCTTCCAATGCCTTTCAGGATCATGATGCCGACGACCGCTGGAGGGATGCCGTCAAAGGGCGGAATGTCTTTGCACCAGGTTGTTTCCCTGGCGTTCTCTGCGTTGGTGCCACAACCCATCGGCTTAGCATCCGGAATGCACAAGGTGAGGTGGTTAATGGCAGTAAGGAGACGGAGACGGGCAAGATTGGCTATTACTCATCGACAGGTCCGGCGATGAACGACCTGATGAAGCCCGATGTGGTGGCGCCTGGTACGAATGTGGTGGCCTCCTACAGTTCGCTTTTCCATCCGGAGAAGGAGGTGGTGGCGTATTCGGATTACCAAGGAGAACGCTATCCCTGGGGCGTGCAATCGGGAACGTCGATGTCCACACCTGTCGTGGTGGGTGCCATAGCCCTCTGGCTGCAGGCCAAACCAGACCTGACGCCTCAGGATGTCAGAGAGGTGATGCTACGTAGCTGCCGGCATCCGGAAGAGAAGTATGACTATCCGAATGATGTCTATGGATATGGTGAAGTTGACGTCTATCGCGGATTGTTGGAGGTGCTGTCGTTGACGGGTATTGAGGGTATCAGCCTGCATCAGCCGAAGGGCGTACAGGTGTTTCCTGTGGAAGGAGGGCTGAGGTTGATGTTTGACCGTGTGGTCACAGAGCCTGTTCGCGTCAGGGTATATAATTTGTCTGGCGTTTGTGTTTATGAGAAACGGGAGGCGGATCAGACCACCCCTAGCCCCTCCTACTCAGGAGGGGAAACAATTACCTTTGTGGCGCTTCCCTATGCACTTTCGGGTGTTTATGTGGTTCAGGTGGAGACGGCAGACAAAAGGCTGCAGGGGTCTGAATTGGTCAGATTTTAAATCATTCGTGAAATTAGTGTAATTAGTTGTTTTTAAAATATGAAACAGAAAGAAGGTTTTGTGCTGCGTGAGATTTGCGGCGAGAAAGTGGTTGTTGCAGAAGGTCTTAAAGTGGTTGACTTCGGTAAGATGGTCAGCATGAACGATACGGCAACATGGCTTTGGGAGAAATGTACGGAGTTGGGTGACTTTACGGCTGAACAGCTGGCTGAGGCCATCTGTCAGGTATATAATGTGGAGCCTTCAAAGGCCCTTACGGATGTCACCCGCATCCTCGACGAATGGAAAGAGCTGGGACTGATAGAGTAAGAAGTGAAAAGTGAGATAGTGAAAAGGTGAAAGAGTGAGGGAGTACATCATTTGGCTCTTGCGCAATACGAAGGGCATCCGCGTGGATATGCTGTTCCGTATTGCTGCTGGTATCGGGCGAGTGTCGCTCGGTCTGCTGATGGTGTGGCTCTGCAAGCGCTTCATCGATGTGACCATCCGTCAGGGGACGACTGAGGACATCATCCTGATGATTGTCGCACTGGTGGCGGTGGTCATTGGTGGCATCATCTGCCGGCAGTCCTATTATTTCCTTGGTGTCAGGGATAGGGCCAAGCAGACGACGAGCATCCGTCTGCGTATTTTCAGTCATCTGTTCCGCCGTCAGATGTTTGACCAGAAGGAGATGCACTCCGGCGACGTGACCTCACGCTTGGAGAAAGATATCGACGTGGTGAGCGATGCGACGACATCACTCTTCCCGGATATGACCGTCACGCTGATACAGCTGGTGGGCGCCTTCCTGCTGATGCAGTCGATGGATACCCGGCTGGCATGGGCACTGCTGCTGCTGACACCGATGTTCCTGATTGTGGGAAAGTTGATCGGGCGCAAGATGAGAATGATGACGCTCGACATTCGCAAACAGGAGAGCGTG
>JAFRQC010000161.1 GCA_017428805.1 Prevotella sp. | reverse complement strand
GTTGAGCATCGAACACGACATCGTGCAGATGCAGACTGATCCGGGCTTTTCACTGGATAGCTCAGACGGGGTGTACCTCATCATGATGCTCATAGGCATCATCGGCTACTTCACCGTGCCTACGGTGGCCGGATGGGTGATTCAGGCGGGCGGTATCGGCAACTACAACCGCAACGTAAACAAGTCGCTGACCAAGAGCGGCGGGGCCGTGAAGAGCGGTGCGCTCTGGCTGGCGAAGTAATGTATAACAGAAAACAGTAACGACAAAAGACAGAAACAGAAAAATGGAATTCAAGTCATTAAGGAACATCGAATCGTCATTCCGGCAGCTTCGGCTGTTCGGGATGATCTTCCTGGCCGCGTGTACGGTGGTCACGGTGTGGTCGGTGTGGAGTTCGTACAGTTTCGCGGAGAAGCAGAGGGAGAAGATATATGTGCTCGACGGCGGCAAGTCGCTGATGCTGGCGCTCTCGCAGGACCTCTCGCAGAACCGTCCGGCAGAGGCGAGGGAACACGTGCGCCGCTTTCACGAACTCTTCTTCACGCTGGCACCGGAGAAGAGCGCCATCGAGAGCAACGTGCACCGTGCGCTGGTGATGGCCGACAAGAGCGCCTACAACTACTACCGTGACTTCGCGGAACAGGGTTTCTATAACCGCATCATTGCGGGCAACATCAACCAGACGGTGAGGGTGGACAGCGTGGTGTGCGACTTCGACAGCTATCCGTATCAGGTGAGGACGTTCGCAAGGCAGACAATCATCCGTGAGAGTAACGTGACGGAGAGGACGCTGGTGACGGAGTGCCGACTGATGAACTCCAGCCGCTCGGACGACAACCCCAACGGCTTCCAGATACGGAACTTCACGATCATCGAGAACAGGGACATCAGGACGGTGAAGAAATGAAGGACGTGGAATCGGGAATCTCCTTTCTGAAGGAGGTGAGGCAGAATGTGGTGAGAGGCATCAGGGCAAGGCTTGATGCGCTCTCGCCTGAGCAGAGGCTGCACGTGGTCATCGGGATGTTCGGCATCCTCGTGGTGCTATTCCTCTATTGCATCTGGCAGACGGTGACGGACATTGCCGACAGGAAAGAAAGCACGAACATCGTGATTGAACACATTGACAGTCCCATCATCGTGGATGGGAAACAGGATTATTCACAACTTAAAGACATAGTAAATGGAACAGGAAGAAAAAAAGGAACTGGAGCAGTCGCAAGGCGGGGCCTCGGACAGCTCATCCCCGGAGGGGCAGAAGAATGAGAGTCAGAAGCAGGAACCGAAGCCCAGGAAGGAACTGACTGAGGAAGAGAAACTGAAGCGTAACAAGATGATGGTGCTTGGTGCTGCCGTCATCGGCATGGTGGTCATCGTGCTCTGGCTGTTCAGTTCGCTGGGTGGCGGTAGCGACGATGCCGTGGGCAGAAGCGGTTTCAATACCGAGATGCCTGACGCTGACAAGGGAAGTACTGGCATTGCCGACAAGAGCAAAGCCTACGAGATGGACGGCGTGAAGAAGAACCAGCAGGCACGGCACGACCTGGGAGCCTACTCGGTGAGTGAGACGGATTCCGTCGCGGTGACAGACGACATGAACCTGATGGCAAAGGCTGAACACAAGGACGAAGAGGTGTCGCCAGCGAAGCAGAGGGTGCAGCAGTCGGCGGCGGCGTGTAACGAACTGAGCCAGACGCTCGGCAGTTTCTACCAGCCGTCGGGTGACGCTGCCAACGAGGAACTGAAGAACCGCATAGCGGAACTGGAGCAGAAACTGACGTCACAGACTGCATCAAGCGGGAGTAATGTTGATGACCAGTTGGCCTTGATGGAGAAGTCCTATCAACTCGCTGCCAAGTATATGCCAGCGGCACAGGGTGGAAACGGTCAGGTGGCATACGCAGGAGCAGGTGAACAGGGAACTTCGGGCCAGCAAGGAAAGAAGCGCAAGGTCTCGCCCGTGCAGCAGGTGGCAAAGACGGTGGTCTCGGCCCTGGGCAATCAGGTGTATGACAGTGAGGATGAAGATGGCGGCTTTGCCTTCAACTCTTTCAATACTGCGGTAGGTTTGGGTGGCGGTGTGACGCGCAAGAACACCATTTCGGCATCGGTATATGGCTACCAGACCATGACTGACGGGCAGACGGTGAGACTACGGCTGTTGGAGCCGATGGCAGTTGAAGAGCGCATTATCCCGAAGAACTCTATTGTGGTCGGCGCGACGAAGATCCAGGGCGAACGGCTCTGCATCACCATCACCTCGATAGAGAACGGCAGGATGATCATTCCCGTGGAGTTATCAGTCTATGACACTGACGGACAGGAGGGCATCTTCATTCCCAACTCGATGGAGGTGAGTGCCGCCAAGGAGGTTGCCGCCAACATGGGCGGGTCGATGGGTAGCAGCATCAATATCTCGTCGGATGCCAAGGCGCAACTGGTCTCTGACGTCGGCAAGGGACTGATTCAGGGGACGAGCCAGTATGTGGCAAAGAAGATGCGAACCGTTAAAGTGCATCTGAAAGCCGGGTATCAGGTGCTGCTCTACCAGAAGGAGAATTAAGTGTATAACCAATTAACAAACAGACAAACGACAATGAGAATGAAGAAAGTATTGATGATGGCTTGCGCCCTGATGGTGGGCGCAAGCGCAGTAAGCGCACAGGAAACGACACTGCCACAGGACGGCGACTTGTTTCAGGGACTGACGCGCAGTATTACCTACGACCGCATGATTCCGCCTCACGGATTGCAGGTGACCTTCGACAAGACCGTGCATATTATCTTCCCTGCCTCCGTGACCTACGTGGACTTAGGTTCGGCGAACATCATGGCGGGCAAGGCTGACGGGGCGGAGAATGTCATCCGGGTAAAGGCCGCCAAGCGATGGTTCAAGGGCGAGACGAACATGAGCGTCATCACGGAGGACGGCAGTTTCTATGCCTTTAACGTGAAGTATGCCAAGGAGCCGGACAAACTGAACATCGAGATGAAGGACTTCATCCATGACGGTTCGGCGGTGAACAGGCCCAATAACTCGATGGACATTTATCTGAAAGAACTCGGCTCGGAGAGTCCCGTACTGGTGCGGTTAGTGATGAAGAGCATCTGGAAGCAGAACGAGCGAATAGTAAAGCACATCGGCAACAAGGGTTTTGGAATTCGTTTCTTGCTGAAGGGCATCTATACGCACAACGGACTGCTTTACTTCCACACGGAGATCAAGAACTCCAGTAACGTGCCGTTCGATGTGGACTACGTGACATGGAAGATTGTGGATAAGAAGGTGGTGAAGCGCACGGCCATTCAGGAGCAGGTGATCCAGCCCCTGCGCACACAGAACTTCGTGCTGAACGTATCGGGCAACTCGTCGGAGCGCACGGTGTGGACGATGGATAAGTTTACGCTACCCGATGACAAGTGCCTGGTAGTGGAACTGGCGGAGAAGAACGGCGGTCGTAATCAGCAGTTCGTCATTGAGAACTCGGATCTGATACGTGCGAAGTTAATCAGTGAACTCAAAGTGAAGTAGAAGCGGAACAAAAAAGGAACAAAAGATGAAGAAACTATTGATGATTGGAGTGCTTGCCCTGACTATGGGGCAAGCCTCCGCACAGCGGTGTCTTCCCAAGATGCAGGGCATAGAGGTTAGCGGTGCTTTCGTGGACGGGAAGCCGTTGAGTGCTGCCTTCAGTGGCGGCGTGGCACTGTCCACCTACACGAAGAACGGCAGCAAGTGGGTGTTCGGCGGCGGGTACCTGCAGCGTGAATACGGCTACGACGAGGACACGACTATTCCCGTCGCTCAGTTCACGGCGGAGGGCGGTTACTATCAGAAGTTGCTCACGGATGCCAGTAAGACCTTGTTTATATATGGCGGAGTGTCGGCACTGGCCGGGTACGAGAGCGTGAATTGGGGAAAGACGCTGCTGCCTGACGGTGCAACGCTGCAGGACAAAGATGCCTTTATCTATGGCGGTGCAGTGACATTGAATATTGAGGTCTATCTTACTGACCGCTTGGCTCTGACGGGCAGTGTGCGTGAGCGCTATCTGTGGGGCAACGACACGGGGCATTTCCATACGCAGTACGGCGTGGGACTGAAACTGATGATCAACTGACGGGCGATGACGATAGAGGAAATACGGGATATGCCCATCACGGACTTCATGCACAAACTCGGCTGCAAGTCAACGAAGAAGCGGGGCAAGGAAGTGTGGTTCCATGCGCCATATCGTTCGGACAGCACCCCGTCGTTCTGTGTGAATACGGAGAAGAACATCTTTAACGACTTTGGGGCGGGTGTCGGTGGTGACATCTTTACGCTGGCGGGGCTGATGATCAACTCTGGTGACTTCATGGCACAGGCGAGGTACATCGGCGAGGTGACGAACAATCCGATAGAACGGTCAGAGCCTCCGAGGTATGAGCCTGAGCCAGCGTTGCCTCAGTTCACGGATGTAGAAGTAAGACCATTGAATCATCCTGCATTGCTGTGGTATCTAAGAGAGAGGGGCATATCCTCGGACATCGCATCGGCGAACTGCGTGGAGATTCACTACAGGCTACACGACAAAAACTATTTTGCCGTAGGATTCCCAAACGAGGACGGAGGCTACGAGATACGCAACAGGTTCTTCAAGGGCAGCATCCCGCCAAAGGCAGTGTCGCTCATCATGCAGGGCTCGGCTACGGTAAACGTCTATGAGGGATTCGTGGACTTCCTTTCGGGGCTAACGCTCGGCTATGGCAGGACGGAGGACAATCTGGTGCTGAACTCCGTCGCCAACAAGGGGAAAGCGTACAGGCATCTGGACGACTACGATCTCATCAAGTGTTGGCTTGACAACGACGATGCCGGAAAGAAATGCCTCAAAGCCCTGCAAAAACGGTACGGTGAAAGGGTAAAGGACTTCTCCGTCGTTTTCCGTCCCTGCAAAGACGTGAACGAGTACCTGCAACAGCAATTAACGAACAAACAACAAACAAAATCGAAACTGAAATTATGAAGAAACTATTGAAGAAAGTGATGATGTGCGCCACGATGATGGCCGCACTGGTGGTTTTTACTTCTTGCGAGGATGACCTGGATATTCAGACGAACTACCCGTTTGAGGTGGAGGTGATGCCCGTACCGACGAAGGTGCTGCGTGGGCAGACGGTGGAAATCCGCTGCCATCTGGCGAAGGAGGGCGACTACAAAAATACGCTCTATACCATCCGTTGGTTCCTCTACGACGGCACGGGTTCGCTTCGCATGGAGAACGGCACGGTACTCCTGCCCAACGACCGCTACCTGCTGGAGAACGAGACCTTCCGGCTCTATTACACCTCGGCCAGTATCGATGCGCACAAGTTTATCGTGGTCGTGGAGGATAGCAACGGCAACAGCCAGACGCTGACGTTCAACTTCAACAACGAAAATATGAAAGATGAAAAGGATGAGGATTAGATTGCTGTCGCTCCTGTGCCTCTACACAGTGGGGATGGCGAGGGCGACACCCAATCAACTACCATATAGCGAAAAGCAGTTTGAAATGGCCGTCGCCTGTATCAAGCACTTCGAGGGCTGGCACACGACTAAGAACTATCCGTATGTCGGCTATGGTCATCAGCTTCAGAGGGGTGAAAGATATTCGGCACGGATAATGACCAGGAAACAGGGTGACTTGTTGCTCCGTCTCGACCTGATGCGCAATCTCTATCTGTTCCGTGGCTACGGAAAGGATGCGTTGCTGCTCTCGGTACTGGCCTATAACGTCGGGCCATATGCGATCCTCGGCACCTCCAAGCGTCCGAAGAGCCGACTGCTTCGGAAGATAGAGCGTGGCGACAGGAATATCTACAACGACTACATAGCCTTCTGTCGCTGGCATGGCCGACCAGTGAAGTCCATCAAGTTCCGTAGGCAAGTGGAGTTCGACCTGTTCTTTGTGAAGTAGATAAATGGAGGCAAATGGAAGACGGATTCTTCTATTTGCTTCCATTTTTCGTTGTTTGTAACAACCTTTTTTGGTTGTAAACCTAAAATACAACCTTTTTTGGTTGTATAAGACAAAAACAACCGAAAAAGGTTGTAGTTTTCCATTTTTTTTTCGTAATTTTGCACCCGAAGCCACTAAATATGTTACGAAATATGGAGATTAAGGCAATAATTACAGGCGATATAGTCCGTTCGGAGCAGATTGCTTTAGACAAGCGAGACTTGTTGATTAAAGTCTTGCGCGATATTGTTGAAGACCTACAGAAGATAAGCCCTATGAAGATGGAGATGTTTCGTGGGGACAGCTTTCAGATTGTTGTTGAATGTCCTGAAACATCATTGAAAATCGCATCAATGATACGGGCAGGTTTGAAATCGTATTCTCCGACAGATGCAAAAGAAGTGTGGGATGCACGAATATCCATAGGAATAGGAACGACAGACTATCAGGGTGATAGCATAGTAACATCTGACGGTGTGGCTTTCAAACTGTCGGGCAGAGGACTTGATGCGATGGAAAAGAACAGGCTTGCAGTCAGTACCTGTTGGCATGATGTGAATGAGGAATTGGATGCAGGTCTTGCATTTGCTGATGACCTCATTACTGGCTGGAGTGTCAATCAGGCGAAGGTAATCTATCTTTCTGTTGCCCAAGAACTATCACAAGCCGTTATAGCAAATAGCATTGAGAAATCACAGCAGAATGTCAGTAAGATGCTGACATCTGCAAAGGAATCGCTGTTAGTGCGATTCTTAAACCGTTTTGAAACAATCATTATAAAGCATAAGGAACTATGAACATTCTCATTCTTATCAAGTTACT
>JAFRQC010000160.1 GCA_017428805.1 Prevotella sp. | reverse complement strand
ATCTTCAAGGTGTAGGCTCTCAAGATATGGGATGATGACGCCTGAGGCATAAAGATGGTCCACGGGCACATCAAAGAATCCCTGGATCTGGTCTGCATGCAGGTCCATCGTGATGACACGGTTCACACCTGCCACACTCAGTAAGTCGGCCACAAGCTTGGCACCGATACTGACACGCGGTTTGTCCTTTCGGTCCTGACGCGCCCATCCGAAATAGGGGATGACGGCATTGATGGTACGGGCGGAGGCGCGCTTGGCAGCATCGATCATCAACAGCAGTTCCATCAGGTTGTCTGAGTTGGGGAAGGTGCTCTGTACCAAGAAGATATCACGGCCACGGATACTCTCCTCATACGAAACGGCAAACTCTCCATCGGAGAACTTCGTGATTAGCAGTTGTCCTAACGGACATCCCAGACTTTGGCAGATTTTCTCTGCCAGGTATTTCGTGGCAGTGCCAGAGAATACCATGTAGGAGTTAGTCTCACTCATCTTTTCCATATTTTTGTTCTATTCTTATCTTATTCAATGGTCTTGCGCAGACGCTCAAAACGGTTGAGCAGTTCCTTGTAGTCAATCTCGTTGTGGATATTGAAACGGTTCCACAGATCACCGCAGATGACGACGCCTCCGAAACCGAGATCCTTTGCTTCCTTCACGTTGTCGAGGTTCATACCTCCTAAAGCGAACACCTTTTTATCTATCAGCCCTTCTCGTGAAGCTGCTTTCAGTTCCTCGTAAGTGAAGGTCGATTTCTCGTCGGCATTAGTCTGACTGTCGTAGATGCAGTGCAGGAACACATAGTTGCAGTGCTTCTTCGCCTCCTTTAACTCACTGATGGCATGGCATGTACGGGAGATATTTCCCTTATAGCCTACGGGCGGTTCGGTGTAGGCATCGTCGATATGGATGCCTCTGAGCCGGAACTCCTCTTTCAGGTAGAAGTGACCATGGACGGTAATCCTGCTGTTATAGTCCTCGCCCAACAGTGTCAGCAGCCGTTCTGAATACATCGGCGAGGCACCGGGCTTGTACAGATGAAGGTTTTCCAGACCTTCCTCGAACAGGTTAGCCAGAATCTTGTCTTCTTCCACGAAGAAGGTTGGCTTGGTCATTACTATGAGCTTCATTTTGTCAATAGTTCTCTTTCTGCACTGCAAACTTACATAAAAAAATCGATAATCACACGACTTTCGGTAAAAAAATAGTCGCAGAGGCTCTTTTTTCAGATTTTTATCGTAATTTTGCAGTCCGAAACGACATTATTTATAATTATAGTAAAGAAAATATGAAAGCATTTGTATTTCCCGGACAGGGAGCACAGTTTGTAGGTATGGGTAAGGATCTTTATGAGAACAATCCCCTTGCCAAGGAACTTTTTGAGAAAGCAAACGACATTCTTGGATATCGTATTACCGATATTATGTTCGAGGGAACAGACGAGGAACTGAAGCAGACGAAGGTCACTCAGCCAGCTGTCTTCCTCCACAGTGTCATCTCAGCCCTTTGTATGGGTGACGCTTTTGACCCGAAAATGACTGCCGGACACTCACTGGGTGAGTTCTCTGCCTTGACAGCTGCCGGTGCCCTCAGTTTCGAGGACGGTCTGAAACTGGTCTATGCTCGTGCTATGGCTATGCAGAAGGCCTGCGAGGCTCAGCCCTCGACGATGGCTGCCATCATCGCACTGCCCTTCGACAAGATTGAGGAGATTTGTGCCGAGGTGAGCAAGATGGGCAAGGGTGTGGTGGTTCCCGCTAACTACAACTGCCCTGGCCAGCTTGTGATCTCTGGTGATTTCGATGCCATCAACGAGGCTTGTGAACAGTTGAAGGCCGCCGGTGCCAAGCGTGCACTACCTTTGAAGGTGGGTGGCGCCTTCCACTCTCCTCTGATGCAGCCTGCCAAGGATGAGCTTCAGGCTGCCATTGAGAAGACGGAAATCAAGACACCGAAGTGCCCCATCTATCAGAATGTGGACGCCAAGCCCCATACTGATCCCGCAGAGATCAAGGCTAATCTCATTGCACAGCTGACAAGCAGTGTGCGTTGGGCCCAGAGTGTGGAGAATATGATTGCCGATGGTGCTGACGACTTCACCGAGTGCGGTCCTGGCAAGGCTCTTCAGGGTATGATTGCGAAGATCAATAAAGAGGTTTCAGCCCATAGTATCGGAGAATAATGAAAGAGAAAATTGTTATCTACCAGATTTTCACCCGTCTCTACGGCAATCGGAACACCACCCGAAAAGAAGATGGAACGATAGAAGAGAACGGTTGCGGAAAACTGAATGACTTCACGCCCAGCACCCTGAAGAAAATCAGGGAGATGGGCGTGAGCCATATTTGGTATACGGGTGTCATCCGTCATGCCACACAGACAGATTACTCTGCTTATGGCATTCCCCGTCAGCATCCTGCAGTTGTCAAAGGTCGTGCCGGTTCACCCTATGCCATCACTGACTATTATGACATAGATCCGGACCTGGCAACGGACGTGGACAAGCGTATGCAGGAGTTCGAACGGCTCGTGGAACGTACTCATAAGGCTGGCATGAAGGTGATTATCGACTTCGTGCCCAATCATGTGGCCCGTCAGTATCATTCCGTTTGCAAGCCTGAAGGTGTGAAGGATCTCGGTGAAGATGACAATCCTCAAATTGGTTTCGATCCACAGAACAATTTCTATTATTGCCCTGGTGAGCGGTTTACGCCTTACTTCGATCTTTATCATGGTGAGACGCAGCCCTATATCGAGGAGCCAGCCAAGGCTACGGGTAACGACTGTTTCCACAATGCGCCAGGGATGAACGACTGGTATGAGACCGTGAAGTTGAATTATGGCGTCGACTATTATGCTGGTCATGTGGGGTACTTCAACCCTGTTCCCAATACCTGGAGCAAGATGACTGACATCCTGTTTTTCTGGGCTCGTAAGGGCATCGACGGATTCCGCTGTGATATGGCTGAGATGGTGCCTGTTGAGTTTTGGCGCTGGGCTACGGACAAGGTGAAGTTTGCATATCCTGATATTATCTTTGTCGGTGAGGTTTATAATCCTGCTGAATACCGCAACTACCTTGGTGCAGGCTTCGACTACCTTTACGACAAGGTAGGTATGTACGATACTGTTCGCGATGTCATCTGCGGCCACCAGTCTGTACAAGCTATTACTGGGGCCTGGCAACAGACTGACGACATCCGTGATCATATGCTCTATTTCCTTGAGAACCACGATGAACAGCGTATCGCCAGCGCCTTCTTTGCCGCTAAAGCTATGAAAGGTGTGCCTGGACTCGTAGTCTCTGCACTCCTCCAGCAGAATCCCGTAATGATTTACGCTGGTCAGGAATATGGAGAGCCAGGCATGGATAAAGAGGGCTTCAGTGGACACGACGGGCGCACTACCATCTTCGACTACTGGAGTGTGGCCAGTCTCACCCGTGCCATGAAGGGCAGACTCACCAAAGACGAGAAGGAACTCGCCTCTATATATAATAAGGTGTTGAATATCGCCGTCAAGGAGAAAGCCGTCAGTGAGGGTGTCTGCTTCGACCTCATGTATGTCAACGGCCAGTATCAGCGCCAGTATGCTTTCTTGAGAAAGGCCGGCAGTGAGGTTTTGTTGGTGGTTGTCAACTTCGACGAGTTACCCACCACGATGGATGTCACCATCCCTGCCCATGCTTTTGACTACCTGAAGCTGAAGGAGCGGAAGAATGTGACAGCCGTCGACCTGCTCAGCGGCAAGGAGATCAAGCGCCAGCTGAATCGTGACTGCTATGTTTCCGTCGACCTCGAACCTCTCGGTGCCGTTGTCCTCAAATTCAAAGCGTGACCCCTATGGCAGAAGACTATATTCTGAACGACCACAATAAAGAAGAATACCCTCCAAGTCATACGGCAGAGCATCTTCTGAATCAGACAATGATACGTATCTTTGGCTGTGAACGTTCCTATAATGCCCATGTCGAACGTAAGAAGAGCAAGATGAGCTTCTATCTCGATCACAAGCCTTCACGTCAGGAGGAAAAGGAGATTGAGCGCCGTATGAACGAACTCATCGAGGAAGACCTGCCTGTCACTTTTGAGTTCGTCACCCGTGATGAGCTGCCTGACGATATCAGCCTCGACCGTCTGCCAGATGATGCCTCCGACACCATTCGTCTTGTCCGTATTGGCGACTATGATGTCTGTCCTTGCATCGGCAAGCACGTTCGGAGCACTTCACAGATAGGACGTTTTGAGATGCTCGGCACCAATTGGGACGAGCACGAACGGTCTTTCCGTGTACGTTTCAAGATTGTATGATATAATAAATCCCGCCTCGAGGCGGGATTTATCATGATTACTGTTTTGTGGCAATACGCATAAAGACGGGGTAGTGGTCTGAGTAGCTCAGCTCCTTCTTGTAGTAGGAGATACCTTCAAGGCCTTTATCGTGGAAGATGTAGTCAATACGGACTTTCTTTCCGCCTCGATAGGTGTACATGAATCCGCTACCACACTCCTTGAAACCGTCGATCTTGTCGCCAAGCATCGTGTTATAGACATAGGAATACGGCACATCGTTGAAGTCACCGCATACGATGACAGGTGCCTCAGACTCCCTCATGTCCATCGCCAGCATGTTGGCCTGTCCGGAACGGGCAATCATTCCTATGGTGTAGCCACCGTAGATGGCATTGACAAGGGCATTTCCCTGTACATCGACGCCCTTATTGGCTAACTTTGAAGCCTTATGCAACGTACTGTTAATACCAGTCGTCTCAAGGTGGACGTTATAGATGCGGTAGATGTTATCATTGACGTTGACCTCCACCCACATGGCACTGTTGTTCGTCTGCTCGAAGTCGATGTTCTTTTTATTGACGATGGGATAGCGGCTGTAGACGACCATGTCGTTATTACCAAAGGCAGAGTAGGGGAAGTAGTCCTTGTAGGAGTCAGAATTCTTCTTGTCGCCACTGAAGTCGTTATACTCCTGGAAACAGACGATATCCACCTTCTGACGCTTCATCTCTGAGAGAATGTCCAGAGCGATGAAGCCTGTGGTCTCTCCCGAGAAACGTGCCACGTTGTATGAGGCGAACTTGATACCCGACTTAGCATCGGCTTTCTCATCCGTAGAACCAATCTGGAAGAGCGTTCCGATGTACGGGATGCAGCAGAGCAAGGTGATCAGTGGCATGAGTGCCCAATGGAAACGCAGCCTGATAAGCCAGTATACCAAGAATACAGCATTGGCAATGATCAGCAACGGCAGAGCGTAGACCAACATGGCGCGGGCCGTATTACCAGCAGGCTGAACATCACCTCCGAACAGTCCTACTAATGTAAAAATCATCAGCAGGAAGGAGATGATGAGCATCATGAACGAAAAGTATTTCTGAACTGCAAGCTTTCCCATAATACTTTAAACTTTGAACTTTGAGCTTTGAACTTTATGATTAGTCTTCTTCTCCGAGGTACTTCTTGACAATCTCGATGAGATTCTCCACCTTGAAAGGCTTGGCCATGAAGTCATCGCAGCCGGCTTCCTTGGCAGCGCGGATATTCTCTTCGAAGGCGTAGGCACTGAGTGCAATGACGGGGGTAGACGACACTTCCTTGATGATACGGGTGGCATCGAGACCATTCATACCCGGCATGCGGATGTCCATAAGAACCAAGTCGGGCTTCTCGTCCTCGTTGATGGTCACAGCCTCAATACCATTGTGGGCCCTCAACAGCTTATAGCGCTTCTGTAGCACGATCTTCACCAACTCATAGTTATGATCCTCATCCTCAGCCACGAGGATAGTCTTGGCATTCAAATCGTCGGTACGACCACTGATGCGGATGGTGCGAACGCTGGTCGTCGTGGTCTCCTTGCCCTGATCCACGCCACCGATGCTTCCTTCAAAGGGCAAAGTGAAGGTGAAGGTAGATCCTTTTCCTAATTCAGACTCTGCGGTCAGCGTGCCGCCCAACTTCTCTACGATGATTTTGCAGAGGGGCAGGCCCAGGCCATAACCGTTCTTGTTGTTTTCTGCATCACGTGAGACATAGGTCTCAAAGATGTGCTCAAGGTCTTCTTTGGCAATACCGCTACCCGTGTCGCTGACAAACATCTCGATCGTATGTCCTTCGTCGAGCACTTTATAGCCGTAGGAGATTGTACCTTGAATGGTGTGTTTCAGCGAGTTGCTGATGAGATTCGAGAACACCTGGATAAGCCGGTTGGCATCCGTGTTCATCGTTACATTCATGGTCGGTTCACTCCATTTCAGCTTTACACTGTCCGGACAGCGGAACTTGAACAGGTTCCTGATGCTTGTGCAGAGCTCATTGAGGTCGGTGGGACTCTTCTTCATGACAATTTCACCAGACTCAACACGCGACAAGTCAAGAATCTCATTGACAAGATTCTGCAGACGGTTGTTGTTGCTCTCGATGATTTCGAAATACTTCATGCGTTCCTCCTGGGAGTCGGTTTCAATGATGACTCTCGAGAAACCTTCGATGGCGTTGAGGGGTGTGCGGATTTCATGGCTCATATTGGCAAGGAAAAGGGACTTCATCTTGCTGGCATTCTCAGCTTTCTGAGCCTTCTCCTCGTATTCCTTCAGTTTCTTGTTTGCAATCGCGAGTTGTTCGTTGGCTAATAGAAGCTTTCTGTTCGCGTCGGCAAATTTCTGTAATAGTACCTCTTTCTCGTCTTTATCCATCTCGTTCAAAACTTCAATAGATTTTGCAAAGGTACGAATTTATTTTGAAACTGCAATGAAAAAAACGAAAATTTTTTAACTACGTTTTGCTTTTTCCCATGCTCCGCTCTTCCCATGTGTCCTTAAATAGGACATTCCGCGGAATACGTTAAAATTCATAAATACGAAATAATAGGCGGTATAAAGGAACTTGTTTTTGTAGCCGAAGCGGTTCTGAAGCCATCCTGCAAGGGCCATCAGGTAGAAGATTGTCTGGAGGATGAGCATCACCGTATAGAAAAATCCTGCTCCCATAATGACGAGGGCGATGTTGACAAGTAGTAACAGAATCATCGCGAAGGGGGTGATGCTCCAACGGAGCACACGATGGCTGACATACTGGAAGGTGACCAGCGGCTGTTTTAGCGGATTGAGCATCGAACGGAGCCACCAGATGCTCTGGAGTCCGCCTGCTGCAATGCGGCGTTTACGCTTCGATTCCTCATAGATATTGGCAGAACCGTATTCTCTGGCGAAGGCATCTGGGGTATAGGCGATGCGCTTGCCAGCCTGAACGACGTACATCGACAGCATGAAATCATCGAGCAGGGCTTCGTCAGGCACCTCACGACAGAGCTTGGGATCAATGGCATAGAGTTCGCCGGCAGCACCCATAGCCGAGTACAACTCGCTGTCCCAGCGCTTCAGCGTGCTCTCATAT
>JAFRQC010000159.1 GCA_017428805.1 Prevotella sp. | reverse complement strand
CGGAGATGTTGGATATGGAACATCTCATACACCTCCTTCATCTCGTTAATGCGATCTGTGTCCTTCGCATAACGGCTCTCTTTTGGTTGTTTCACCATACTTTTTCAAACTTTTGGTGTCAACCTTATTTAAAATAAGACACCTCCGAGGTTTCTGACTGTTTCCCGTACTCTCGGCTAGTTTCCAGGCTTTAAAAGTTTATTCCTCGGCGTTGAACGTTTGTTCTTCGTCAAAGAACACTCATTCCACGCCGAGGATTGTCTGTTCGTCAGCAAAGATGGTTACTATTCCTTGGGGACGAGGTATTTGGTGCCGGTCTGGTTCAGGAGTTCACGGGCATAGGCATCGGGGAAACCTGGACGCACGACCTTGGCGCCACCACCAAACTTGTTGCGGAGGAAACGGCCTTGCTCGTCTGTGGGCTTCACGACGATGTCGTTGTACTTCACGATGAGGAAGAAGGCGAGCTGCTGCCAACGGGCAATCATCTCGTCACCCTTCTTGCAGCTGTAGTCCGTCAGATAGGCGATACGCTCTTCAGGCGTAGCCAGTGCCAGCGCCTTGGACTCAATCTCCGGCTGGAGCTGGGCATAAGAGGCATCAAGCGAGTCGCGCACTTCCTTGAGTGAAGGGAACATCATGGAGTAACGCGGATAGACCATATTGCTGACCCAGTTGCACACCCAATAGGCATTGTCCATCGAGAACGTCACATCGTCAGCACCCTCACCAGAGAAGCACTTCGGCACACGGGTGATACAGCTATACATCGGCGTATAGGCCACCATGTTGCCGTCGTCATTACCAAACCAGAAGCAGGCTCCGATCTCACGGGGCAGCGACGAACGCATCTGGGAAATAAACGACCAGGCTGTCTGCTGGGTAGAGATGGGACGTTCGTTGAAGTACTCCACACCGTCAACCTTGAAAGACAGCGGTGACGGACGGTAAGGCATCTGGAAGATACCACCGCCGATGTCGCCCTTCTGGTCGAGGGCAAAAGGCGTACCCTCATAGTGGTCGCGCATGGCAGCACGCATATCCTCCAGCGTCACCTTCTTATTGGGGATGATCCAGAGGGGCATCTCCTTGGCATCCTTCTCGATACCTGCAGCGTAGGGCACATACTCAGAGAAGTCATCTGTAAAGCGGTTGAAGAAGCTCCACACACGGGCCTCGCAGTAACGACGGCCAGAGAAGTCGGGCTTGGCATAGGCAGCGTTATAAGAGAAGTCTGCGTCCTTGCCCTCAAACCAACCCATATTGCGGGCATAGCTCACGACATTGTCAGAGAAGACGACGATACTTTTGGCGTTGAGTTTTTGAGCGTTGCGCTCAGCCTTTGCCATCGCTTTGGGATTCAACAGATCCTTCATCCTAACCTGCACATAGCGGCCATCGAGGAACTGCGTGATACGGCTCTGGTTGGCGTGGGCAGCGATGGCATCGTCAGGAATACGAACAGCCACCCAGACGGTACGTCCCTGTTCCTTGGTGCGGTCAGGGCCACAACCCATCATCTCCAGCATCCACGCCTCGTCCTTATCAGCGACGGAGAACGTCTCACCCTCAGAGCAATAGCCGTATTCAGCCACAAGCGAGGTCATCACCTGCAGGGCCTCACGCGCCGTCTTGGAACGCTGGAGGGCGATATAGATGAGAGAACCGTAGTCGATGATACCTGTAGAATCGGCCATCTCCTCACGGCCTCCAAAGGTCGTCTCACCAATGGTCACCTGCCACTCGTTGGAGTTGCCGATGACATTCCACGTCTCTGCGGCCTCAGGGATCTCACCCAGATACTTGCTGGTGTCCCACTCATAGACCTTGCGCATCTCACCAGCCTGATGCTTGGCAGCCGGATAGTGATACAGGGGCATGAAAGCACCGTAGGAATCGGCATTATAAGTGACAAACACTGAACCGTCGGCACTGGCCTTCTTGCCCACGATGAAGTTCGTGCAAGCTTGACTCCATTGAATATTGAATATTGAACATTGAAGAGCAATGCCCAATAACAAAAACTTTCTTCTCATAATTTCTTATTTCAATTTTCAATCTTCAATTTTCAATTTACTCACAGGCTTTAAAACTCATGTCGAGACCTTTCACGGAGTGCGTCAAGGCACCGACGCTGACAAAGTCAACACCCTGCTCGGCATAGTCGCGGATGGTATCAAAGGTGATGCCCCCACTCGACTCCGTCTCATAACGGTGATTGATGAGATCCACGGCCTTCTTCGTATCAGGCACGCTGAAATTATCCAGCATGATACGGTCCACGCCACCGTGCTCCAGCACCTGATTCAGTTCGTCGAACGAACGCACCTCAATCTCAATCTTCAACTTCAGGCCCTTCTCGTCCAGATACTTGTGGCAGCGCTCGATGGCATTCACGATACCACCAGCGAAGTCCACGTGGTTATCCTTCAACAGGATCATGTCGAAGAGTCCGATGCGATGGTTACAGCCACCGCCGATCTTCACGGCCTGCTTCTCCAGCATACGCATGCCAGGCGTAGTCTTACGGGTATCCAGCACCCGTGTGCCAGTACCCTTCAGCCGCTGCACATACTTATCAGTCATCGTAGCAATGCCGCTCATGCGCTGCATGATGTTCAGCATCAGGCGTTCCGTCTGCAACAACGAACGCACACGACCTGTGACGATCATGGCGATGTCGCCCTTCTTCACGCGGCTGCCATCGCCCATCAGCACCTCCACCTGCATCTCAGGATCGAAACGGCGGAACACCTCCTTGGCAATCTCCACGCCAGCCAGGATACCGTCCTCCTTGATGAGCAGATGCGACTTGCCCATCGCGTCCTCAGGAATACAACACAAGGTGGTATGGTCGCCATCACCTATATCTTCTGCAAACGACAGATCAATCAGTCTGTCAACAAGTTCTTCAACGCTTAACATATTTATTTCACTTTTTCACCTTTTCACTTTTTTACCTTTAAAAGTAGATTCCGATACCGATACGGAGGCCGAAGCCAGAGTAGTCGCTATTCTTGAAGCTGTGCTCATAATAAACCTCTGGATCAAGAGTGACATGACGTCCCAAGAAGAAGCAATAACCCACATGAGCCTCAGGACGGAAGTCGCTGAAGCTGATACCGAGGTCCGACGTTTTGTCCTTGACATGGGCATACTTTGCTAAAGCACCCAGATAGATACCGCAGCTCTCAAAATAGTAACGTGCACCAGCACCGATCTGCGTCGTGAGGATATCGAAGTTCTTCTGACTGTTGAACTCCACAACACCCAACGCCATCAGGTTGTCCATAAACAGATAACCAACCTTGCCATTAATGCCGAGAGCGAAGTCCGTGCTTTTGCTATAGGCCAGCGAGGCACTGGAAGCCGAGGCACTCACATAGAACTTACCTTCGGTGAACGGCGTCTCAGACTCATTCAGATACTGTGCGTTCGCACTCATCGCCATCATCAGGCCGATGGCTGCCATCATCAGTTTTCTCATTTTATCTCTTAATTCTTCAATTCTTAAATTATTTAATTTTTCACTTCCTTACGGTACCAGATGCAGAACCATACGATGGCTACTACAAGACAGGCAACTCCAAGTATATATCCCACATTTCCAGGCAGATGGAGCGTCTGCTTCGAGACAAAGAAGAACGTAGAGCACACCGTCGTCATGAAGAGCGCAGGAATCAGCGTAATCCAGTAGGCCTTCTTCTGACGCACCAGATAGACGGTGATCGTCCAAAGCGTGAACACACTCAGGGCCTGGTTAGAGAATCCGAAGTACTGCCAGATGGTGTTGAAGCCATCGGGGTTCTCCACCTGCCAGATCAGCATGGCAATGGAAGCGGCGAACATCGGAATACAGATGTACATACGATTCATGATGGGACGCTGGTTCATCTTCAACCACTCTGCCACAATCAGACGACCGGAACGGAAGGCTGTATCACCGGAAGTGATAGGCGCAGCCACCACACCTAGCATCGCCAGAATAGCACCAGCCACACCTAACCATTCGTTGCAAACGAGGTTCACCACGGCAGGGGCAGATGTATGGAAACCGGCAGTAGCCTTGGCTATCAGCTCATAGCCCGGCGCAGGATTGCAATAGAAGAACCAGGAAGCGACAGACGCCCAGATCAGCGCCACCACACCCTCGGTAATCATCGCACCGTAGAAGATCGGACGGCCCATCTTCTCGCTCTTCACGCAACGGGCCATCAGCGGACTCTGCGTGCCGTGGAAACCGGAGATGGCACCACAGGCCACCGTGATGAACAATGCCGGGAAGATATTGTCCGTCCACTTGTCAGGCTCCGTGGCAGCACCCATATTATAAGCATGCGTCCACACTTCAGGGATCGTGGGCCAATGCAAGAACAGCCACACCATCAGCGCACCAGCCATGAACAGCAGAGAGAAGGCGAACAGCGGATACACCTTGCCGATGATCTTGTCGATAGGCAGCATCGTGGCGATGATATAATACACGAAGATGATGCCCACCCACATCAGCGTATCTCCACCGATGGAGTGCAGAATCTCAGCAGGTGAATACACAAACACCGTTCCCACCATGATCAGCAGCAATACCGTGAACACCAGCATCACCGACTTCGTGGCCTTACCCAGATACTGACCAATCAGCTCCGGCAGTCCAGCTCCGTCGTGACGCATGGAGAGCATGCCGCTCATATAATCATGGACGGCTCCGGCGAAAATACAGCCGAATACAATCCACAGATAGGCCACAGGACCGAACTTGGCACCCATGATGGCACCGAAGATAGGACCCGTACCCGCAATATTCAGGAACTGGATCATGAAAATCTTCCAACTGGGGAGGACGACATAGTCCATACCGTCGGCCTTTGCCAAAGCTGGAGTCGCACGGTTGTCAGGCGCAAACACACGCTCCACGAAACGGCCGTAGAGCAGGTATCCAATAACGAGCGCAATAAGGCTCAAACTAAATGAAATCATGTTCTTAACTATTAATTATTAATTTTTGCATGCAAAAGTACAAATAAATTGTGAATTATTTAGTAACTTTGCACCAAAATTTAAGATTTAAGGAATATTTTGAAAACAATTATAAGAATTTTTATCCTATCTACGCTGGCTCTGAACGTCTCTGCCCTGTCTCCCAAGCATGAGGTGAGGGCCGTCTGGCTCACCACCCTCCAAGGTCTGGACTGGCCGAAAACCACTTCCCCGGAACAGCAGCGGCGCGACCTCATCCGCATCCTCGACCAGTATCAGCAGGCCAACATCAACACCGTCCTCTTCCAGGCCCGTGTCCGAGGCACCACCGTCTATCCCTCCGCCATCGAGCCCTGGGAGCCCATCCTTACCAACAGACCTGGCATGTCTCCCGGCTACGATCCCCTGCAGTTTTGCATCGACGAGTGTCACAAGCGCGGCATGGAGTGTCACGCCTGGATCGTCACCATCCCCATCGGCAAGGCCAACAACTACGGCTGTCAACAGCTCCGCAAGAAATACCCCAACCGCATCGTCAAGATCGGTGAGGAATACTATATGAACCCAGAACTGCCTGAGACGGGCGACTACATCGCAGGCATCTGCCGTGAGGTGACGCGCCGTTATGACATCGACGGCATACACCTCGACTATATCCGCTATCCTGAGACATGGAAGTTCAAGTACTCCCGTGAGGAGGGACGGCGCAACATCACCAGCATCGTCCGTAAGATCCACCGTGCCGTGAAGGCCGAGAAGCCCTGGGTGAAGATGTCTTGTTCACCTGTAGGCAAATTCGACGACCTGAGCCGTTACCGCAGCAATGGCTGGAACGCCTATACCGCCGTCTGTCAGGATGCCCAGGGTTGGCTGCGCGAGGGACTGATGGACGAACTCTTCCCGATGATGTACTTCCAGGGCAACCAGTTCTATCCCTTCGTGGCCGACTGGAAGGAACATGCCTACGGTAAGATCATCGCTCCCGGACTCTCCATCTATATGCTCCATCCCTCCGAGCGCAACTGGGACCTCAGCATCATCCGCCGTGAGATGAACGTCCTCCGTCAGGAAGGCCTCGGCTGCACCTTCTTCCGTTCGAAGTTCTTGACAGACAACATCAAGGGCATCTTCACCTTCACGAAGGACTTCAACCAGACGCCAGCCCTCATCCCCCCGATGACGTGGATGGGCAAGCACGCCCCCACCCCTGCCACGATCCTGCAGATAGAACGCAGCAAGACCAGCGACCGGCTCACCTGGTATGGTGCCAGAGACCTCTCCGGTGCCGACTACCTATTATATAATATATATGCCTCCGACACGTGGCCCGTCGATACCCAGGATCCCCGCAACCTCGTGGCCAGCCGATACCGCTATCAGTCGCTCACCGTTCCCCACCACGGCCATACCCTCTACTACGCCGTGACTGCCACAGACCGCTATGGCAACGAGAGCGCACCCAAGAGCGTTCAGGACCTGGTGCGACCACGCCCAAACAGCCGCATCGACTTCCGCAGCCTGATTGTCGGCAAACAGACAAAGAAGACTAAAAAACAAACTCATTTTAAATAACAGTCAATATGGAAAGAACATGGAGATGGTTTGGCAAGAAAGACAAGATCACCCTTGCCCAGCTAA
This sequence comes from Prevotella sp., assembly GCA_017428805.1. The sequence continues at coordinate 4,435 of JAFRQC010000159.1, read as the reverse complement.
GACAAATTGGAGTTGAAGGCATCGTTACAGCCCTTCACGACGTACCCTTAGGCGAGGTCTGGACCCGTGAGAAGATCCGCGACCTGCGCGAGTACATTGAAAGTTATGGCATGCGATGGAGCGTCGTTGAGTCGCTGCCCGTCGTAGAGACCATCAAGTACGGCGGCCCTGACCGCGACCACCAGATCGAGGTCTACAAAGAGTCACTCCGCAACCTCTCGGCAGAAGGCATCCACTGCATCTGCTACAACTTTATGCCTGTGCTCGACTGGGCACGTACGGATCTGTTCCACGACAATCCCAATGGCGCTACGAACCTCTATTTCAACTATGCCGAGTTCGCCTACTTCGACATCTACATCCTCAAACGTGAGGGTGCCCGTGAGGAATGGGCCAAGTTCAAGTTCCCCGAGGGCTGGGGCGAAGGCCGTAACGTGCTGGCAGAGTGCGACGAGATTGCCAAGACCATGACGCCTGAGAAAGACCACAAGCTTGTGGAGAACATCGTCATCAAGACACAGGGCTTCGTCTCCGGCAACTTCAGCGAGAACGACGAGGCACCCATCCAGAAGTTCCGTGAGTTCCTCGACCTCTACAAGGGTATCGACAAGGCACAGCTGCGTGCCAACATGAAGTACTTCCTTGAAGCCATCATGCCTACCTGTGAGGAATATGGCATGAACATGTGTGTCCACCCCGACGATCCCCCCATCGAGATCCTGGGCCTGCCGCGTATCGTCCGTACCGAGGATGACATCCAGTGGTTCCTCAATGCCGTGCCCAACAAGCACAACGGCCTCACCTTCTGTGCAGGTTCGCTCTCAGCAGGTGCCTACAACAACGTGGTGGATCTTGCCCGTAAGTTCGCTTCCCGCACCCACTTCGTCCATCTGCGCTCCTGCCACATCTTCCCCAACGGCGACTTCACGGAGGCCTCTCACCTCGGCGGTCGTGCAGACCTCATCGAGCTCTGCCGCATCTTCGAGCAGGAGAATCCCTCACTGCCTATGCGTGTGGACCACGGTATGACCTTCACCGACCAGCCTGGCGGAGTCTTCGACGAGTCTTCCCACGGCCACAACGCCGGCTATACCCTCCTGGGCCGTATGTTCGCCCTCGGCCAGGTCCAAGGCATCCTCGCCACCGTCGATCGCGAATTAGGAATCGATTACAAACAACCCGGATTTTTTGATTAATTATGAAACTGAATGATATTTTCAGCGCCAATTTCAACGCCGCAGAGTGGGAAGCCAAAGGCTATGAGCTTCCGAAGTTCGACATCAAGGCCATCCGCGAGAAGACCGCCAAGGAGCCCACATGGGTACACTTCGGCGGCGGCAACATTTTCCGCGCCTTCCCGGCCGCCATCCTCAACGACGCCCTGAACACAGGCAAATACGACCGTGGCGTCATCGTCGCCGAGACCTTCGACTTTGAGGTCGTCGACAAGGCCTATGCCCCTTACAACAACCTCTCGCTGCTCGTCAGCCTCCAGTCTACGGGCACCATCGAGAAGAAAGTCATCGCCAGCGTCACCGAGGCCCTGAAGGCCGATCCCCAGTTCCCCGACTGGCAGCGTCTGGTGGAAATCTTCCGCAACCCCTCCCTACAGATGATCTCCTTCACCATCACCGAGAAGGGCTACACCTACAACGAGGCCGACCTCGCCAGAGGCCTGAAGCCCCTCTTCGCCATGGGTAAGGTCTGCGCCCTGCTGCTTGAGCGCTACAACGCCGGAAAGCTGCCTCTTACCGTACAGTCGATGGACAACTGCTCGCACAACGGCGACAAGGTCAAGGCCGGTGTCTTCGCCTATGCCGAGCGCTGGGTTCAGGACGGTCTCGTGCCTGCCGCCTTCCTCGACTACCTCAAGGACGAAACGAAGATCACCTTCCCCTGGTCGATGATCGACAAGATCACCCCCCGTCCCCACGAGAAGGTCAAGGAGATGCTCGCTGCCGACGGCTTCGAGGACAACGACTACATCGAGACCGAGAAGCACACCTTCACCGCGCCCTTCGTCAACGCTGAGGAAGTGCAGTATCTCGTCATCGAGGACAACTACACCAACGGCCGTCCCCCACTCGACCTCGGCGGTGCCCTCTACACCACCCGTGAGACCGTCGATAAGGTAGAGACCATGAAGGTGACCACCTGTCTCAATCCCCTGCACACCGCCATGTCCATCTACGGCTGTATGCTCGGCTACACGCTCATCTCTGCCGAGATGGCCGACGAAGACCTGCGTCCCTTCATCCAGAAGATCGGCTATATGGAAGCCATGCCCGTGGTCACCGATCCCGGCGTGCTGAATCCCTACGAGTTCATTGGCGCCGTCATCAACCGTCGTCTGCCCAATCCCTTCATGCCCGACGCTCCCCAGCGTATCGCCATGGACACCTCTCAGAAACTGCCCATCCGTTTCGGTGAGACCATCAAGAAGTACCTCGCCCGTGGCCTCGACAAGTCGAACCTCGTGCTCATCCCCCTCACCCTCGCCGGTTACGCCCGTTATCTGAAGGGTATCAAGGACGACGGCACACCCTTCGAGCCCTCGCCCGATCCTATGCTGGCAGAACTGCAGGCCATCGTCGCTCCCTTGGAGATCGGCAAGCCCGATCAGGACTGGAGCTGCCTCAAGCAACTCTACTCCCGCAAGGATGTCTTCGGTGTCGATCTCTACGAGGCTGGTCTCGGCACTCAGATCGAAGGGTACGTGAAGGAACTCTACGCCGGTCCAGGTGCCGTCCGAGCCACCCTCCACAAATACGTCTCAGCCAGATAATAGAAATTAAGAATCAAGAATTAAGAATTAAGAATTTACAAACGGAGGCTCCTACTTTCAGAAGTAAGAGCCTCCGCGATTTTTACAGCCTTTTCCATTCCCCCCTCGCTATGGCCTTGTCTAAATTTTCTGCCATTTTTCTGCTCCTTTGGTTTTAACGATTTTCTTGATCATCTCCTTCTTTTTCCAGACCGAAACGCATGTCTGGGCATTCTTCTTCTCATACCCGCCAGCCTTCATGACGTCTTCAAGGCCAAACGTTTCAGGCAACTGACGGAACAGGCTCTTGGTCTTGCTGTCGTAATTCGAGGTCGTACTCTCCTGCTTCCGTCGGGCTTTGTTATCGAAGTACATCTGTGCATACTTGCCGAAGAACAGTTGCTGGGAGTGCAGCTGGATGTCGAGCACCAGGTTACACAACTCAATATCCCACTTGTCGCACTTGAACGACCTTGTCTTTTCCCATTCCTCCCAATGCCTCATCAGGATAAAGGGTGCCGACACGTTGATGCCGTAGTAAGGCGTTCTCCTGGCTAAGAAGGCCGTCACCTTGTCACCTTCAAGCTTTGCCTCTTCTTTAATCTCGTTATACCATTTGTTCGTCGCCCTCGAAATGGGTTCAAGAGGCAGTTCCCCGCAGACCTTGTCAAGCCGGTACGCCCACTCCTTGATCCGCTCGTTCTTCTCCATCTCCGCCTTCGTCGGCTTGTTGTATTCCGACTCGCCGAAGAAGTCCGAGAGGAAGGGGATACAGCCAAGGCGGCTAAACAGTCCCGAGCCGAAGTTCCTTTCATTGACCAGTTTGTCCAAGGCCATCTGAGTACCCGTGAACACCATGTTCCACAACACGGCAAACGGGCCGCTGATGCTCTGGTTGTTCTTGTACTGCTGGTTGTCAATCTCGTTGTGGAAGGCCAGCACCTCCATGCTCGTCTTGTCAATCCACTGGCCGCCCTTGCTCTGCGCCAGCATGTTGTCCAGTTCAGGGTTGAACGTCAGCACGTGGATGTGCATCTCCTCGCCGTTCACAATCTCCTTGGCGAAGTACATGTCCTCAATGAGCACGCCGTTGGCGGTACGCGGGCCGTGACAGCGGATGATGTTCCTCGGCGGCTGGAGCGGACGGGGCTGTTTGTTCTTCTCCTTCTCAGAGAGGTTGTCCCAGATCTGCTTCTCCTCCTTGTACTTGTTCAGCGCATCGTTACCCAGCTGGTCTGCAACGATCATCGGCTCACAGATCAGGTCGTACAGATCGTGTGCAAACGACTTTCCGCTGCCCGGGTCGCCGATGATGTTCACGTTATAGTTCAGCCGCCTTCTCTTCAGGGGCTGGTACCAGAAGTAATACCAGCATCGGGTCATCAGCGTGCCGAAGAAGGCCGCCGCCACATAGAGCGCCGCGGCAAACGTGGAGACCTCCATACCCCAGCAGACATCACGCAGGCACGGGAACTTATCCATCAGCGACTGGATCCGCTCGCCGAACACGACATAGGGCCGTGTTTCGTCCTCCGTCTGCGTCTCGAACTCTTCGGGGCACAACTCCTTCAGGATGGCCGTCAGGTCCTTCGGCATATAGCTGCTGTAGGGCTTGTTCATCGCGTCCTCGATGGTCTTGTTCACGTTGTGGTCTTCACGCTCCAGATCCTG
>JAFRQC010000158.1 GCA_017428805.1 Prevotella sp. | reverse complement strand
GGCCGTTGTGCAGAGACCTCGCAACGATGAGGAAGGCGAGTGGCTATCGCTCAATGATCTCTCCTCAATGCTCAAATCCCACTTCAAAGGCTACAAAGAAGACGAAGGCACATTCCGCAAAATCGGCAATTACCTCAGCCGTCCTGAATACAAGTTCCAAAGCAAGCACACCAACGCCGGCGCCCTCTATTGGGTGATGCGGAAGGTGTAAGAAAATCATCATGGAAGAAGTTTGACGTCTTTCTTGGTTATATCATTATAAATTTGTAACTTTGCAGGCAAAATAGCGAATCATGCAGACGATCTATCAGACAGCCAAGCCCTTCGACCAGCTCCTGAAGAAACAGAAGATGGCGGCTGGGCAGACGTATAGGCCGATGTATTATGTGGTGGAACAGCCCGTAGAAGAGGGGCTGCTGCTCTACCATACGATGACAAAGGCGATGCTGTTGCTCACTCCTGAGGAAGCGGAGACGTACAGGACAAGCCCTACTACCCTACCCCAACTGGTTGAGCAGTGGTTTCTTGTGCCAGAGTCTCACGACGACCGTCTGCTGAGCCGCCAAATCAGAGTTGTAGCCAGGATGCTTGAGAAGAAAACGGGAGTCATCACTTCGTACACCATCCTCACCACCACCGACTGCAATGCCCGCTGTTTCTACTGTTATGAGTTGGGGCGCCCAAGAGTTCCTATGAGCCAGGATACCGCCATCAAGACTGCAGACTATATCATCAACCATTGCAAGGGCGAAAAGGTGTCAATACACTGGTTCGGCGGAGAGCCGCTATACAACAAGCCCGTCATTTCGCTGATCTGTCAACGACTTAAGGAAGCGGGCATCCAATACGCTTCTAAGATGACCTCAAATGGCTATCTGTTTGATGACAGTGTCGTCACTGAGGCCAAGGAAGAATGGCGTCTGGAAAAGGTGCAGATCACGCTTGACGGTACAGAGCAGACATACAACCGCTGTAAGGCCTATATATATAAAGATGTGAATGCCTTCCACCGTGTGATCGGTAATATCCACAAGTTACAGGATGCAGGCATCCACGTCAGCATCCGACTCAACATCGATATGCATAATGCCGAGAACCTGTCGGAACTGGCAGATGAACTTCACAGGGAATTCAGCGATCCCAAAGGTATTTCGGTCTATATGCATGCGCTGTTTGAAGAAGTGAAGGGAAGTAAGGCCATACACGATGAGGAGAAAAGGAAGTTCGTCTTCGACCAAATCAACGACATCGAGAGTCGGCTGGCAGATTACGGCTTGTTAAAACCCCGCCAACTGAAACGAGAAGTCAAGACAAACCGCTGTATGGCTGACAACGACCATAGCGTTGTCATTGTTCCAGACGGACATATCGGGAAATGTGAGCACTACTCAGAGGATCATTTCGTCGGACATATTGGACAAGAGGAATGGGACGCTCAGATGCTGGATCATTTCAGGGACACACGTGACGAGATCACTGCCTGTGCCACCTGTTTCAACTATCCGGACTGCATCTGGCTGAAACTGTGTAAGGATAATCCAAACTGTTATCAAGAGGAACGTGAGCACAAGCACAGCAAGTTACGTCAAAGCATCCTGAGAGCTTTTCATCATTATAAAGACCAGCAAGAAGAAATACAAGATGAAGCACAAGATTGAGATAGCACCCTTGCTCGACTACTATGTCATCGCCGTCAAGGACAAAGAAACGGACAATCTGGTTGAGACATTTACGCTCAACGAGAGTGGCACAGATATGCTCAGGCTCTTCTGTCAGGATAAGGATGTGACAGCTGTCGCTCAGAAAATGGCAGAGATGTATGAAGCGCCACTGGAATTAGTCACAAAAGACGTATCAGCCTTTGCTGAAAAGTTACAGAAGAAAGGACTGATTTAGCAATATCAGAAAAGTAATATCAAAAAAATGGGGACTGACATGATTGTCATTCCCCATTAAATTTCAGATGCGTGTGAGAAGATTATGCTTCACCATCATCATCACATTCATCAGCAATTTTCTCTTTACTCGGCTCAACAACGTTGTCCAATACAACAACCTCATCAACCTTTACTTCTTCCATTTCGGGAGCAAAATACTTCTTTTTCATTTCTCAATTATTTTTAAACGTTTAAAATATTAATATCTTTTTAGTTGCAATTACACTTTTGCGCTGCAAATTTAAGCATAAATCCCGAAATGACCAAACATTTCGGGATTTATTTTACGATTTAGTGCAATATTTTGTCAATTTACTCACTTAACAATCATCACTTACTTAACCACGACCTTCTTACCATTCTTGATGTAGAGACCCTTCCTGGTCGGAGTGCTGATGCGCTGACCCCTCAGGTTGTACCAAGCGTCGTTGCCAGCTTCTGCAGCAATACGGCTGATACCTGTGGCACTCTCTTCATCACCATCAAAAAGAATTCTGCTCAACTCGGCAACTTTCTCGTTAAGAACGATATCTTCGAAGCCACGGACAGAAGCCTTAGCCGTATATGAAGTCAAGATCTGGAGATATGCCTTATGTGCACCTGTCGTACGAGCCTTTGTAACCGGCGTGAAGCCCTTGCTACCAACGTAGAAATTCGAGTAGAGTCCGTCTGTCGGCTGAATCGTGATTGCCTCATCGGTGTTATTGCCTACCATCATGTTGGCATAGTTTGCCTGAACAGCAGCAGACTTAATCGTATAATCACCCTGAGGACCCTTAATATAAAGCGGAGTACCAGCTGATACACGCTTAACAGGTGTAATCCAAAGTGAACCATTCTCATATCCTATCACGGTATAAGCAGTCACTGACTTCTGGTCGGTGAAATCAAGGTCAACATTAGCACAGAGAGAAGTCTGATTTGCTTCACCTATCGACAATGCCCAATCTGTACCAGCCTTAGCAGCAGGCAGAGCAGCTACACGGATGTAAGCTTTATGAGCACCAATGTTACGTGCAGATGTAAACGGCGTGAAGCCCTTGGTTCCCAAGAAATAGAACTTGTCTTCACTTCCTGTAGGATCAACACTAATAGCCTCATCCGTATTGTTACCAATCAGGAAGCTCTTGAAATAAGTCTTTGTCAGTGTTGTCGTAGCCACAGCGAAGGTTCCGGCCTCATTACCTTTGACGTAAATTGGCGTTCCAGCTGGAACCTGGCTAATGCGTGCCGACCAAATACCGTCCTCGTCAATACCTGTTACAAGGTAAGCGGTCAGATCTTTATTATCAGTGAAGTCAAGATCTTTGTCACAAATAAACGTCGTCGCCTTAGAATCACCAATAGTAATTGAAACGCCCTCAGCAACCGTGACAGTGGCAACATCGCCACCAGCCTGCTTTGTAGAGGTGCCTTCAGGATTAACAACCAGATTCTGGTCTTCACTACCATTGAGTGAAATCTTTCCGGTCTCTGCTTCATTTTCAGCCTCCAAGGTAATCAGCACGCCATCACCGTCACTCGTCAAAGTAGCATTCTCATTATCGTATGACAAGAAACGATAGATATTGTTACTGGGATCAACCAACTGGTTCTTCAGCACACGGCTTTCACCGTATGAGCCTTTCATGACTGCACTTTTGACACTTACCTTAGCAGGCAACTTCAGATCGAACTGGAAAGCCGTGTTGCTCGTAGGCTTGTCAATCGTAACCTCCACCTGACCTGTACCGCCTTTAGTAAGGGTAACATCTTTAACACTAATTGCCGACTGAGCATAAGCCATTGCTCCACAGAGGGAGACAGCCATCATCGTAAATAGTTTCTTCATGTTCATTTAATATTTTAAATTAATTATTAGTTACACATTTATATACTATTTGGTTGCAAATTTAAAAAAAAATCCCGAAACGACCAAACATTTCGGGACTTTTTTTCAAAAATAGTATGATTTTTCCTTTTTTCTTTTATTCTGCTATGGTGTGCTCCTTTACAATCTGAATCACTTTCACCAAATCAGCCACATTGACAGTACCATCTCCATTGACATCGGCCAGTGTCAAATTAAAGACAACGGGAGGTGTACCCATGATATAATCGACAATGGCATTTACATCATTCAAGTCAACAATACCGTTGCCATTAACATCACCTGGGAGATCAACACTACCGGTACACTTGGCATAGTAGATCTTACCATGAGCCGTGGCGCGTCTTCCGATTCTGGTGCCAGCCCGGACAGCACTGGCTTTCTCCACCATATATATATATACATAGGTGTCTTCATTTACATCGTATGGTACTGACAGCCATTTGCGTGTCGTACTGGATATTTGGACTGGGGCATTGTCGCCAACCTTCACATGGAAGGCAAAGTCTGACTCATTTTCTGCTTCTATTTTGATGAAGCCCTTACCTTTGCTCACCATCATGGTGATACCTCCGGCAAAGTCAATGGCATAGCCACCATCTCCTGGAGAATAATTATGATTTTTAACGGCACTGTTCAACCCAGCGACAGCAGCGTCTGTAAGTAGTGACCCAATATAAATGACACCCTCACCTTCCTCATTCTCAAAGCCATCACCGTTCGACTCGTTCAATGTAAAGAGAATGCCCTTATAGGAATAGTTGGACAGGTCTGCTGACGACAACTCCGAAGGATCAAAGGCCACAGTTTTATCATTTTCGAGGGGAACCACTGCATCATCAATATAGACCGTGACACTCCTTAGCCCAGAGACTGACGCGCCATTCGTTGCTGACTGAGGTGATGCGATAAACTTTAGGGACAATGGTTCTGACAGCATGCCATAGGATAATTGTGTAAGACCGTAATCCATTGTCTTCTGATTATAAACCAGTTCTCCCAACTCTGTCTGACCGACATACGCCTTGAGTTCCAAGCCGTAAGCATTATCGCATGTGACACTGACACTCTTAATCGTGCCAGAAAAAGTTTGTGCGGACGTCAGTGTCAGTGAACTCTCTGCGACGTCAGAAGGACTGAGATAGAAGTAAAGAGCATCGGCATCTTCAGAATAGCCAAAATTGCCGACGGTTCCTGTGTCGGAGTAAGTCCACACTATGGCACCATTTGCATTCATGATGCTGCCTTTTGACGGAGTGCCAAAGCCGATAGTATATTCTGAGGCCTGGCCTGTCAACGAACTCAGCAATAAGGGCAGAGCCAACATGAATGCCCTCCAGTTTTTTGAGTAGTGATAATTTGACATAAATGATTACATTTGAATATGATTGACTATTGTTGATTGCCTTGTATCCGCAGACAGAGTATCGTCAGGTCGTCGCTCTGCTCTGCCCCTTTCACATGCTTCTGTACCTCGCCATTCAGCATACCGATGGTCTGCTCCGCACTCTCATAGTCGAGCTGTTCCATCAGTTCGAGCAGATGCTCGTCGCCGAACTGTTGTTTATCTGCATCCTCCGCCTCATTGAGGCCATCGCTGTACACCAGGAAGGGCATCATGCTGATATCCTCGACACACTCACCCTGATACTCCAGATCGGGCCAGAAGCCCAGGGGTGCATTGGGCAGCATATCCAGGAAACGGGCATGTCCCTCAGCATCCTTGATGACAGGGGGATTATGACCGGCATTGCAGAACTCCAGCCTGCCGGTCTTGAGGTCTGCCACACCGATGAACATCGTGACAAACATCATGTTCTCGTTATGATCAGCCAGCACCCCGTTCAGTCTGGTGGCAATCTCTGCCGGCGACAGCTGTTGTTTAGATGCCACGCGGAACATATTCACGGCAACAGCCATGAACAGCGAGGCGGGAACGCCCTTGCCACTGACATCCCCCAGACAGAAATACAGTTTCTCATTGAGGATGAAGAAGTCGTAGAGGTCTCCTCCGACAGCCTTTGCCGGCGTGATAGAGCCGAAGAGGTCGATATCCGTACGTTCCGGGAAAGGCGGGAACACCCGTGGCACCATGCCCATCTGGATATCCCTGGCGATGCGGAGATCGCTCTCGATACGTTCTTTGGCCGTCGTGGTCTCCTCTAACTGGTCGTAGGCCGTCAGCAACTGCTGGTGAGCGTCCTCCAGTTTGTTGTGGGCAGCTTTCAGACGCCGGGCAGCGATATACCTGAAGAGGATGAACACGATCAGGGCAACGATGACGATGCCCACGATGATGAGCGTATTGCGGTACTGTGCCCGTTGTTTCTCAAGTTCCAGTTCTCCCACATGGAAACGCGCATTCATCTCCGTCAGCTGCTGTTTCACATCGTGGGAATTAATGGAATCGTTGAGGTTATACATCTCACGATAGAGCTGGGCTGCCTCCTGATAGCGTCCCAACACCTCCATGAGCTCTGCCCGCTGCTGACGCGTCTGGATCAGCACCGACTTATCGTCGGAGTCCATCATCAAGCTGACACTCTGGTCGTTCAGCTTTAGCGCTTCCTGATAACGCCCTTGTTTCTGGTATAACTTGGCCTGGTAGTAAAGCCACAACCTTTGGATATAGACCTCATCCTCCGCTCCCAGTTCCTTCACCTTATTGAGCATCTCCTCCGCCCGTTCCAGTTTTCCCAGTCCGAGGGCTGCCTGGGCACAAGACATATAGTAATATCGCCAGCGGTTGGCAATCTCACTTTCCTTAAATGTGGCTTGCTCATCCTTATAATAGGTGGTCAGGAACTTCTGCCACAGATCTGTCACATGTTCCAGGGTCCGGAAGTCCTCAGTTCTCACCAGTTCCTCCGCATAATAAGAGAACACATCCGACAATTGTACGGGAAGCGAATCCAGCTCCATCAGGATGTCCACGCTCTTCTGATAGGAGGAGAGCGCCTCGTCAGGGTTGTACATGTTAGAATACACATTTCCCATGGCGTAATAGGCCATACCCATCCCGAAACGGTCCTGACGGTCTTTGGCATCATGGTACATGTCGTTCACCTCCTTGAGTCCGGCACTGGTATCTCCAGAGAAATTATAGAGGTTCACCAATAGCGTCCACACATCATAATAAGACTTCCACGACTTATGACTCTTCAACAGTTCCATCGTCTGCGGAAGTTCTTTCTTGAGGGAGTCATCCCATTCATTATTATAGAAGAAGGTCATTTTCAGCACCAAGGCTTCATCCTCCTTATTCATGTCTCCTTGCTGGCGTGCTTTGCGGAGAATGGAATCAAGCCGACTGATTTCCGTGGTTTCGTCAGCGAAAGCGACAACCGCAGAAATCTGCATGATCATGATGATAGCCATTCTTACCAACCGCATAGGCAGATAGGGTTTAGTTGATTTGGCTGCAAAAATAAACAAAATTCCCGAAACGGCCAAACGTTTCGGGAATTATTTCAAAATAATTATAGAGCGACGGTGACATCGAGGGTGTTACCCGAGGTGCCAATGGCAACCTGCGACTTGGGGAAGAGCTTATCCGTCAGCCACCAAGTGAGTTCTGTAGAGGCAACACCGAGGGCAGCACCTGCAACGACATCATACCAGTGGTGCTTGTCGTTCACGACACGCTCCACGCCAATGGCCGTAGCAGCGGCATAGCCGGTGATGGGAATCCAGATACTCTCCTTACGGAACTCCTTGTCAATCGACCTTGCAGCAGCAAAAGCCATGGCGGCATGGCCTGACGGGAATGACTTGTTATCCGAATGGTCTGGACGCTCCTCCTTGATGACAGCTTTCAGGGCTGTCTTTCCGACATAAGCCACACCCACTGATGCCACTGTGTTCAAGATAAACCGTGACCAGTTGTGACGTCCCATAGGTTCTGCATAAGCTTTCTGCTTCTCCTCGGTAGTCCTGTAGAACCTGTTTCTGCCGAGGTCATACACCACACCGAAGTCGATGTCGAAGAAGCCATTGCTGCCTGCAGCCACCTGCATGCCTGTGGTACTATAGCCCATACCCTCACTCGTCGATACCTGATAACCCGCCGAAGCGAACAGGCTCAGCTTATCCGACAGCCGACAGGTCTGCTCCAGGCCTGCACCCCACAAAGGAGAGGCAGAGCTCTCAACAAACTGAGTGATCAGCCCACCGCCCATATATAAAGATGTATGCCATTTCTTCTCCGGGTCATAGCCGGCAATGACATTCGTCAGGTTCAACATGGCATCGAGCCTGGCCGTTCCGATGCCACCTTTCTTATAATTCTGACAGGGATCCTCCCTGGGGGCCACCCACTCCAGATTTTTGTTCTCGATCAGGCCGTTATCCCACTGCACACGGGCTCTCAGCGCAAACTCCGGTGTGAATCTCTTTCCGAAAGCGGCATTCAGTCCGAACGTCATACCCTTGGGGATTACCTTCGAGAAATTGCAGCCATAGGGGTTCATCAGGCTCATGTCGATACCGGCCTGCAAAAACCAGTTGTCCCAAATCCCGTTCGTCAGCACCCCATCGCTCACTGAGGCCAGATCAGGCTGTGTGCGGATTTTACCAAGGTCCACCTGGGCACCGATGCCGAGGGAGAAATAACCGTTGCTGTTTGAACCGGTACCCGTACCTTCCACCTTCTCGCTGCCGACGAAGCCACTGCCAGTCATGATATAGGCCGCGTCGAGGTACACACTCCAACGGTTACTCAGGCGATAGGTGTTCAGAACACCGAATCCGAGCAGCAAAGCGCCCTTGCTCACGCCGAAGTTATAGTTTACACCGACACGCGGATAGACACTCAGGTTCCAGGTCCGGTCAGGACGATAGGCCCCGAAGAAGTTGTGCATATTGAACAGCTCATCGAAATATAAAGCCACATAGCCACCCTTTTCCCTATTCACGCCAGGCTCATAAAACGGTGCCACCCAGTTGGTGTGGTCGTTCTTCAGCAGCGGCAGTTTATTTTCCCAATTGAACTTCACGCGGTAGCCCACCTGTGGGGTGAACCACTTTCCCACAGCGATATCGAGACCGAAAGTCTTGCCGTTGGGGAAGACTTTCGAGAAGTCGTAGCCATAGGGGTTCTGCAGGGTCATATCGAGGTCCATCTGCAGGAAGAAGTCATCCCATATGCCATCGGTACGCACTGAACCTGGTTCATCCCCGGGCTCAAACAACTGGGCCTTTGTTGTTCCGAAACAACAAAGTGCCACTATCATAAAATACAGTTTTTTCATTCCCTTAATATGCATTCATCGGCAAAGTTACACATTATTTTTATAACTACCAAATAACTCGCACTTTTTCTTGTTATTAGCAAAAAAATTCCCGAAACGTTTTGCTGTTTCGGGAATTATTATATTATTAATAGGTGTATGTCTATCAGAAGAACAGATAGCGGTTGTCGACGACGTTGGCCTTCTGGTAGAGCTCCTGCATGAAACGACCGGCAGCCTGCTGGGCACGCTGGCTGAGCTGACGCTCCATAGCCTTTTCATCGAAGGTAGCACCTTCGCGCTGCGCCTTCTTGATGACACGGAAGAGGAAGGCACCGCCATTTCCCTTGACGAGGGCCTTGCTGAAGTCACCCTGCTTGAGGGCAGCCACAGCACCTGCGAGGGCAGGCTCACTGGAACCGGTAGCCTGAACGAAGGCAGGGGCAGAGAAGGTGATCTGCTTCACAGAGTCGATGCGGGCACCCTTGGCCTTGGCGGCTGCGATGTCAGCAACACCAGCGAACTTAGCCTTGATCTGCTCGAACTTCTTGTCGCGGATGACCTCGGGCTTCACCAACTCCTGAACGTCGCTGAGTGAGCGGTAACCGATGGGGTTGACCTTTGTCAGAGCCACCACGAGGAGATTGTCATTGCTGCCGCACTCGTAGAGGGGGCTGACCTCACCGACCCTGGCGTCGAAGATCCACTTCATGGCCTCACGGGTAGCACGAAGACCTACGACATTGTGCTCAGAGTTGAACATATCCTTACGCTCCTGCACCTTGAAGCCGAACTTCTCGGCGTTCTTCTCAAGATCCTCGATGGTCTTGTTCTCACTGACGTACTGACTGAACTTGTTATAAGCGTCAGAGTAGGTAGCCTTGGAGAAGTCGATGGTGTGCTTGACGACAGCGGCGTCGTACTTGTCGACCATGGCCTTGCGGGCTGTGACCTGGAGCACGATGTTACCCTGAGAGAACTCGAGGTTCTTCACGTCGTTGACGGCCAGGGTGTTGATGCTGTTGAGGTAGTTCTTGGATTCCTCATCCATCGCGTTGGAGTTCTCATACATGGCAGAGGTGAGCCACTGCTTGTCACCTGTCTGACCGTACTTCTGAGCGAGTTCCTCGAAGTTGGCACCGGCCTTGAGGGCGGTGTAGATGCTGTCGGCTGTCTTGCGGACCTCGTCGAGGGTGGCACCACCCACCTGGATCTGACGATACTCGATGGAGTCAGGCATCTGGACCTTGGAGAGGAGCTTCACAACATTGAGGGTGTTGTCGGACTTGGTCTCGAAGACACTTGAAGTCTGACCAACGGACATAGAGTCGAGCTTGGCTGCGATGTCAGAGGGATATGCCTTACGAGTGGCAGCGATGCCAGTGTAAGGGAACTGTGACTGGGCCTTGCGCACCACCTCAGCGGGGCTGGCACCACTCTGCAGCTTCTCAGAGGCCTCCTTCATAGTAGCCATGAGGGCCTGACGGTCAGCAGCAGAGGCGAGAACCTGATAGGCCACATACTTGATGTCGCGGGTCTCTACGGTCTGCTTGAACATCTCCTTCTGTGAGTCGTACTTGGCCTTGAGGTCTGACTCCGTCACCTGCACGTCGTTGTCGTTGACGGTGCTGTAAGCGATGGAGGCCAGCTCCACGTCGCTCTCCTGTGTCTGACCCTCGAAAGCCATCTTGGCTGAAACGGGGTTGGAGATCAGGCTGTTGGCGATGAGGGCCTGGAACTTCTGGGCCAGGGTCTGCGTGCGCAGCTGCTTCTCGATAAACTGCCAGTACTGGTAGATCTTCTGGTAAGACTCTGCCAGTTGGGGATTAGAAGCGTTCTTCTTATAGTCTGCCAGGAACTTGGTGAGCATGGTGGCGTCGAAACGACCAGTCTGCTGATTGACGAAGGGTGAACGCAGAAGCATGGGGTTGGTACCCTCCTTCATGATGTTCTGCATCTCCTCGTCGGTGACGGTGAGACCAATCTTACCAGCCTCGTTAGCGACAATCTGCTCGTTGACGTATGAGCTCCACACCTCGTCCTTGAGGCTGTTGAGCTGCTCTTCAGTGAGGTTGTCGACGTTCTGAGACATCTTGAGGACCTCCTGGTACTCGTCGACCAGGGACTGGAATTCCTGTACGTTGATTTTGTTACCTAACACTTCGCCTATCTGCTGACGCTGCTGGTTCTTGGTTGCTTCGCAAGAACGGAAGGCTTCTTCAGCAATGAAGGCAAAAAGGCCAAGGCCGATGATGATCACAAGGGCCACGCCTCTTTTTCTGATTTTTCCTAATGCTGCCATGATTTTATTTACTATTTACTAATTTACAATTTACGATCTATTTTTTACGATTTGCAATTTGGGGTGCAAAATTACGACTTTTCTTTGAAACGGCAAAATTTTTATGAGAAAATCTGCATAATCTGCGAAATCTGTGGTTTTTCATTTGAGCACGGTGAGGCGGACAAGTTCAATCTTTGTCGCGGTGTTTTTGACGATCTTGAACTCATAGTTGTCAAACTTGACCACCTCGTTGAGCTTGGGGAAGGACTGGTAGACATGGAGGATGAGTCCACCGAGCGTCATGTATTCATCACTCTCAGGGAGTTCGAGGTCGAACTGTTCGTTGATCTTACTGATCTCCAGACGTGCGGAGAGGATGTATTCATGGTCGGAAAGCTGTTTAGCCACGTGGTTGGTGCTGTCGTGCTCGTCTTCAATCTCACCAGTGATCTCCTCCACGATATCCTCGAGGGATACGAGGCCACTGGTGCCTCCGAACTCGTCGACGACAATGGCGAGGGAGCGTTTCTGTTGCATGAGCTGCTTCATCAGGCGAGAAGCGAGCATGGTCTCAGGGATGAAAGAGATTTCCCTAATAAATTGAGAATTGAGAATTGAGAATTGAGAATTATGATTACCTGGTTCTGCATCCTTGGTACCGATAGTAAACATGTCGGAGGAGTGAATGTAACCGATGATGTGGTCAATGTCTTCGTGATAGACGATAATCTTGCTGTGGCCACTCTCGATGAAGGTCTGTTTGAGCTCCTCGATAGTGGCAGTGTCTTCAACGGCATCAATCTCCGTACGGGGCACCATACAGTCACGAACCTTCGTTTCGGAGAAGTCGAGGGCGTTCTGGAAGATTTTCACTTCCTCGCCAATCTGGTCTTCATCTTCGGCATTATCGATACTGGTCTGCACGAGGTAGTCGAGATCGACTTTCGTGAACTCGCGTTCTTCGTTCTCCTTGGTCATACGGATACCCACCAGTCGGAGGAGTCCTTTGGAGAGGAGGGTTGCCAGACGGGAGATGGGATAGAGGATGACGTAACAGAGCCAGGCCGGGATGGCGAAGACGGTGAGCATCGTGTTGGGCGTGTTCTTGAAAATGGTCTTCGGAAGGAACTCACCTGTGAAGAGGACGATGACTGTGGAGAGGAGGGTATCGAGTGTGACGCGTATGCCGTCGCTGAAAGGCTGGAACAGCGTGGCATCGAAGATGCGTGCGAAGAGGATGCCATAGATGACGAGGGCGATGTTGTTGCCCACAAGCATGGTCGAGACAAAGTTGTTCGGGTGCTGGTAGAAGACGCTGATGGCCTTCTGGGACAGACCGTTTTTCTCACGGTCCATCTCTGCCAGGAGACGATTGCTCGAGACAAACGCGATCTCCATACCGGAAAAGAAGGCAGAGAAGAGCATCGCGACGATGAGACCTATGATGAGATTAGACATATATTTTTATTAAAGACAACGAATTACACGAATTTCACGAATTTGAGAGACCACAGATTAGGGAGTGGAGTGACGGCGGGACTTTTCGAGCTTGGGACGGAGGATGGGCTCAGGGGCTCGGGTAGTGTCAGCAGGCGAGGTGGTCTCGTCTTTCTTGTCGTCTTCGCCCGTCATATCCGATTTCTCGAAAGAGCCTTTGGAGTTGCTGACGGTGTAGTGCGTCATCCGCTCGTCGGAGAGGAAATAGGTGCCTTCCAACTGACGTTCAGGGGTTACCACCCGGGAGAACACGTTGGAGTAGAGTTCGTGGCGAACACCGTCCCAGAAGAGTTCCTCGCTGGTGTAAACGAGACCGTTGACATTACGGATACGAACCCGACCACGCAGATGCCAGAGTTTCTGCTGGTCGAAGTACCAGGCAGTGTCTGACTGAATGTAGGCCTGGACGTGGAACTTCTCGTCGAACTGTTCGAAGAAGACGCCTTTTTCGAAAGTCCAGCGGGTTGGCTGTCGGACCGTATTCACGTCCCAACGTTCGGTGACGATACGGTATTTGATGACGCCAGAGTCGCTGATGAGGGTGTTGACACCGTAGGAGGTCATCATCGAGACAGAGTCACGATCGTAAATAGCAGGAGCCGTGTGCTCCTGAGCCTGGTCACAGGAATAAGATAAACCGCAGATTACGCAGATTACACAAATTTTGATTTTGTTTATCATCTGCGATTCTATTCAATCTTCATCTTCGAGAACCAGCGCTCGTTGAAGGTGATGCCAATGTTCAGACGGAAGGTGTTCTCGGTGATGAGGTTTTCTGCTGAACGATGCTGCCACTGGGCACTGATGTTGAGGATGGAACGGTTGTTGTAGGCATTCATGATGGGGATACCCAGACCCAGACTCAGCTGGAGGTCTTTCGGACCGTCCTGCCCATTTATATAATAATAAGGTGTAGTATAGCCCGCTCCCACCCTGTAACGGATGTGATGGAAAACACTACGCGTGCTTCGGGGATTGGGGATCCACTCCGCACCTACATTCAACTTATAACTGTCTTTGAGCAGACCACTGCGCAGAGTGTAAGTGTTGTTTTCGAAGGCAGGATAGTCGATGCTGCCCCACTTCTGGAACTTGAAGTCAGCCCCCACCCGCAGCTTCTGGTCGTGGTTGTAGGCCACACCCACGCCAAAGGATGTGGGGATGCTGTAACCATTGGAGATGGTATAGGTGGTCGTATCGGCCTTGGCAATGGTAGCGTTTGAGGAGATGATCCGACAGGAGGGGTCACAATTGAGATGATGCCCCGGACTGAACACAGCACCGATGGTCAGTTCGTCCTTCACATTGAGGGGCTGGGTGTACTGGACACCGAAATCGAGCTTATAGTTGCTGATGGAGGCTTCGTAGTCCTTCAGCAACGTGTTGACAGACGAGGTAGTGCTCGTCCTGACCGTACGATTCACTTCACCCCAGAGATAGGCGGCATTGAAACCGACAGAGAGGGATTTGAGCAACCGGAAGCCGGCACCGATGAAGAGTTGGTTGAGACCGCCATCACCCTTGTAGGTACCAGTCATCTTAGAAGACTGATCGTCGAGTGGCATGGTGGTGGTGTAGTCATAACCGATATTCGAGTATGGCTTCACGCCAAAGGTGAGACCCACACGAGGGAAGAGTCGCAGGGCTCCCATAATATAGTCGAAGCCACCACTCTTCGCATTGAGTTTCCGTCCACCCTCCTTGAAGTTCGTGATCTGTCCGGAGAGACCTCCGTCGAAAATCATCGTGACGGAGTCGATGGATGCGTAGGAGGCAGGGTTCAGGGGATTGACCTCGTTTCCCTTATGGAAACCGTAGCCCACACCACCCATGCCTTTGTTGAACCCGACACCCTCGTCGGTCAGGTCACCCAGGCCATACTGACTGTAGGGGGAGTTCGTGCCGCTCTGCGCAAAGGCAGGCATTGTCGTCAGGGCTGACAGCACCAGACAACCGATGAATTTATTCATATTTATCCTTCTATTTCCTAAGAATTTCATTTTCAGGGTGCAAAATTATTAAAAAAAAAGCAGAAAAACGCTTTTTACTGAAAAATATCAATTAATTTTGCATCGTGAAACAAAAAAATAACATTTTTAGGAATTTCATCGGGGTAATTTTATTGTTTACCCCGATGAAATCTTTGGCGAACGACTCCATCGAAGTGAGTCTGTTGACGTGTTCGCCGCATGAGGAGATTTACAGTCTGTACGGACATACGGCCCTGAGGTGGCATGATATGGCGAAAGGAGAGGATATCGCGTTCAACTGGGGCGTGTTTGACTTTAAGAAACCGTATTTTGTGGGAAGGTTTGTCTTCGGACTGACTGACTATGAACTGGGAGCCTACCCCTACCCTTTCTTCAGAGAGGAATATAAGCGCTGTGGCAGCAGCATCACCGAACAGGTGCTGAACCTGACGACAGAAGAGAAGATGACCTTGAAACAGGCCCTGGTGGAGAATCTGAAGCCTGAGAACAAGGTGTACCGCTATAATTACTTCTACGATAACTGTTCGATGCGTCCGAGAGATCTGATTGAGCGTTGTATTGCAGGGAAGGTGGAATATGCCCAGAGGGAGGACTATCAGCCGACATATAGGGAGATGGTACACAGTTGTGTGAGAAACCACCCATGGGCAGCGTTTGGCAACGATATGCTATTGGGGCTCAAGGCTGATCTGAAGACGAATCTGAGGCAACAGGAGTTTCTGCCAGAGAACCTGATGTACGACTTCGACCGGGCGACCATCTATGCCGACGGGGAGTATCGTCCGCTGGTGAAAGAGAGGAGAATCGCCCTGCCTGCCGGGGTTCAGGTGATTGAGGAGGATTTTCCCTTGACACCGATGCAGTGTGCATGGGTCCTGTTGGTGGCGTCATTGGGAATCGCGCTGATAGAGTGGAAACAGAAAAAGAGGTTTAAGTGGTGGGACGCGTTGCTGATGCTGATGCAGGGACTGGCAGGCTGTGTACTGTTTGTGATGATCTTCTCACAGCATCCCACGACGAGCCTGAACCTGCAGCTGTTGCTGTTCAATCCATTGCCGCTGTTCTTTATCCCCAGTGTGCTGAAAGGAAAGACCCAGCGATGGAGACTGGTGCTTTTGTGTATGGTCGCCCTCTTCGCCATAGGCAGGATTTTCCAGGTGTATGCCGAGGGGATGATGATTGTGGCACTATGTTTGCTGTTGAGAACAGCAGTGAAAGGTGAAAAAGTGAAAAGGTGAAAGTTGAAAAATAAATACCTATATATATCGCTGTTGGCGGTGCTGGGATGGAATGCCGAAAGCGCTGCACAGAACGGGACCAGGCAGGTGCCAAGGTTGGTGGTGAACATCACCATCGACCAGTTGCGCAGTGACTTCCTGGAAGCCTATGCCCCACTCTACGGCGAGAAGGGATTCAAAAAGCTGTTGACCCAGGGACGAGTGTATGAGAACGCCTCGTACCCTCTGATACAGACTGACAGGGCCTCAGCCATCTCGACCATATTGACAGGTACCGTACCTTATTACCATAGTATTGTAGGACAAAGCTGGATCAACAGGGAGACACTCAGACCCCAATATTGTACGGAAGACAACCGACAGAATGGCATAGTCGGGCCTCATCATCTTGCTGTATCAACCTTAGGCGACGAGATGAAGGTGGCCAGTGGTGGGAAGGCCCTGGTCTTCGCCATCGCCCCCTTTGCAGATGCAGCAGTGCTCTCTGCCGGTCATGCTGCTGACGGAGCCTTGTGGATGGATGAACAAAACGGACAATGGGTAACTTCGCAGTATTACTCGAACGAGAAACCTATCATATCACTGGGTTTCAACGAATTAAGCCAACCAAATAAAGATATTAACAAGCTCCGATGGGTACCTCTTGGACAGGAGAAAATATTTGATTTCAGACACGTCTTCAAAGGGCATAAAAAGTATCAGGAATACCAGACCTCGGGACTCATTAATGACCATATGACCGACTTGGCATTGGCCTACGTCAGTCAGAAAGGTTTGGGTGCAGACAGCATCACCGACCTGCTCTGCCTGACCTATTATGCCGGGACGTTTAAGCATCAGCCCGTGTCCGAATGTCAGTTGGAGTTGAAAGACACCTATCTCAGACTGGACCAGAGCATCGGAACACTCATCAGTCAGTTGGAGGAGAAGATTGGCGAGAAGGAGGTGCTGTTTGTGATAACCAGTACTGGATACAGTGAACCCGAACTGACCGATCTGTCGGTTTACCGGATTCCTACAGGAACATTCTATATCAACAGGGCTGCAGGCCTGTTGAATATGTACTTCGGAGCGGTATGGGGACAAGGACGATATATCGAAGCCTGTACTGACAACCAATTGTACGTCAACCGTAAGTTGTTGGAACAGAAGCGAGTAGCCTTGACGGACTTTGGCCAGAGAGCCCGTGAGTTCCTATTGCAGATGGAGGGTGTGAGGAACGTATATACCGCCCTGCAACTGCTGAGCGAGAGCAACAGTCAGATTGCGAAGGTCAGGAACGGGTTCCATCCCCAGCATAACGGGGATATCCTGATTGAGGTGAATCCCGGATGGCACCTGCAAAACGAGGACACCGGTGAGGACCGGGTGTCTCAGGCGTCTGCGATTCCCTTCCCCATCATCCTGTATGGTGCCAACATCCAACCTGAACAGGTCAACAAGCCTGTCACGACAGACCGTATAGCCCCCACCCTGTCAAGGGCTATCCACATCAGAGCCCCCAATGCCTGTAGCTCAGAGCCATTGTTCTAAGCCACAGATTGCACAGATTTTCACAGAATTAAAGCAAGAACTTTGGCTGTTACGAAAATTATTCGTAACTTTGCACCCGCTTTATAAAAAGTAAAAAGGTGAAAAGGTAAAAAGGTGAAAAAATAAAGAAGTAAAAAGAAGACAAAAATAGATATGAATTTCAACAAGTTTTTAAAGTCGTTGTTTGGTGATAAGTCCACCCGCGACATGAAGCTCATCCAGCCGTTGGTAGAGAAGGTGAAGGCCGTCTCACCACAGATTGAGCAGCTGGATAATGATGCACTGCGTCAGCGTTCAAAGGAGATCCGTGAACAGGTACAGACCAAGGCCACCGAGCAAAGAGCCCGTATAGCCGAACTGAAGGGCACCATCGAGAATACGCCCATCGACGAACGTGCAGACATCTTCGCACAGATAGACAAGATTGAGAAAGAGATCCTCGACATCTACGAGAAAGCCCTCGATGAGGTGATGCCGGAGGTGTTCGCCATTGTGAAGGAGACTGCCAAAAGGTTTGCCGAGAACGAGGAGACCATCGTCACAGCCACAGACTTCGATAGGGAGTTGGCAGCCGATCCCCGTAAGGATTTCATCACCATCGACGGTGACAAGGCCATCTACCACAACCACTGGACGGCTGGCGGCAATGACCTGAAATGGGAGATGGTCCACTACGACGTGCAGTTGTTTGGTGGTGTGGTACTCCATCAGGGAAAGATTGCCGAGATGGCCACTGGTGAAGGTAAGACCCTCGTGGCTACCCTCCCTGTGTTCCTGAATGCCCTGACAGGCAATGGTGTACATGTGGTGACCGTGAACGACTACCTGGCCAAGCGTGACTCCGAGTGGATGGGACCGTTGTATATGTTCCATGGTCTGAGTGTGGACTGTATCGACAAGCACCAGCCGAACTCCGAGGCCCGTCGTCAGGCCTATCAGGCAGATATCACCTTCGGTACGAACAATGAGTTCGGTTTCGACTACCTGCGTGACAATATGGCCATCTCGCCTGCCGACCTTGTGCAGCGCAGTCACAACTATGCCATCGTCGACGAGGTGGACTCCGTGTTGATCGATGATGCCCGTACACCTCTTATTATCTCCGGTCCTGTGCCCAAGGGAGACGACCAGATGTTTGAGGAGTACCAGCCGCTGGTGGAGCGACTGGTGGGTGTACAGCGTCAGTTGGCCACCCAGTATCTCGCTGATGCCAAGACCCTCATCACGGAGGGTAACCGTCTTATCGAGGCTGGCAACAAGAAAGATGGTCAGGAGAAGCTCGATCAGGGTTTCCTCTCGCTCTACCGTTCGCATAAGGCCCTGCCAAAGAACAAACCGCTGATCAAATACCTCTCTGAGGAAGGTATCAAGGCCGGTATGCTGAAGACCGAGGAGGTGTATATGGAGAACAACAACCGTCGTATGCCGGAGTGTATCGAGCCTCTCTATTTCGTGGTTGATGAGAAGCTGAATTCCTGTGACCTGACTGACAAAGGTACAGGCTGGCTGGCTAAGCAGGTGAACAACGACGAGTTGTTCGTGTTGCCCGACATCACTTCGCAGCTCTCCGCCCTTGAAGCCGATACCAGCCTCAGTGACCAGGAGCGTGTCGATAAGAAAGACGAGATGCTGGGCCACTACGCCGTGCAGTCTGAGCGTGTACATACCCTCCAGCAGTTGCTGAAGGCCTACTGTATGTTTAATAAGGATGACGAGTATGTGGTCATTGACGGTGAGGTGAAGATTGTCGATGAACAGACTGGCCGTATCATGGAAGGCCGTCGTTGGAGTGATGGTCTGCATCAGGCTGTGGAGGCCAAGGAACACGTGAAGGTAGAAGCTGCCACGCAGACCTTCGCCACCATCACGTTGCAGAACTACTTCCGTATGTATCACAAGCTGGCAGGTATGACCGGTACCGCCTCTACCGAGGCTGGTGAGTTCTGGGACATCTACAAACTCGACGTGGTGGAGATTCCCACGAACCGTCCTGTGATCCGTAATGACCAGGATGACCGTGTGTATAAGACTGCCCGTGAGAAATACCGTGCTGTCATTGAGGAGATTGTGAAGATGAGGAATGCCGGACGTCCGACACTGATCGGTACCACCTCTGTGGAGATCTCCGAGTTGCTCAGCCGTATGCTCGACATGTATGTCAATCCAGAGACCGGCAAGCGTGAGGGTATCCCCCACCAGGTGCTGAACGCCAAGCTGCACCAGAAGGAGGCTGACATCGTGGCACTGGCAGGTCAATCGACCAATGGCAAGGGTGCCGTGACCATCGCCACGAACATGGCCGGTCGTGGTACCGATATCAAGCTGTCGCCTGAGGTGAAGGCTGCAGGTGGTCTGGCCATCATCGGTACAGAGCGTCATGAGAGCCGTCGTGTGGACAGACAGTTGAGAGGTCGTGCAGGTCGTCAGGGTGACCCGGGCAGTTCCGTGTTCTTCGTGTCACTCGAAGACAAGCTGATGCGTCTGTTCGCTTCTGAGCGTATCGCCTCAGTGATGGACCGTCTGGGCTTCAAGGACGGTGAGATGATTGAGAGTCCGATGATCTCGAAGAGTATCGAGCGTGCCCAGAAGAAGGTGGAGGAGAACAACTTCGGTATCCGTAAACGACTGATCGAGTACGATGATGTGATGAACAAGCAGCGTACGGTCATTTACGAGAAGCGCCGCCACGCCCTCATGGGAGAACGTATCGGCATGGATATCGCCAATATCATCTGGGACCGTGTGGTGAACATCATCGAGAACTCCGGTGACTATCAGGGTTGTAAGGAAGAGTTCCTGCATGTGCTGTCGATGGAGGTGCCCTTCACCAGTGAGGAGTATATCAACCAGCCGAGAGAGCAGCTCACCGAGAATGCCTTCCAGGCTGTGATTGAGAGTTTCAACCGTCGTACGGAACGTGTCCAGACTGTCGCTCAGCCTATTATTAAAACTGTGTATGAGAACCAGGGACACATGTATGAAAGGATTATGGTGCCTCTGACTGACGGACGTCGTATGTTCAACATCCCCTGTAACCTCAAGGAGGCCTATGATACCGAGTCGAAGTCTGTGGTCAAGGAGTTTGAAAAGAGCATCTTGCTGCATATCATCGATGACTCCTGGAAGGAGAACCTGAGACAGTTGGATGAGTTAAAGCACTCCGTCCAGAACGCCTCGTATGAGCAGAAAGACCCGTTGCTGATTTTCAAGCTTGAGTCAGCGAAGGTGTGGGATGCGATGATCAATGACATGTACAACCGTATCTGTTCGATCCTCACCCGTGTCCAGATTCCAGAGATGCAGCAGCAGGTGCAGGAAGCTGCCCCAGAGCAGCGCACCCAGCGTCAGCAATATACGGAGTCGAAGCAGCAGATCGGTGAGGAGCAGCTTGTGGACCGCAACCAACAGGCTGCCGCCCAACAGGACACCCGTGCCCAGCAGCCTCGTACCCCGATCATCAAGGACAAGTTGCCCGGACGTAACGATCCCTGTCCCTGTGGCTCCGGCAAGAAGTTCAAGAACTGCCACGGCAAAGGCATCGTGTAGTTATTGTTTATAGTTTAATTTATAGTTTATAGATGATTACTATCAGCAATCTGAAAAAGCAGTTTGGTGAGACCGTTGCCTGTGACATACAGGCACTGGAGATCAAAGACGGGGAGATACTGGGACTGGTCGGTAATAATGGTGCCGGTAAGACCACGTTGTTCAGGATGCTCCTCGACCTGCTGAAGCCTGATGCAGGGACGGTGACCCTTGATGGTATCAACCCTGCGGAGTCAGAGGCCTGGAAGGATAAGACAGGGGCGTATATCGACGACAGTTTCCTCATCGAGTTCCTGACGCCAGAGGAGTATTTCGCCTTCTTAGGCAAGATCAGCGGCTTTAGTCAGGAGGAGGTGGACAATCGTCTGAAACCCTTCGAGCGCTTTGCCTCAGGAGAGATCTTCGGACAGAAGAAACTCATCCGCAACCTCTCGGCTGGTAACAAGCAAAAGGTGGGTATCATAGCGGCTCTGTTCTACAAGCCTCAGTTGGTGATTCTCGATGAGCCATTCAACTTCCTCGACCCTTCATCGCAGAACATCCTCAAGCACGTGCTCACTGACTATAACAAGGAGACTGGAGCCACCATCCTCATCTCTTCACACAACCTGCAACACACCATCGACATCTCCACCCGTATCACGTTGTTGGAAAAAGGTGTGGTGATCAAGGATCTGTCGAATGTTGAAGGCAGTGCCAAGACGGAACTCGAGAACTATTTCGAGACAGAAGCATAATCTATCCTCTTTTTTAGGTATTTTAGAAAATTTGCAACTGGATGCAACCCAGTTGCAAGTTTTTTTGTGTACCTTTGCCGCAGAAATAGAAAAGAACCGCAGATTTCGCAGATAAGAAAATGAAGTTATCAGAGCTGAAGACGGGCGAGAAAGGCATTATCGTCAAGGTTTTAGGACATGGTGGATTTCGAAAAAGGATTATCGAGATGGGATTCATCAAGGGTCAGGAGGTGGAGGTGCTGTTGAATGCACCTCTGCAGGATCCTGTGAAGTATAAGCTGATGGGGTATGAGGTGAGCCTGAGACACCAGGAAGCTGATCACATTGAAGTGGTTTCCACCGACACGCCCATCGAGGCCACGCACTTTGCTTTTACAGAAGAAGCCCATACCCATGAGGATGACTATATACGGCATGAGGCTATGAAGGAGCGTCGAACAATCAATGTGGCACTGGTGGGTAATCCCAACTGCGGCAAGACCTCGCTGTTCAATTATGCCTCAGGAGCCCATGGTCATGTGGGTAATTACTCTGGTGTGACCGTCGATGCCACTGAGGCCCACGCCTCGATGTTCGGTTATGATTTCAACCTGACAGACTTGCCCGGCACCTATTCGCTGAGCTGTTATTCGCCTGAAGAACTCTATGTGAGAGAGCATCTGACGGAGAAGATGCCCGACGTGGTGATCAACGTGATTGACGCCTCAAACCTGGAGCGGAACCTCTACCTGACCACCCAACTCGTGGATATGAACATCCGGATGGTCTGTGCCCTGAATATGTACGATGAGTTTGAACGACGCGGTGACCAGGTGAATCTCGACACGCTGAGTCGTCTGTTCGGTATTCCGATGATTCCCACCTCATTTAAGAACGGTACGGGCGTGAAGGAACTGTTCAAGGCCGTCATCCAGGTGTACGAGGGAACCAGCAAGGCCTCACGACACCTGCATATCAACTACGGTCATGAGATTGAGGACGGTATTGCCCACATCCAGAAATACCTGAAAGCCGATGAACATATCACCCAGCACTACTCTACCCGTTATCTGGCCATCAAACTGCTGGAGCATGACAGTCAGGTGCTCGACTACTTAGGCAAGCACATGGCCGGGGAGAACCGTATGAAGGACTTCCACAACCTGACGAACTCTCGCGACAAGGCTTCGACCCGTGTAAAGGAAGAGACAGGTGATGACTCGGAGACCGCCATTATGGATGCCAAGTACGGCTTCATCCGCGGTGCGCTGAAAGAGGCTGAATTCAAGACGGGTACGAAGGAGGACACCTACAAGACAACACACCGCATTGACTGGGTGCTCTCACATAAGTACTTCGGCTTCCCCATCTTCTTCCTGTTGCTCTATGTGATGTTTGAGACCACCTTCTCTTTGGGCCAGTATCCGATGGACTGGATTGAATGGTTTGTGGGATGGATAGGTGATAAGGTCAGCACGACAATGCCTGACGGACCATTGAAGGCAATGCTCGTGGATGGTGTCATCGGAGGCGTAGGAAGTGTTATTGTGTTCCTGCCACAGATTCTCATCCTCTATTTCTTCATCTCGCTGATGGAGGACTCCGGCTATATGGCACGAGCAGCCTTCATCATGGACAAACTGATGCACAAGATGGGACTGCACGGCAAGTCGTTCATCCCGCTCATCATGGGCTTCGGCTGTAATGTGCCTGCCGTGATGGCCACCCGTACCATCGAGAGTCGCAGGTCGAGGATTATCACCATGATGATCCTGCCGTTTATGAGTTGTTCGGCACGCCTACCTATTTATATTATGATTGCCGGCACGTTCTTCTCACTGCAATACCGTTCGTGGGTGCTGTTGTCGCTCTACGCCATCGGTATCCTGATGTCGGTCATCATCAGCAAAATCTTCTCCTCGCTGGTCATCAAGGGTGAAGACACGCCCTTCGTGATGGAACTCCCACCCTATCGTTGGCCGACACCCAAGGCTATCTGGCGCCACACCTGGGAGAAAGGCAAGGAGTATCTGAAGAAGATGGGTGGCATTATTCTCGTGGCCTCCTGCATCGTATGGGCACTTGGTTATTTCCCTCATAATGAGAGCCTTAGCCGCGAACAACAACAGGAACAGAGTTATATCGGCCGTATGGGTAAGACCATTGAACCCATCTTCTCGCCACAGGGCTTCAACTGGAAACTCGACGTCAGTCTGATAGCAGGTATCGGTGCCAAGGAGATTGTGGCCTCAACGATTGGTGTGCTCTACTCTGGTGATGACTCCTTTGGAGACGATGAAGAGTTCAGTGATGATAACGAGAAATACACGCATCTGAGACAGGTCATGCTGCAGGAGGACATCACGCCGCTTATCGCGTACGCGTACCTTATATTTATATTATTGTACTTCCCCTGCATCGCCACCATCGCTGCCATCAAGAATGAGACAGGCTCCTGGCGCTGGGCTAGTTTCGCCGCAGTCTATACGACTATCGTTGCGTGGATCGCATCGGCAGTAGTCTTCCAGATTGGCAGAATCTTTATCGGTTGATTCCAAAAAAATCTGTATAATCTGCGTAATCTGCGGTTATTTTCGTATCTTTGCACCCGATATGGAGAAGATCATATTGGGCATAGATCCAGGTACGAACCTGATGGGCTACGGGCTGCTGAAGGTGAAAGACGGCAAGGCGCAGATGATGACGATGGGTGTCATCGACCTGCGGAAGTTTGCTGACGGTTACCTGAAGCTCGGACATATCTTTGAGCGGGTGACGGGTGTCATTGATGGTTATTTACCCGACGAGATGGCCATTGAGGCTCCATTCTTCGGAAAGAATGTGCAGTCGATGCTGAAGTTAGGGCGTGCCCAGGGGGTGGCTATTGCTGCTGCTATCCATCATGGGGTGCCTATCCATGAGTATGCGCCGATGAAAATCAAGATGGCACTGACGGGTAATGGCAATGCCTCGAAGGAGCAGGTGGCAGGTATGTTGCAACGGCTGCTGAAGATTCCCAATGAGGAGATGTCGAAGTTTATGGATGCCACGGATGCCCTGGCTGCGGCCTATTGTCACTTTATGCAGGCGGGGAAGCCTGAGAGTGACGTGAAGTACCGTGGGTGGAAGGACTTCGTGAACAAGAATCCTGAAAAAGTGAAGAAATAATTCAGCAACGGACTACAGGACTAAAGGACTCAGAAGAGAAAAGTCCTAAAGTCGTGTAGTCCGTTGCAAAAGAATAAACCAAGAATGAAGACGATTGAACTGATTAATGCGAGGGCGAGGAAGCCGGAGTGGAGCATGGCGGAACCTGTGAACTTCTGCATGGAGGAAGGTGAGCATATCGCCATCGTGGGCAGGAACGGGGCAGGAAAGAGCATGTTCGTCGATCTGTTGACAGGTCGTCACCCTGCCTTCCCAGATATGGTGAGATATGGTTTCGACGAACCTTACGACAATCTGAAATACATCTCATTCAGAGACACTTACGGAGGGGATAACGACCGTACGTATTTCCTGCAACAGCGTTGGAACCAGATGGAGATTGATGAGGAGACACCTACCGTCGGCCAGAAACTCGAAGAGGCATATCAGTTGGCTGGTGAGGACACCCCTACGAGGCGTGCCTTACAAAAGCATCTCTATGAGTTATTCCATCTGGAAGGTCTGTTAGACAAATATATCATCCTCCTGTCGAGCGGGGAACTGAGGAAATACAAACTCGCTACATCGCTGTTTACGAATCCAAAGATGCTAATCATGGACAATCCATTCATCGGTCTCGACGCTCAGACCCGTGACCAGTTGAAAGAGCTCCTGACGATGTTGGCAAAAGAACAGGGACTGCAGATTATCCTTGTCCTCGCCAAGACGGACGAGATACCGGAGTTTATCACGCATATCGTAGAGGTGAAAGAGATGAAGGTGATGCCGAAGGTTTCGAGGAAGGAGGAAGGAGGAAGGAGGAAGGAGAATACTTCTGCGACTGAGAACTTCCTCCAAGGTGATCTCGTTCCTCATTCCTCCTTCCTCGTTCCTCGAGAGATCATCCGCTTCAGCCACGTCACCATACGGTATGGGGCAAGGACGATATTGAAGGACCTCGACTGGACGGTGAGGAAGGGAGAGCACTGGTCGCTATCCGGACAGAATGGTAGTGGGAAATCTACCCTACTCTCGCTGGTCTGTGCAGACAATCCACAGAGTTATGCCTGTGATATCTCATTGTTCGGGCATCAAAGAGGATCCGGTGAGAGCATCTGGGACATCAAGAAACATATCGGTTATGTGTCACCAGAGATGCACCGCAGCTATAAGCAGAATATCCCTGCGATACAGATTGTGGCCAGTGGTCTGAAAGATACCGTCGGACTGTATGTCAAGCCCAACGAGGCAGAACAAGCACAGTGCAGGAAATGGCTCAACATCTTTGGTATCGGTCATCTGGCAGATAGGAATTTCCGCGAGATGTCAAGTGGAGAACAGAGACTGATCCTCGTTGCCCGTGCCTTTGTCAAGGAACCCAGTCTGTTGATTCTCGACGAGCCCTTGCATGGTCTGGATGATGTGAACCGCAGGATGGTGAAAGACCGAGTGGATGAGTACTGCCAGGATCCTGAGAAGACATTGATTTATGTGACGCATTATCAGGAAGAGCTACCACGCTGCATCGACCATTCCCTCTATTTGGAGAGACATTAAATGAAATCATCCCGCCGGATCGGCGGGATGATTTCATTTTTCCAGGAGAGCTGCCGTACGAACTCGGGAGAGTGTCTCTGGCGTCATCTGGAGATAGCTGGCAATATAGACCAACGGGGCACGAAGTACCAGTTGGGGTTGATCCTTGACCAGTTTCTGATAACGGTCCTGTGCACTCTCAAAACGGAGCATGTCGGCATGGTGCTGGCTGAGGATGAGTGATTCCTCCAGGATCTTACGATAGAGGATCTGGATGTTCACACTCTTCATGGCTACAGCCTCCAACTCAGCCTTTGGCATGGCAATCATGACGGTAGGTTCTATAGCCTTGATCTGCAGACGAGTGGGCTGTTCCAAGAACAGGCTCTCGATACACATCACGATACTATTCTCCGTCGCCATGTATTCCGTCAGTTCCTTATCGTTCTTGAAATAGAACTGACGGACGAGACCTTTGACGACCCAATAGATGTTCGTACACGTCTCACCCTCTTTCAGGATCAGTTCGTTCTTGGCAAATTTCATCGGCACAAGGATGCTCTCGAGTAAATCCAACTCGTCATGAGTCATTGTGCTGTAGCGTCTGGCTAATTCACGAGCCACGTCTCTGGTTGTAATAGCGATGTTCGGCATAGAGTAATTGTAATTTACGGATTTTCGATTTACTATTTAGATTTCAAATGATTAGTCGAGTTTCAGAACAGCGAGGAAGGCCTTCTGAGGCACCTCCACATTACCGATCTGTTTCATACGCTTCTTACCACGCTTCTGTTTCTCCAACAGTTTACGTTTACGGCTGACGTCACCACCATAACACTTGGCGGTCACATCCTTACGCACCTGTTTCACTGTCTCACGGGCAATGATTTTTGCCCCGATGGCAGCCTGAATGGCGATGTCGAACTGCTGACGGGGAATCAGTTCCTTCAGCTTCTCGCACATCCTGCGTCCGAAGGTGACGGCATTGTCCTGATGTGTCAGTGTAGAGAGGGCATCCACGGGTTCTCCATTGAGCAGGATATCCAGCTTCGCCAATTTCGAGGGACGGAAGCCATCGACATGATAGTCGAACGAGGCATAGCCCTTGGAGATGGACTTCAGTTTGTCGTAGAAGTCGATAACGATCTCTCCCAACGGCAACATAAAGTGCAGTTCGATACGATTCCCGCTGACATACTGCTGATCAATCAGCTCACCTCTCTTATCAAGGCACAGTGTCATAATAGGACCAATATAGTCTGCGGCCGTGATAATCGAAGCCCGGATATATGGCTCCTCAATATGTTCAATCATCGTCAGATCCGGCAGACCTGAAGGATTATGCACTTCCTTCACCTCACCCTGTTTGGTGTAACACATATAGGATACGTTGGGAACGGTGGTGATCACGTCCATATCGAACTCACGGTCGAGTCGCTCCTGCACAATCTCCATATGGAGCAGACCAAGGAATCCGCAACGGAAACCAAATCCCAATGCTACAGAAGACTCTGGCGTGAATGTCAACGAGGCATCATTCAGTTGCAGTTTCTCCAAAGAGGCCCTCAGGTTCTCGTAATCCGTGGGATCGATGGGATAGACACCTGCGAACACCATCGGCTTCACTTCCTGGAAACCCTCGATAGCCGCAGTACAGGGCTTGGCGACATGCGTGATGGTATCACCGACCTTCACCTCCTTCGAGTTCTTGATGCCACTGATGATATAGCCTACATCGCCCGTCCTCAGTTCCTTTCGGGGAATCATGTCCATCTTCAGCACACCGATCTCATCGGCATCATACTCCATGCCTGTGTTGAAGAACTTCACAAGATCGCCCGTATGGATTACACCATTGACAATTTTGAAATAGGCAATTATACCACGGAAGGAGTTGAACACCGAGTCGAAGATGAGTGCCTGGAGCGGCGCCTCAGGATCTCCCTCTGGATGAGGGATGCGCTCGACCACCGCATTCAGGATATCCTCGACACCCTCACCTGTCTTGCCTGAGGCACGGATGATATCTGAACGCTCACAGCCAATGAGGTCGATGATCTCGTCCTCCACCTCATCAGGCATCGCCGAAGGCATATCTATCTTATTGATGACGGGAATAATCTCGAGGTTATGGTCGATGGCCATATAGAGGTTCGAGATGGTCTGCGCCTGTACGCCCTGGGTGGCATCCACCACCAGCAAAGCTCCCTCACAAGCAGCAATAGAACGCGATACCTCGTAAGAGAAGTCCACATGTCCCGGGGTATCGATCAGATTCAGGATATACTTCTCACCCTGATACACATACTCCATCTGGATGGCGTGGCTCTTGATGGTGATACCACGTTCACGCTCCAGCTCCATGTCGTCCAACATCTGCCCTTCCGTCACCTGGATGGTCTTGGTGAACTCCAAAAGACGGTCTGCCAGGGTTGACTTACCATGGTCGATATGTGCGATGATACAGAAATTCCTGATATGATCCATTAATTCTATGCGTCTTTAAAGTGCAAAGGTACAAAAAAATCGTCGGATTATGGATATTTTTGTTTTTTTTTGTATCTTTGCACCCAAAAATAGCATTCATTATGAAAAAGTTTTGGGTATTATCAGTTTTTTTGCTGTTATTGACGGCTTGTCAGGAGTCGCTTGAAGACCGTTGTGCGAGAGAGACGAAAGAATATACGAGGAAGAACTGTCCTGCGAAGATGGATAATAACTCCATCTTAGACAGTCTGACCTTTGAACGGGAGACCCACACCCTACATTATTATTATAGGTTGACAGGCTTTGCCGATAATGACAGTATCGTGGAGAAATTGGACGCTGGGAATATCCTGAAGAACGAGCTGCGCAATACCACGACGCTGAAGCTCTACAAAGACAACCACTATCGTTTCGCCTACACCTATCGTTCGGAGAAAGACCCGAAGAAGGTGCTGCTCGACTTTGTTTTCACAGATAAAGACTATTAAACAATAATCCCCGCCTTGAACCGGCGGGGATCATTCTGTATTAAGCTTCAACCTCTTCGGGTTTCATGTTCGTGTAGACTGTCTGGACATCATCAAAGTCCTCCAGCTTCTCAACCATCTTGTCGATGGTCTCACGCTGTTCGGCCGTCACATCCTTCAGGTCGTTGGGAATGCGGGTGAACTCTGCACCCGTCACCTCGAAACCGTTCTCCTCCAGATGCTTCTGGATGGCACCGA
Organism: Prevotella sp.; assembly: GCA_017428805.1. Next base: position 18,468 of record JAFRQC010000158.1, on the reverse strand, counting down.
ATGAAGAAGGATCGCCATAGATGGTGATGCTGTTCTCCTCCTCGTCCTCATCGTACTCATCCTCCACACCGTAGTCAATCAGGTCGAGGATCATCTCGTCCATATCAAGGTCGTCCTTCTTCTTGAAAGTAAACACAGCCTTGTGATCAAACAGGAACGAGAGTGAACCCTGAGTACCCAAGTTACCATTGAACTTATTGAAGACGCTACGCACGTCACCCACTGTACGGGTGGTGTTGTCTGTCAGCGTCTCTACGAAAATGGCGATGCCGTGAGGGCCATATCCCTCGTAGGTTACCTCCTTGTAGTCGCTCTGGTCCTTACCCATCGCATTCTTGATGGCACGCTCGATATTGTCCTTCGGCATGTTCTCGCGCTTGGCGTTGGCGATGATAGCACGCAGTGCAGGGTTGTTCTCTGGTTCCGGACCACCGGCCTTCACGGCTATGGCGATCTGCTTACCGATCTTTGTAAAAGTCTTGGCCATATGGCCCCATCTCTTCAGCTTTGTAGCCTTACGATATTCAAATGCTCTTCCCATATTATTTACGATTTACTGATTTACGATTTACAATTTTAGCGAAGTTCGGCGTTCAACTGCTTCTTCAGATTGGCGATGAGTTTCTGCATGATGGCGTCAATCTGCTTGTCGCCCATCGTCTTCTCCTCATCCTGAAGGATAAAGTTCACGGCGTAGGACTTCTTGCCAGCAGGCAGTTTGTCACCTTCATACACATCGAAGAGTTCCACGTTCTTCAGCAGTTTCTTCTCTGTCTGACGGGCAATCTGCTCAATCTGAGCAAACTCGACACTGTTATCCACCAACAGGGCGAGGTCGCGGCTGACAGGCGGGAACTTGGAGATTTCCGTATAGAGTACCTCGTTCTTCTTGATGACCTTCATCAGCGCTGTCCAGTTAAGTTCTGCATAATAGACAGGATTGTCGAGACCGAACTGCTTCTGGAGTTTCTTGGTGACGATACCCATCTCAACGAGTGTCTTGCCTCCACGGTTCTCGATGGTCAAGCCAGCAGAGAAGATATCATTCTCAGACTTCTTGCGGACAATCATACCCGGCTTCACACCAATACGACGGAGGATGTTCTCCACACAGGCACTCAGCTCATAGAAGGTGGAATCCTCGTTCTTGTGAGCCCAAGAGCCTTCCACACGCTTACCCGTCACCCAAAGGGCGGCATGATACTGTTCCTTGTAAGCCTGCATCGGCTCATCGTCGTTCTGCTTCTCAGGATTGAAGGTATAGACATTACCAAACTCGAAGAAACGCAGGTTCTGGCGCTTACGGTTCACATTGTGTTGGATGCTCTCCAAACCGCCGAAGAGCAAAGTCTGGCGCATCACATTGAGGTCGCTTGAGAGCGGATTCATAATCCTGACTAATCCGGAATTCTCGGATTCTCCGGTTTCATAATAGGCAGCCTTCGTCAGCGAGTTGTTCAGGATCTCATTGAAACCCTCGCCTACCAGCTGCTCACTGACGAGGTTAGCAAGCTTGTGCTTCTGATCCTCTTCGCCCTTAATCACCAATGAGCTCTTCAACTGTGTGGGGATCTCCACATTATTATATCCGTATATGCGCAGGATATCCTCCACCACGTCACAAGGACGCTGCACATCGACACGATAGGCCGGAATCTCAAGAGTGAGCCCCTGCGCATTCTCAAACTTGACTTCTATGTCGAGTGCACGACAGAGGAACTTGATGATGCCTGGCGTGATGACCTTACCTATCAGATTATTCACATACTCATAACTGAGATCGACGACTGCATTCTTGATTGGTTCGGGATAGACATCGCAGATATCCATCGACACCTTACCGCCTGCCAATTCCTGACAGAGGATGGCAGCCTGCTGCAGCGCATAGATAGTACCATTGGGATCGACGCCACGTTCAAAACGGAAGCTGGCGTCTGTGCTCAGACCATGACGACGGGCAGACTTGCGGATCCATGTAGGATGGAAGTAGGCACTCTCGAGCACCACGTTCCTTGTGGTCTCGTAAGTACCACTACCCTTGCCTCCGAACACACCGGCAATACACATCGGATCCTCAGCATTGCAGATGGCCAAGTCACGGTCAGAGAGTTTGTGCTCCACACCGTCGAGTGTCTGGAAGGGCGTTCCTTCAGGCATCGTCTTCACCACAATCTTATGTCCCTTTACCATATCGGCATCGAAACAATGCAGAGGCTGACCATAGGCCATCATAATATAGTTGGTGATGTCGACAATATTGTTGATAGGACGCAGACCTACGGTGGTCAGCTTGTTTTTCAGCCAGTCAGGAGATTCCTTTACCTCGCAGTCTGTGATGCTGACACAAGCATAGCGCTTGCAGGCCTCCTGGTTCTCAACAACCACCTCAACAGGCAGGTCGTGATTGTCCACCTTGAATTTCGAGCAGTCCGGACGATGCATCTGTGTCTCGTGGCCGTTGCTCATCAGCCAGGCGTAGAGGTCACGGGCCACGCCCCAGTGAGAGAGACCGTCGGCACGGTTTGCGGTGATATCCACCTCGATGAGCCAGTCGCTCTCCAGATGATAGTACTCTGCAGCAGGCGTACCTACCACGGCATCCTCGGGCAGAACGATAATACCAGAATGGTCATTGCCAATACCGATCTCATCCTCTGCACAAATCATACCGTTGGACTCCACACCACGCAGCTTGGACTTCTTGATGACAAACTCCTGATCGCCATCGTAGAGCACACAACCGAGGTCAGCCACGATTACTTTCTGGCCAGCTGCCACATTCGGTGCACCGCAGACAATCTGCGAAGGCTCACCTTTGCCTAAGTCTACTGTTGTCACATGCAGATGGTCACTGTTGGGATGGGCTTCACAAGTGAGCACCTTGCCCACATAAAGCCCCTTCAGGCCACCCTTGATACTCTGTACTTCTTCCAATGCGTCGACTTCGAGACCTGTTGACGTCAAGGCATCACACACCTCCTGGGGCGTCAGGTCGAAATCCACGTATTCCTTCAACCATTTGTAGGAAATATTCATTATACCGATTTTTTAGTAATTACCAACTTGTGAAATTTCAGCGTGCAAAGGTACTAAAAAATCGGTATATACACAAATTTTTCTCAAGAAAACTACTCAATACAGTTCATTAAGAAATCTACAGCACCGTTTATGCCGAATTTACGGACATCAATCGAGATGTCATAATTCCGAGCATCGGTCCAGTCCTTGCCGGTAAAAGTCTTCGTGTAGAGCTCACGGCTGTAGTCGTTATCGACCACCATTGCGGCTGCATCCCGCATGTCCAAACCATACTTCTCAGCAATCCTGCGCTTCCGGCAATCCTCTGTCGAATGGATGAAAATCTTCAGCGCATTCGGATGGTCTTCAAAGATGTGGAAGCCACAACGACCAACGATGACACACGACTCCTTGGCAGCAATCTTCCGAATGGTTTCTGCCTGTGCATCAAAAAGTTCATGTGACGTCTGGTCGTGTTCCGTTCCGTCATACTCGGCCTTACTCATGTAATTCTGGTAGAAGTTGGTGAAGTCATCACGCCAGAGCGGATTTCTGGCTTCAATCTTCTCCATAGCCTCTTCTACGACTCTGTTACGCTTAGCCACCTCATTAAGAATCTGCTTATCCAGCAGCTTCACATTAAGTCTGCGGGCTAACTCTGCGCCAATCTCATGTCCGCCTGTTCCGAACTGGCGACTGATTGTAATCACGAATTTTTCCTCCCTATTCATAGAGCGTTATCTTTTAGTTAAACTATTTTCTTGTTGGCAAAGTTACGAAAAATATTTGAAACCACCAAACCTTTTCGTGATTTTTTTACAACGGACTACACGACTTAAGGACTTTTATAGAATTTCGTCCTGTTAGTCCTGATGTCCGTTGCTAAAAATGTATTGTGCTGCAGCTTCTGCGCATCGTTCTCCGTCGACACCTGCAGAGACGATTCCTCCAGCATAGCCAGCACCTTCCCCACAAGGGAAAAGTCCCTGAATACGAATATGTTGCAACGTTTCGTGGTCTCTGACAATACGTACAGGACTGCTCGTTCTGGTCTCAACAGCAATTAAGGTTGCTTCATTTGTCAGGAAGCCATGTGCCTGTCGGCCAAAGATCTTAAAGCCCTCCTGCAAACGTTTAGAAATCATCTTTGGCAACCAGAAGTGCAAGGGACTTGAAATCAGTCCAGGAGCGTATGACGATTTCGGCAAGTCGTAACTCAGTTTATTATTGACAAAGTCTGCCATCCTCTGTGCAGGAGCCGTCTGTTTCATATTACCCTGCTGCCAGCACATTTTCTCAAGTTCCTCTTGGAAGTACATCATTCTAAGAGTATCCTCTTCCCCTCCTGAGTAGGAGGGGTCAGGGGTGGTCTGAATATCCTCTAGCCTCACCTCTACCACCATGCCGCTATTGCTCCATTGAGTGCCACGGCTAGCAGGACTCATACCATTGACAACAATCTGCTCCTTGTCTGTGGCTGCAGGAATCACAAAGCCACCAGGACACATGCAGAACGAATACACGCCCCGACCATCCACCTGTGTTACCATCGAATACTCTGCAGCAGGCAACCATCGTCCTCTACCCTGCTTCGAATGATACTGTATCTGATTGATTAAATGAGACGGATGTTCCAGTCTGACACCTACAGCAATGCCTTTCGCCTCAATCTCCACTTTTGCTTCAGCCAAATAGCGATAAACGTCTCTGGCAGAGTGGCCTGTGGCAAGAATGACAGGTCCAAGATACTCTTTGTCTGCTATACAACCAATGACCTTATCGCCATTGATTATCAGTTGGGTCATCTTGGTCTGAAAATGTACCTCGCCCCCAGATTGGATTATCGTATTACGCATGGCCTCAATTACCTTGGGGAGTCTGTCTGTTCCTATATGGGGATGGGCATCAGCCAGAATAGTCGTCGATGCCCCATGCTGACAGAAGACATTCAGGATCTTGTCCGTATTACCACGTTTCTTGCTTCGGGTGTAAAGCTTGCCATCAGAATAGGCACCAGCCCCACCCTCACCAAAACAGTAGTTGCTCTCTGCATCCACCTTCTGGGTCTTGGTGATATTGGCCAAATCCTTCTTTCGTTCATGAACATTCTTTCCTCTCTCCAGCACGATAGGCCGCAGACCCAATTCTATCAGTCTCAGCGCAGCAAACAGTCCACCAGGGCCAGCCCCCACGACAATCACCTGAGGACGGCCTTCCACATTCTGGTATTCCGTCCTGACATACTCATCATCATGAGGTTGTTCATTGACATAGACTCTGACCTTCAGGTTGACAAATATCTGTCTCTGACGTGCATCAATGCTTCGTTTGAGGATCCTCACCCCATAAATCGTCCTTTCGTCGATGCCTTGCTCATCCGCCAACCACCGCATCAGCCTGTCCTCCTGTGCAGCCACCTCTGGCGTTACCCGTATCTGATATTCGTTCGTCATGAAACAGTCATATATATGAATAGGTGTCACATCACAAACTTTCTCATAAAGGGAATCATGCTGATCAGCTTCACCAATAGGAAAGAGAGGATAAATATGAATACGCTATAAACGGGACCAAACCACACCACAGGGAAAGTAGAGGAATTGAATCCAAGGAAATTCGTACACAAGTAGATCATGAGTGGATGAACCAAATAGATACCAAAGCTGTAATTGGAAAGATTGAGGACGATACGGCTCGCCTGTGATGAAAGGACCCTAAAGCGCTCTTTGAAGAAGACGAACACGGCTACCCCTTGAATGAGTACAAAGGGATGCAGGTCTTCATAAAAGAAACTATGGCAGAAGCCTAACCGATATGACAGCCAGCGAGTTGCGAGGGCAGAAGCCACGATGCTCAAGGCCGCCAACAAATAGATGATTTTCCTCATACGACTGGAGATCGTATGGGAAAAGAGCCAATGTCCTATAATAAAATAGGTGATGAAATAGAGCGACGTCAGGCCATAGCCGTCGTAATAGTCAGCCAGTGCCTGCTTCCGCAACGGGTTGAACAGCTCCAAATGACTGAATACGGAAGGAATGACGAATGTGGTTACGATGGCTAACCCCACCAGATAGTTAAACGCCTTTTCCTGTCCTGCGATGCCCTTCAATGCCGGCAACGTCAGATAAATACCTATCATCACCGTCAGGAACCAGAAATGAGGCGGTCCCTTAAGCACACTTAAGAAGTATATCTTCAGTCCTTGCCCCAGTCCCTCAGTGACCAAGATATATATGGCTGACCAAAAGAGGAAGGCATAGACAATACGTAGCAGATTCTTTCCGAAGAGGCGTCTGATGATCAAGGGCTTGTCTGGAGAAAGGAACAAAGCACCAGAGATCATGAAGAATACTGGCACACCCCATTGAACTAGAGACGAATATACATTTCTGATTTCCCATTCTGCGGAAGGGAAAAGCAGATGCCAGAACTGTCCACTCACATGCTGCACCACAATGGCAAAAGCTGCCACGATACGCATCACGTCAAACGAGAGAACACGCTTTGGATTCATTGTAATCAATCAACAATTTGATACCCGTTATCGAATCACCACTTTCTTCTTCCCATAGATATACAGGCCTGGTGTTGATGGTCGCGCATTGAGTCGCCGTCCTTCCAATGTGTACCAATAAGGGGCGTTGTCCTGTGTCATGGTGGGTGAAGAGATACCGTTTATGATACCTTCGCCCCATTCGTTTGTCAAGAACGCCACCTTTTCAGCAAGACATTGTTTCATCAATAGTTTTCTACCATCTATGGAACCTGGATTATTTCCCGGCCAACGGGCTATATCGCTCTCTATTGCATAGCGAATGCGTTCAATGAAGTCATCGATAGCCTTATCCAACTTAGGATATTGCATGCCAAGGAAAGGCTGCCAAATATCCATAACGCAGTCCCTGAACCTGTGGAACTGATAGATTTCCTTTATCCAGACGGATCCATAAGGCGGATCTTGCCATACAAATTTGTCGTACCCTCGGTGGAACGCATTCCCAAAGTCCCACACGGGGCCAAAAATCAATTTGGTATCGCGCCCTCTCTCCTTATGGATATAGCAACTGCCACGAAACGATTCTGCATCATCGACAATCTCCCTGACTATATAATAACGCGCCAACGTATCCATATCAATATATTTCTCCCAGATCTTACTGGATTTATTGGGGGAATAGATGGCTTTATCCGTATCTTTAATGAATGAAGTAATATAACTTCTTTGTTCACGCGACAACACTTCCGGCTCATGAATTGTCATATTCAAACAATCCTGATCTCTGATTTCGTTTCTTATAAATATCTGGTCATCATACTCATAATTGTCAATTTCCAACAACCATCCCCCCGTGATCTCTTCTGGGTCTTCCGACATGTCCGCCTGTTCTGTAATCTCTACCCGATTCTTGCCAATACGGATTTTCTCCGTCAGCATATAGAGACCGACATAGTCGCCGTTGAGAACCACCTCTACTGGTTCCTGTGCTGGCGTATATGCCATTCCTATCAATCGGCTCAATTCAAAACCAACAGTATTACGAAGATATACCATGTCGTCATCAACATGGGGCAACAGGGTGAAATGGCGGTTCTTTTTCATCCCCAGCGGTTCCACTTTGTCCTCGAACTTCAGGCGATAGGGCTTCTTGGCATATTCCTTCCATGTATGGTTACCATGTCCTTTGATTTCCAATACCAACGGAGACTCTGCCGTACCCAACGACTCATACCCTTCTTGCCCAAGGGCATCAATATAGCAAGTAGCGTTTACGTAATACTCTTTGGTTGTGACGGGTGCTTCTGAATTGATAAACATAATGGGCAGCGTGCCGGAGCAGTATTGCCTGCCAAGCTCCGTTCCCCCAGCCATAGCGGAAAGCGGTATCAACATGAAAACGACCCATACCAAAATGAACTTCTTATATGCCAACATATATCTACATCTTAAATTCTGCTGCAAAATTACAAATAATAAATCATCTAAGCAAATAATACGGCAGAAATCTGACCATTGTGACGGTTGTGACAGTTGTGACAGTTATTTTCGCGAAGGAAACATCTTTGAATCTACAATTATCTATATACATATATATAATAATATATATAATAAAATGTTCAGGTAGGCGAATATTTAATTGTCACAACTGTCACAACATGGACATATAGAGTGCATACGAACTGCTTACAACAAAGAAAATATTTTACATTCCAAATCAACAGCAAGAAAACTGGCAGTTTGGATAGTCCAAAGTGGGAGTTTCGTTAGGGGAAAGTCCGAGTTTACCCTAACTAAAGTCCGAGTTTCCTTAGCCTAAAACCAAAGTAATCATAACCGCCTGATTATCAGACTTATACATGGCTGTAAAGAATTGCTGTACATGCTTTGAAATTTTCAGACAAAAAAAACAGGAGCCTCACGAATGGAGACTCCTGCCTTTAAAACGTTATCATCGTTTATTATAGCTTTGTTTTTCCATAACCTAATATTACATAGTGGCCACTACCATCAGGATCTAACGTTGCTTCTGGGTTTTTCCAATTCAAAGTCAAATTATATGTATAACCTCTCATAAGTTTTGTATTCTGAGGAGGAGCCGCAACATACATATGATTAGATCCACTGCTTTCGTTTTTCTTGGTGTTCCATATTCTAGAATATAGGTATATCGAATGAACGTATGGACCGTTATCTGCATTCATGAAATACCATGTACCGTCAGTGAAATTAGTACCAGGCATATATATGCCATCAATTGTTGTTATAAGAGGTGATGTATAAGATCCACCGGGTTGTATAATAATATCGTTATATGCCCAGCTGGTGCCTGAGGTCGGTCCATGCATGTTGGCATTGACTTGTGTTGAGTTTGTCCAGTCATTAGGATTTCTGGATACATTAAGAATGACTTTACCAGAGAATCTTGCTTCCACACCGAGGTTATTCTTTATTACGAATCTAATTCCGTTCTCACCAGTATACACAGCTTCACCAGGAGTCACAACAGGAGGATTGTCTACTGGAGGATTATCTACTGAAGGATTGTCTACTGAAGGATTGTCTACTGGAGGAGTTACTACAGGCGTAGCGGGTTCTGGATCAACTTTAGCATTCGAGAACTGCTTCATTAATTCATCTGCGGCAGCCCGTGTCCTAAGGTAGATCGTCGTTGCGTCGAGGACTTTCTTGTTTGTCTCGAAAGCAATGTAGTCAGAGATGTCAATAGAAGACTCCTTTACGGTGTAAATATTACCGCTCTCGTCCTGAATCACCAAGTCCTGAGTACCCCATGCCTTCGGATAGTAGAAAACGCCATAGGAGTTTGCGGCTACAGCGAGCTTTGGCTGTGCTTTCACAACTTCATCGAGAGACTTATAGTCATTAGAAATAAAGCTCGGCATTCCGGCAGGGCCTGTGGTGTAATTGGAAGCCATAGGCTTTGTGATAGTCAGGCCGAAATAGTAAGTTTCTGTGGCAGGCTCGGTACCGGTATTCTCACCAGTATTCTCACCGGTATTCTCACCAGTATTCTCACCGGTATTCTCACCAGTATTCTCACCGGTATTCTCACCAGTATTCTCACCAGTATTCTCACCGGTATTCTCATACTTGCCCATAATAATGTTGACAAGGACGGCAATGTCAGCGGCATCGACCTTGTTGTCATCATTGACATCACCCCACTTCACACCATTTTTCTTAGAAAGGGATTCTTTGGAGCCTTCATTCTGACTCTCTGTCTGATCTTCTGCTTGACTTCCCGTCGCGGTCTGGGCGTTTGCAATACCACAGTTTAGCAGCATGGCCGCCAATACTGTCAAAAAACTCATTTTTCTCATTGTAGTTAAAAATTAAAAAATTAAACGAAATAAAAAATATTTATCTTTGTTTGTCAATAGACGAAAAGGCATCCGCCGTTTGGGAATTGGGAGGCGGATCAGACCACCCCACCCTTCGGGCACCCCTCCTACTCAGGAGGGGAAAGACCCTCCTGCTGAGTTCCTTGCCGACAGCCTCGGATCCTTTATAGCTCCAATGGGTATTGTCAAACAGGAACACATCTTTCTCTCCTTTCTCCACGAGAGGCTGCAGACAGTCTTTGCACAGCATGACTTCTGGAATATCTCCAAATATCTCGCGTACATCCTCGTTAACCCGTTTGGGAGGGTACGGATTATCCTTTATATAATCTTGATAGAGATCGTATTTATCCACAGGCATCATCAGCATCAGCTGAATGCCTCGCTCATGGGCCTTACGAGTCAACAAATCAAAGACGTTCTTCACCTTCGGAATAACAGCCTCATCAATTGTCAGGCCATTTTTAATATCTCCATCATAAAAATACAGCTTATTGGGTTCACGACTGCTGAAGAAATCCCTATTCAGGTCAACCACATACACAGGACTACGGCCTGCAAACCGATACAAGACGAAATCACGGGCTCGGAGAAGCGACCATTCGTTGGCATTGCGTTTTTCACCGTCAGGGGCAGACTCTGGCTCTGGTACTTCAACCTTAGATTCCTTGAAATCACTTATTCTTAGGACCAAATCACGCTCCACAACTTCGACAACCAGTACATCGATATTGGTGGAATCCACAACGCCCCAGTCAAGAATGTTGCAAGCATACTGTATAGGATTCTCATAAAGACTACGCTTACAATTGGCAACAGCAAGTCCCTCACCAGGCATATAGTTCTGATAACCAATATTTCCCTGTTGAGAGAACGAATCACCCACAGTCAGCACATTAACATGGATGTTACGCAGCTCATCTGTATGATTGACCTTTATAAATAAGGTGTCCTCCATTCCATACTTCATAAGCGATTGGCTATACTCCACCCCAAACGGAATCAGAGCCAGACTGCCAAGATCACTATCTGCCCGAGGACTAATGTACAATGTAACATAAGCCACAAGCCCTAACATTATTATATATATAGGCAAGACGATATATGAGATTTTAATCAGGAATTTCTTCATACTCAGAATTGGAAATATATAAATGTCTGGACTTCACCGGCATAGAAGAACATCAGAAGCCCGATACATGCATAAAGCGAATAACGGACCGAAGAACAGCGGAACACCCTGTTGTCAGGGAACTGAAGTACATGTACCTTGTCGCGTTGCAGATACTCTACAATCATCAGCAACAAGATTGCAATAAAAGTATTGGTACTTCCCAAACGGAAGTGGAAATCATCAAAAGCTGTCAGGAACATACGAGACACGATATCCCATGCCTGAGAGATATTCTCAGCACGGAAAATAACCCAGCCGACAACAACCAGACAGAATGTCACAACAACTCTACACACATCCTTGATCGTTGGGAACCTGCGTCCAGCAGCCAGAATGTCCTTATCCTTGGTGTTGATATGCAACAGTTTATATAACACAATCAGAGTGCCATGATACAAGCCCCAGCACACGAATGTCCAATTTGCTCCGTGCCACAAGCCACTGACACCAAACACGATAAACGTATTACGGATGACCTTCCACTGGGCACAACGGCTTCCGCCAAGGGGAATATAGACATAGTCGCGGAACCACGTCATCAGCGATACATGCCACCGACGCCAGAATTCTGATATTGATCTCGACAAATAGGGGTAATTGAAGTTAGGCAGCAACTTGATACCAAACAGACGTGCACAACCTATGGCAATATCACTGTAACCTGAGAAATCGCAGTATATCTGGAAGGTAAACAGGAGTGCCAATAGCCAAAGGCTGACGCCTGAATAGTCGGCGTATGAATCCCAAAGCGGATTAAGATTCGCTGCACATCTATCCGCAATGACAACCTTCTTAAAGAATCCCCACAACATCTGACGACAACCGTCCACAGCCAGTTCATAATCGAAATGACGGTCACGCTGGAACTGCGGCAACAGGTTCTTGGCCCGTTCGATAGGACCTGCCACTAACTGCGGGAAGAAACTGATAAACGCACAAAACTCCACGATGTTCCTGGTGACAGGCACGTCTTTCCGATAAACATCGATCGTATAGCTGAGTGCCTGGAAGGTGTAGAAGCTGATACCTACGGGCAGAATCACGTTCAGCGTTACCCAATCCAACTGATAATGGAACAAATGCCAAAACAATTGTGCGAGACTGTCAGCAAAGAAATTATAATACTTGAATACACCTAAGATCAAGAAGTTCACTATCAAGTTCACAGCGCACACCATCCGCTGCCTTCGCTTCTGTCCCTCGAAATGCTCAATCAGCACACCACTATAGAAACTACACAGCGACGTAAATACAATCAAGAACAGGAAACGCCAATCCCACCAGCCATAAAACACATAGCTGGCCGTGACAATCAGCAGGTTCTGCCATTCGCGCTTCTGGAAGACAAACCAGTAAAGCACAAACACTATCGGCAGAAACACCAGGAACTCAAACGAATTAAAGTTCATATAGACGGCGTTTAACTCTTTTACTCAGTTCTATACCAACAATCTCTGAGGCTTTGATGCTCCAGTGACTGTCATCGAAAGAGAACACATCTTTCTCACCTTTTTCTATTAAAGGTGTCAAGAGATACTTACACAGTAAGACATTCGGCTTATCGCCAAAAAGCTCACGGGCATCCTCGACATAAGTCTTACGAGGATAGGGATTGTCAACAATATGATCCTGATACATATCATACTTGTCAACAGGAATCATCAGCAGCAAAGAGATGCCACGCTTCTCTGCCTTCCTGGTCAGGATTTGAAATACTTCCTGAACTTTCTGCTTGGAGGCATCGCCAATGCTCACTCCGTTGGTGATGTCAGCACAATAGAAATACAGGCTACGAGGCTCCTTACTGTTAAAATAGTCCTTGTCAAGGGTTACCTTATACACAGGACTCCAGTGTAGGCGGTACGTCAGGAAATCTCTGGCCCGCAAGAGGGACCATGCATTAGGATTCTCTCTACCACTATTGGAAGAAGGTTCGGGATCGAGTTCATTCATGTCAACTTTATCGACATTAAACTCCTCTGCCCTACTGACAAGATCTCGTTCCCCTACCTGAATAACCAGCACGCCGATATTCGTGGAGTCCACCAATCCCCTATCAAGGATGTTATAGGCATACTGCATGGGATTCTCGTATAGTTCTCTGGCACAATTGACTACAGAAACACCTTGAGCTGCTAGATAGTTCTGATAGCCTAATCGACCCATTCTGGAGAAGGAGTCACCCACAGTCAACACATCAGCATGAATACTCCTCAGACTATCAGTCTGATTGACATTCATGTAAAGCAGCTCTTTCATCTCGTCAGCATCATCCTCGTTACAACCAAACGGAATCAATGCCAAATGTCCTAAATCACCTGTTGTCTTGGGAAGGACATAGAGTGTGACGTATGCCGTCAATCCAAACAGCAGTAGAAATACCGGCAGGACAGTATATGATAATTTTAGCAGGAACTTCTTCATGGTCAGAACTGGAAATAAATGAATGTCTCGACTTCTCCGGCAAATAGGAACATCATGAGGCTGATGGCTGTATAGAGCAGATATCGGACTGCGGAATACTTGAAGATACCGTCTGTCGGTAATTGTAACGGATGTTCCTTCTTCCTGGTTGTCCACTCCAAAATCAACACGATGAGGATAAGCAACAGCGTCAACTTCTTAACCGCCAAGGTTGGCATAGAGAATAGCGATAATGACAGAATGCCCTCGAAGAAACTGAAGGCATCAGTCACACTACCAGCTTGGAAGAATACGAATCCTAACGATACAAGGAAAAAGTTCATCAACATCTTCGAGAAGTCCTTCAACTTGGGCAGATTATGGTCGTTGGGACGCAGTTTCTTGTTCTTACCGAAGGAACCAGAAAGGACCAGCGGCATAAAGAGCATGGCATGATAGAGGCCGAAAAAGCCAAATGTCCAATTGGCTCCATGCCAAAGACCGATAAGTACGATGTTGATGGTCACAGCAAGCATCACCCCCCAGTTAGCCATATTACGGAAGGCGATGTTCAATGGCATAAACACATAGTCGGTGACCCACGACGTGAGCGAAATATGCCAATTACGCCAAAACTCTGCGATATTACGAGCCAGCAAAGGATGGTTGAAGTTGCGGGTGATATTGAAACCGAGAATCTTGCCCACGCCGATGGCCATATTCGAATAGCCGTCAAAGTCAGTGTAGATCTGCATGGTGTAGAGCAGCGTCCATAGGAGCAACGTCGAACCCGCCTGACTGGAATAATCCGCCCATACACTCTCCGTTACGATGGCCAAATGGTCGGCTATGCATATCTTCGTAAACATACCCCAGAGGATCTGGCGACAGCCGTCCACAGCTTGTGCATAATCTAATGAATGTGATTTCCTCAACTGTGGAATAAACGTGTTCGGACGGTCAATAGGACCAGAGAGCAGTGTCGGGAAGAAGGCAATGTAGGTAGCAAACTCCACCATATCCTTACTCGGTTCGACATGTTCGCGATGGATTTCAATCAAATAGCTGATCAACTTGAACGTAAAAAAACTCACGCCGACAGGCACGATGATGTTCAGGGTTGTCCACGTAGCCTTCAGTCCAATGGCACTGAGCAATTCTACAAATGACTCACCGAAGAAATTCAGGTATTTGAAGTATAGCAACAAACAGATTCCCAAAGCCACGCCGAAAGTGGTCAGGTGCGAGGCCTGCTTGGCACGACCTTTCTGCATCATGTCCTTTAACCACAGTCCAAGGGCATAGAACACAGCCGTGGCACCTAACAGTATTACCACCATCTTCCAGTCGACCATACCGTAGAAGAAATAGCTCGCCAACAGTAGCCAGATGTTTTGATGGCGAGAGGATTTCTTCGTGAATGGCAAATAGTAGACGGCGAAGACTACTATGAAGAAGAAAAGGAACCTGACAGAGTTGACTACCATTAGTAGGATTTACGATTTACAATTTTTGGAGCATCGAGTCAACCATCTCGCCCACATTCTGCCACTTCATGATCTCCAACGAAGTGAACTTGATCTTGAAAGCCTTCTCAATAGCCACGATCAGCTGGATATGACTCAGCGAATCCCATTCCTCAATATCATTGGCACTTGTCTCGTCGGTGAGATTGCACTCGTCAAGATCAAGCACATCCATAAAAATCTCATTCAATTTCTCAAAAATCTCTTGTCTTTCCATATTTGAATTAAAACTAGTTATGCCATTAATAATGTACCTGCATTCACAGGCAGCTTGACGCCATTAACCTGCTGTGAAGCATCCACGAAGAATTTGATAACCTTGGCCACCTCTTCTGGCGTAAGTAACTGTTTCAGAGGATGTTCCATTTGCATCTGTTCCAAAATGCGCTCATCAACCTCCGCAAAACTCGTTTGCATATAGGCTGGCAGAATACAGTTACTTGTCACATTATATCTCGTATATTCCTTATTCCATACATTCGAGAGTTCCATCAGATAGGCTTTATTCGCCGCATAAAGGCTATAGCCCATGGGAGGCAGCCCGATGACAGCCTCTGTAATGATATTGATGATTTTCCCGAACTTCTTTTTTTTCATGATCCCAAGGGTGGCCTGGGTAATCTTCACCATCGGGATAATATTCATCTCAAAAGCCCTGAGGAATTCTCCTGGGGCTATTTTATGGAAATAGGTTGTCTGGGGCTTGCCAACATACGTACAATTGACCAGCACGTCAATATCCCATGTCTTGACTTGTTCACAGAAGGCATCCACGCTCTCTTCCTCACAGAAATTGACAGGTACGGCATTGACGCTACTATAAGTAGCTTCCATTTCTTCTGCCACAGCCTTGTACGCTTCTGTGGGCAGGTAACTGAAATAGATTTGATGCAGGTCTTTAACCAACAATTCTACCGTAGCCTTACCCAAGCCTGAAGTTCCACCTGTAACTAATATATTCATTCTTTCACTATTTTTATTTCAGGAGTCCAACTTGTACGTGTCCTTTTGCAACCAGCTCTGATTTCCCATCAACAAGACGACGAAACTTCAATTTATAATTAATGATGTTCACCGCCTCTGAAACAATGTCAATCTCAGATTCCAACAGTATCTCATCATTCAGAAATACTGGTTTGTGGAAACTGATGTCTTGTGACTGGATCATCAGTTCTTTAGAGGGAAGCAGCATACCCACGAAATGAGAGATAAAGGCATTCAAGATATTTCCATACATGACAATACCCCTAAAGCCCTTATTGTTGGCATAGGCAGAGTCAGTATGCAACGGATTGTAGTCGAGACTACAACGCTGAAAATGATCATAAACCTCCTGCGTGACCTGATAGGCGTGTGTGATATGGGCAGACTGTGCTGCCAGTTCTTGAATGGTCATACTGTTTTTGTGTCAATATAACATTCCTTGGGCTGATAAGCCTCAACATGCAACTCATAACGGGCCGTCTCTGAATTTTCCATCTTCGTGAAGCCAAGCCCTGTATAGTGGTTCTCCACCATCTTGTTCTTTGGTGTAGGCAGATACTCGCCGATAATCTTCTTATAGCCGGCAGCCTTGGCACGTTCCACCATCGTATTGAGGGTGAAGTTCTCCATGCCACGCTTCAATACACGGCAACTCATAAACCATGTATCAACGAAGAGCGTCTCGGCATCCTGCCGCTTCATGATGATGACCGCAATCAGACCGTTGTCGCCAAACTTATCCTCAAGCGTGAAACTGAGGTCTATCACGTTCGGATCCTCTGCTAAAGCTGTGATGTCAGCCTCTGTATAGCGGATAGTCCTCAAATTGAACTGGTTACTACGCTGGGAGAGCTGAGCCACGCGAGGAGTATTGAACTTGGTAAAGCCACTGACGGTCGACACCATATTCAGCGATTTGAGGAAATCAGCCTCGTTGGTAAAGGTCTTCGACAGAGATACACGCTTGGCCTCCACCTGATACTGTTTGGTACGGTCTTTGTCAGCATTGCTATAGCTGGCCGTCTCAAAGAGATTGAGGGAATATAAGTATTCCAGGTATTCTCCCGGATCCTCCGGCAGTTCCGGAACAGTAATGCCCTTGATATTCTCACGGACGATATTCCGCTCAAATGGATTATCATCGAGGAACACCATCGAGTCGAAGCCAATGTTCAGGATGCTCTGAATAGTTCGGATATTGTCGACCTTCGTCTCCCAGTTGGCCTGGAACACAGCAATGTCATCCAGTTTCAGCACCATGTCAGGATGCTTCTCAAACGGTTCCTTCGCCGTTTCCTCATTATTCTTCGAGGCCACACAAATGATGATACCACGCTGTTTCAGCTTCTTCACCCACATCTGGAACTCCGTGAAGGCCTTTCCGATACCAAGCCCGTGACCAAGTTGGATACCCTCCAACCCGTCATCTCCGATGACACCGCCCCAGACTGTATTATCAAGGTCGAGGATCAGGCACTTCTTGAACTGTCCCTTGATAGCGCAAACAATATCCATCAACCTTGAAGCCACGTATGGCAGGGCATCCACGCTCAAGATCATCTCTGTGCTGACGTAAACATTTGGCGCAAACATATAGTCACGACCTAACTTATTCTGAAGACCGGCAATGTCACAGATGAAAAGGATCGGATACTGCTGCGAGAGGTTCATCAGCTCATAGTTCAGTTTCCTGACCTGATAAGACAATGAGGATGTCACCTTATTAGCATAACTGCCAAAGACCGTATCCTCTATCTCTGCATAATTGAAATAGATAATCTTCTTATTGGCAAAAGCAGGATTCTCACAAATCGATGCCACAAAAGACAAACGCTCGTCTGCCAAAACTGTCTGTTGCTCAACAGAGAGCAAACTATGATATTCTCCTAACTTATGTGTGGACTGGAATACAACAATAACATCTGCATCAAATTCGTATAACTCACTTGATGGATCCATAAACTGGCGCTCCACCTGATTATACTCTGCCTCAAACAAGTCGATATGATATCCCCGTTCTACGCCCATACCCTGAATAGCTGTAGCCAAGAACTGTGTAGCCGTATCTCCGACAAGAGCCACCTTCACAGAAGGAAGCCCCGAGTTATCCTGTTTCAGAATCTTCTTTAAGTCTTTATATTGAAGCATTCTATACCTTACATATTATTATTTCGGTGCAAAAGTACTCATTTTTTATCAAATACCAACCGAAATGATTCTTTTTTTTAGGAAAACAACGAAATAATTAACTTTTTGAGGATATTGATGAAAAAATAAGCGATTTCTTTTGTTATTTGCTCTATTTGCATTACCTTTGCACCGCCGTTGGAGAAGTCCCCCATTGTGAAGGGGTACCGACGACAAGATAAATTGCATAGAAATATGAAAGTAATGAAATTCGGCGGAACGTCCGTAGGTTCCGTAAAAAGCATTTTGAGCTTAAAAGAAATTGTGGAGGCAGAGGCTCGGACGCAACCTGTCATTGTAGTAGTAAGCGCACTC
>JAFRQC010000157.1 GCA_017428805.1 Prevotella sp. | reverse complement strand
GTAATCTTTCCGTCTGCCTCCTCGGGCTGTACGTCTACCTTGCCATCGGCCTTGAACGTGAATCCCTTCTCGTCGGTCAGGAAATCCATCGTCGCCTGCGTCTTGTCCACCGGCAGGGGAGTCTGATTCAACAAATCCTTCTTGACCTTCTTAAACCCTTCGACACTGATCTTCTGAGCCATTGCTGGTATCAGAAGTCCGGTCAACAGGAGTAAGGTCAGGATTCGTCTCATACAGGTCGCTTTTGGGTTAGAACAATGTCTTGGCAATCCTCACACTCAGTACAGGATAGACCTTCAGGGCCTTCACGATTTTCGTGATCGAGTGAGGATAGTCCTTGACATCCTTGGTGATGTCCGTACCGTCATGGGTTCTCATCGTGGGCGTACCGCCCCAGAACATCGCACCCAGCTCCACCGTGATCTTCCAGTCGTTACGGCTCGGGGAAAGCAGACCGCCATAGCCTAAGCCCAGATAGGGCTTGATGCTGTTCGACGTGCATAGGATCTCTACGTTGCCTTCGGCTGTCGGCTCCATCTCGTAGGCGGCATTCATCAGTCGCTGCTTGTCACCCTGCTGGAAGTTATGCGAGTAGTTACCCATCTGGATCGACAACAGGCCCATGTCCTTCAGGGAGCCGTCGGTAGCCGCCCTGTACTCCTTGTTATAGGTCAGGATGGCATCCATCATCTCCGTCTGGCCATCAGCCTCGTTTACCTTGGCAAACTGGGATGGTCCGATGTAGACGCCCGCCGTGATATGCACACTCTTGTTGTACTTCAGCGGATAGACGTCGAACAACAGTTTGAAGTTGCTCATCGTCAGTTTAGCCTTCAGGTCGACATGATCCTGCAACTCATAGCCGTGCTGCTTGTAATAGTATTCGGAAATCCTGTTGAAGGGAGTCTCCTGGCGGTTGCGATTCGCGTCGTAGGCTACAGGTTCCTTACCATTACCAAGCACCTTGTGACTAAACGTCTTTTTGAAAGGGGGCATGTAGTCATAGCCCGCACGCACCTGTACGTACTGCGAAAGCGGAACGGCTAGGTCGATACCGACGCCCGACGTTCCCACCGTCAACGACACCTCCAGATGCTTCAGCAGGTTACCCTTGTGCCAGTAGACCACATCCGCAGCCTTCACAGCAAAGGAGTCCGGCTGGTAAGCCGGAATGTACTGTGCGCTGGCAGTCCCCGACAGACAAGCCATCAGCAAGCCTACGATACTTTTCTTCATCACTCTAATCTCTAACCACTAACCTCTAACCACTAACCTATTTCCCTTGCACCATCGTGTTACCCGGACTGGTGATGGATATCTGGCCACCCCAGGTGCACATACATTTACTATTGTTGGTCAGGGCCGGCATGTTCATCACTTTCACCATTGCACTGCCCGGTGCCCAGGGAGCCGGGATTACCGGCACACACGGCATCGGCGTCAACACGCCCATGGCGGCTGATGTAGCGGCAGAGACCGTCGGATTGGCCATCGAACGGCACATGCCGAAGGTCGGAATGTTAGCCGGTGTGAAGTCCATTGTCGTTGCCATCAGCATGTTCATACACTTCGGGCGCAGCGGCACGGTCACAATCAACGAGCAGGGTGCCATTCCCTGATTACACTGGAGCATTGCTCCCATCGTTACAAAATTTCCCATA
Source organism: Prevotella sp. (assembly GCA_017428805.1). The sequence continues at coordinate 4,059 of JAFRQC010000157.1, read as the reverse complement.
TTCCTTAATTATTAATTAGTTACTCATCAGTATCTCCTACACGCATCCGATAGCCTGCATGCTCGCCACGGGCAGCAGCCGTCTCGTCGGCTTTAGCCTTCTTGATGCTCTGCTCATTCAGATAGCGCTGGTAGGCTTCCTCAATCTCCTTCTGCTTGGCTGCCAGATATTTGTCAATCATGTCGGAATACATCTGCTGGCTTTCTTCCAGTTTATTTTTGGATTCTTCGACCACATCCTCCGGCTGTCCGACAACCTTTGCAGCCAACTTGGCGGCATAGGCTGCATTCGTTTTATCCACCTGAACCTTACACTGGTCGTAAAGCATCTTCACTGATTCCAAAAGGAAATCACGGCGATCCTCATTCACCTCAGGAACAGTCAGGATAATATGCTTCTCGTTCTCTATATCCCGATATAACTTGTGGTCTTCCGTCGATATGACAACATCCTGCTTGAATTCTGGATGATGAGTCAGGAACCCCTTGCATATGTTGAATACCATATCCTGATCCATGGGGATGACCTCAAACTGATACTGGTTGATGAGCATGGTACGGGCTACGTCCTCAACATGTTGGGTGTCCCCGTCCTTATCTTCAATGACAACAGGGAGCAGAGCTACAGGCTCAGCCTTCACACAAAGGTTCAGATAACGGTAGTTCAGTAGAGCTGCATACCCGCCCAACTTACTATCCAACTCCCGGATGAGTATTTCTATCGCTTTTTTCATATCTTACATCATTATTTATCATCATGGTTCACGTCCTTCGCCTTGGGGGCATCAGCCTCCTTCAGCTTCGCACTCAGCTTAGCCGAGGATGGAGCACCCGGCACGGCGATGCCGTCACTGATGTTCTTACTCTTGAACGAGGTCTTCGCCTCGATATTGTCGGCAGTCAGCTTCTTCATCGTCACGTCAGCCTTGAAATCGCTCTTGCCGTTGATGGTGTTGTCGCCATAGAACTCAGCCTTCGAGCCGCCAATAGCCACGTTGCCGCCGTCGAGCTGCACCACAGCCTTGGCCTCGCCCTGCTGTATCTCGGTAGTCGTCTTGCCATAGATACCTGTCTTGTCGGAGGACAGCTGCAACTCTTTGCTGGTATTGTCCTTGTCAGTGCGACCCACGAACATCTTCTCTGCCACAAGTACCATGTTACCGCCAGCAGCGAGACTCTTGTCGGCTCCCTTGTCATCAGCATCCATCGACTTCACGAAGACATCTTTACTGTTCAGAATGAACTGTCCTACGGCCTTGCCACTCTTGTCTGTAGATGCCAATACCATGTTCTCTGTCTTTACTGTCAGACTGCCGATAGCGGTTCCTTCCTTGTCCTCTGCTGACAACTGCATATCCTTGGCCAGTACGTCAAAACTGCCTGTCGCATTGCCGTCTTTGTCATACGACTGATGAATTTCATTCTCTGCCAATACACAGAAGTTGCCTGTACTATTACCATCTACATCACGCGAAATAAACGACATATTCTCCATCCTGACACTGAACAGGCTGTCTTTCGTCTGGGCGTTCACCTTATCGGTACTATAGTCCACGGCCGTAAAGGAAACGTCCTTCGAGGCCACCGACACACTGCCCTCAGTCGTATAGTCAGCAGTCCCGTCATCATTCAGTTTAGGATTCACCGTCGAGATGCTCACGTCGTGGGTTGCTATACGCACATGACTGTCATCAATCAGCGAACCGTCGGATTTCATCGTTGTCAAGTCGAACTTACCCGTCTGCACATGGATGGAAGCTTCGGGATTAGTACGAATATTCCCGTCGCCGTCAACCGACTTGAAGAACATCTGCTCCGCATTCACGCGCAGCACGGCATCCGTACTCTTATCCTTGAATGTGGCCTGGGCGGCAGCCAGCTTCGTCTGTTCTTTCTGCAATTCCTTGATCCTGCGGTTCGTCTCTGCCAACTTTGACATCGAGGCGACAGCCCTTTCCAATGCCCGATAGACCGACGGCATGAGACTATTGAACTGATTTGTCAGATCATCAAGTTCCGTCACTGTGGTGCGCATGGTCACCTCGTCCAGACTCAGCGGATCCTGCAAGACCATCAACGCCTCCATCTCGCCTACCAGCGTGGTGGCTGTAGCCATGGCACTGGTAGAGTCAAGTGTCAGGCTCGTCACGGCGCTGCTCAGGTTTTTCAACTGGTCACCTATCTGTGCCGAACGTGACTCAGAAGACACGGCGGCATCTATCTCTATACACTCGTCGGCATGGATACGCACACCGGCTGACCCCACCGTCTGGGGCATACAGGCGAAATAGCCATCCTTCTCAGCATCATTACTCTGAAGAGTGATATGCTTGGCCTGACTGATGACGGCCGAACGGTTTCTGACCACCTCCTCAATCCCGTCAGGACCCGGATCAACGGCTATCTGAGAGACAGTAGCAGCACGGCTGTCAATGATACCATTCTCACCGACGCCCTCCAGTGCTACCCGCTGACCGCGAAGCGTGATAGTACCACCCTCATTGTATAGGATACCTGAGGCGTCTACGTTACCGATGACGATCTCCGGTGCTGAAAGCACCAGCCGCTGGTCGTCACGGATATACTTCCCCTGAGCAACCCTGTTGAACACCTCAGACTTCAACTGCTGTATCTCAGCCTTCTGCTTCCGGATCTCCGAAAGATCCTTCGACACACTGGCCTGAAGATTCGACAATGCCGACAGCCAATCACTAAATACCGTATCTGCCATACTTTAGAATGTTTTTAGATAATCTCTCAAATCATAGATATACTTATTGGAAGCCAGTGCATTCACCTGTTGATAGGTTGAACCGTCTTTCTCAAATCTGATGGTCGTTCCAGGAGAGTCTGACAGGAGGATCTTACCCTGAACGCCCGTTTGCCAACGACGCCGGTTGACAGTCGCATCTATCCAGGGATCAATGTATTCTTCTTTCCAGTGATCTCTAATCGCTACGAATTTATCCTTGGTAAACCCGCCAATCTGAGACTTCGCGTCAGTTACCGGCTGCACATCGTTAAACCATCCACCAACAGATGCCTTCCACTGTGCATCATCCATCACATCTCCCAGCAATAAAGGAGCCACCATGGCAATCGAATCCTTAAACTCGGCATTGACATCATTCCACACCTGGCTCATGAAGTGATGGATGGCCTTCCTGCTCCAGCGTTTCTTAACCTCATCACCTAACGGCTGGGTGAGATCCGTATCTTTTGCCACATCATGCTTATAAAGTTTATCAAACAAGGCACTGTCGGTAGCTGTGACAAAATCCTTGTATTTCTTCACGCCCTCAAGACCCTTGTCCTTGTTTGTCTGAGTGACAGTATTCGGACAGTCCTTCAGATTCGCAAGGTTGTTGATACCATCGAATACGTTATAGAGGTCTGAGAAAGACTTTGCCAGATTATTGGCACAATCCACAAGGGTCTTGCGCTTGTCGGCCCTCACCCGGTTCTCCTCGTTCTTTGGCTTGTTTAGTTCTGTCAAATAATAATTTGCATATTTTTCCCATTCTGCCAAATCATTTTGGAAATTTCTTTTGGGTTTGGCATTATCCTTATAGCAGTCATCTGTAGATTTGGGCTTTTCTGTTATTTCCACCGAAACTGACGTTTTAATCAAGTTCTGAATCACCTCGTCTTCCTCTTTTAAAAGCTCCACATCTTTTAATGCATCCGTCCAGGTGAAGACTGCGTCAGTATCCTGCAGCGTGCCGGCCGTGGCCTGACAGCCCTTAGTCTTGATGTCGGCGAACTTGATACACTGTTCCTGCTTGTTCACCAGGTCATCGCCTTCGCCCGAAATGGCGTTATAGGCATCAATATCTGCCTTGAGGGCAGTGATGACGTTATTGATGGCAGTAACCTTTTCATTCACCGTTGCGGGAATACTCTGAAGGATCGCACGGATATCCGTAAACGTCGTCGGATCCCCAGGGTCTTTCTTCAATGCGCTCTTCGGGAATTCTACAGAACCCTTGCCTGCCTCCATCTGGATAAACGTGTGCGACTTGATGGTCGTCGTTCCGTCAATCGGCCTGAGCACAATCTC
>JAFRQC010000020.1 GCA_017428805.1 Prevotella sp. | reverse complement strand
ATGTCAATATGGAAAATGTATAGTATCAACAAAACTATCAAATAGTATCAACTATATCAACAAAACTATCAACTGCGTGGACAAAACTTGTTCACGCTTTTTTTTGTGCTTAATTTTGCGGTGAGATTTTTAATTTTATCACTTAATTTTATAACATTAAAAGATTATGGCAAATTATGAGAATCTGAAAGTGATCCATGTCTTCGACAAGAAGAAGTTGGAGTTAAACGAGAATTATGAAGATCTGATTCTGAAAAGGCAAGTTACGTTTATCGATGCGTTCCGTCCGGGACTCAGAATCCTCTTGGCAGTATTCCGCCCTGTAGGGAAATTCCAGCGTATTGAGATCCCGAAGGACGGCGATTTCATCTCTGTGGACTATTCCGTGTTTCCTTGTATCATCAAAGACGGGACTCCTTTACATCTGTATGTCGTACAGCACATGAAGGTGACGGATGAAGTGACGTTCGACCCCCAAGAAGTGACCGACCGCTGGAATGACAAGGCGTATCACATCCTGAGACCCATGACGAAGCGGGAACGCTGGCTGTATGAGCGCGAGAAGAGCCTGCATCCCTGGATGGCGACGGTGAAGATGACGGACAAGGAGTTCAAGGAGCGTTTTGAGCGGGATCTTGGCGACGGAGCCGTGGGCATAAACTTCGGCAGTATGTATCTGGACCACTGGAGCTGGGTGTGCCTCGACGTGATAAAGCATTTCTATGAGACGGGAGAGTTTGTGGAAACGGGGTCTGACTATCTCGACGGACAGAATGAAAATGTAATAGGCTCGATCGTGGAGGCTCAGGGGAAGACATGGAATGACGTGAAGATCATACACGAAGTGAACAGAACGGCGTAAAAGACCACTAATTTCACTAATTAAACGAATTATTTATAGACAACGGATTATACGGATTTTACGGATTAATAAAAAGTAAAAGATTATGAGCGAGAGAAAATTAGATTTTACGAAGGGGAAGGTGGAAGTGCTGACCCTTGACGAGTTGAAACAGACTCATGTGGTGAACTACCCAAACGGCAAACCCATCGGGGACATCTATCACTACGACATGATCCAGTTCATCCTCACAGAACTGGAGGAAAAGAACATTCCGTATCAGGTGAATGAGATCTTTGCGGTTGACAACATTATGAAAGGACGTAACGGCGTGATGATCGCCAAGGAGCAGGAAGAGCAATACGGTGTAGGCTCTCTGGAGTCTCACATCCTGAACCGGGTGTTTGCAAACATCGGACTGTTCGACGATCAGAGCTACAACCTGGCCGTCAGCTACACACAGCAGGGTATCATGGTGGGATTCGGGCCTTTCGTCTATGCCTGCCACAATCAGACCATCTGCCTGGCAGACCACTTAGTGTGCAACTACGGCGTGAGAGGCATGAGGAAACTGGAGCCCAAAGACCGTGACTTGCAAATCTTCATGAACAACGTTCATCAGAAACTGGATCTGGTGCTGCCTGCCTATGAGGAAGACCTGCGAATGGTGGAGGAGATGAAGGACTTCGCCATGGAGACACCGCAGATCCTCCAGTTCATCGGGGCCCTCGACACAAGGCGTGTGTTATCTGACTCTACAGACAAGGACATCAAGCAGACAGGCATCTATCCCATTCAAGACAAGGACATCCACCGGCTGATTGAGGTGTTGGAACGTGACCGGCTTTTCGGTGGATGTACTGCCTATGCCCTCATGCAGGCCGCTAACTTCTATTGCAAGCCTGGCTATGCCCCGTTCCATACGCTTCTGCCGCAGTCGTTGATGATCTTCAACGGTCTGAAGAGCTACATGCAGAAAGGAGAGTTTGATTTCTATCTTGAAGAGCCATGAGTGACGTATTGAACCTTGAAGAGCTTGACTTTGTGGAGAAACCGACGAAGAAGCCGGACAAGAAGACCTTTGGCCAGTTGCAGGAATGGGAAAACGGATTCAAGCAGTTTGTCCCGTCTGTCAAGGGCTGCGGTCCGAAGAAGGAGGTGGTGAGAACCTCCGGTCGCTGTAAATTAGTTAAGAACGAGGGGGAGAAGGAATCGTCGTTCTCCATCCTTGCCAACCAGCCGGCGACGAACGAGAATTTTGCATCCGACCTGTTGGATGACGTACTAACGGTGCTGAAACCCTATCAGAAGAAGGAGGTGAAGGTGCCAACGGCCAAGTTCCTGCATGACGGGAAGGAGCTGAAGCTCTGGGTCAGCAGAGAAAGGAAGGCGCTTTGCGTGCATGTGGAAATTGACATGTCTCTCGACACAAGACTGATAGCCACGAGATGGAGCGGCATCAGCTATGAAGTTTCAAAGTATATTAATTCTAACCAAATCAGAAAAAATGAAAAAAGTAATTATCAACCTGATCATTGAGTGCGTGCTGGAGATCATCATGAAGGTGATGGAGGACCGCCGCCAACTGAAAGAGACCCTGAAAGAGGATGCGTGGCTGGCACAGGCCGTCCGTGACGCTCATCCTAAAATGTCGGACACTGAAATCGTGAAGGAGCTATGCTGAATACGTTGTCTGAAAACTTCCTGGGCATCTATATTCAATTGCTCGAGCGCCCTGAGATACTGAAGAGCCATCTGTATGACATCGGTTCGTACAAGCAGGGGCTGGGCAGAATCTACGAGATACTGTTCAACAGCTTCGTGAAGGATATCGACAACTACAAGTACCGGGAGCTGATAGCACTTACGTACTATTATTGGAAAATCGAGAAACAGCTCAGGGATAGTGACCTGGAATTACTTCCCGTATTCATTAAGTGCCTCCGTGCGGATATGACGAAGCGAGTACAACTGGAGGCTAGTCTGAGAGATTGATATGGCTTTTCTGATAGAAGAACGTAGGGGAACGCCTACACATGTTTGTACCAGGCAGGATGTGGAGCGGGTGTGCAAGAGCCGATTCGTGACGGAGCACATTCTGGAGTACCGTCGGCTGACGGCATGCGCAAGGACCTGTGCGGAGGCTGGCGACGAGGCTGGTGAGAAGAAGCATAAGGGGCTTGCCGGTGCTCAGAAGAATACGCTGCCAGGCTTTGTGTTTTCTGCCAGGCAGATGGTTGACCACGAATGGATCGACTCGAGGGGCAAGAACCACGGCGTCGCTGCCTGGCGGCATCAGGACTGGGCTCTGGTGAACGGAATGATCATGTGCGATTTCGACCATCTCGAAAATCCCGTGGAGCTGTTTGAACAGAAGCTTCTGCCGCTCAAGGAGAAATGGGGCATCAAGATGGTGTTCATCACGCCGTCGGGATCGGGATTGAAGTGTGTCTTTGAGGCAAGAGCGGAGATTGGCGACATCGCCGCCAACCAGCAGGCTTTTGCAGCAGAGACAGGCTTGGAACTGGATGAGGTGAACATCGATGCCTCACGACTCTCTTTTGTCCCGTTATGGAATGATGTATTGTTGTTGGAAGATTCATTGTTTACGTATGAGAACCAAGCTTTCATTGAGAGATATACTAAGCAATATTTTAAAGGTGTTGCTTCTCTTGACTGCTTTGGCGGCAATACTCCTGCCTCAGACATATCTCGCGCCACCGCACCCCCGTGCCCCCGCACCCCCGAAAATAACAATTTCAGCGACTACCGCTACTGCGGGGTGGAGATCCCAGTGATTATCGACCGGCTGTTGGGCGGCAAACCGATTCCAGAGGGGAAGCGGCATTACACCATCTTCGAGACTGCCAAGAAACTGAGGTATGTCTGCGAGCGGTCGAAGGACAAGGTAGCCTTCTTCCTCTTCCAGTTGAAGTGGGTGCAGGATCTGGAGCGTGAAGACCACAACGTGAACAAGACCATCGAGGACGCGATGAACAAGCCCTACAGCAGCTATATGCCGAAGGACCTGACGGCCATCCTGAAGGAGTTGTGCCCCGAAGAGTTCGAGACGCAGACGGAG
>JAFRQC010000156.1 GCA_017428805.1 Prevotella sp. | reverse complement strand
GAGGGATTGTGAGCCAGTTTGCGCAGTTCGGTGGTGGCCGTTGTACGCGACAGTCCTGTCAAGGCGACATAATCGGGAACCTTCATGAACATATTCTTCTTGAGGAACTCACGGGCCTTTTCGATGCGCTCTTCAAGCGTCAGTTTCGGCTTACGGATACGGCTCTCACCGCCTTTCTCCAGCACGCACGTCCTGCGCATCTCCCTGACGATCTGAGGGTCGGTCTTGTAGGAGACGCCCGTCACGTGGATGCTCTTGGCGTTCCTCTTCTGCTCGCCCACCTCGAAGGCGTCAGGCTCCTTGTCACTCATCACGCCGAGCTTTGCGTGGAAAGTGCCGATGCCGTCGAGTTTCACCGAAAAACCTTCGGCCATGAACAAGGCCAGCCTGTCGCTGATACGCGACAATGCCGCAAGGAGCGTGCTCTCGTCAAGCGTGCCCCCCTTGGCACACATGCTCACAAACTGCTGATGGGTCATCGGCCTCAGCTGCATCTTGTAATAGGCCTGCGTACGGCCCGTGCCGTTCAGGTCTGGAATCTCCTGTTTGATATACTTTGCCATAGTCTGATTACCTGTTTTTCCGGCAAAGATACTAAATAGTTCCGAAAAAACCATAACACTGCCTGCGATTTAACAAGCGTTGCCTCAGATTTAACAAACGCTGCCTGCGTTTTAACAAACCTTGGCGCTGTTTCAACTATACAAGCCTACAGACTCCCTTATACATGCCTACAAAATACCCTTTACAAGCGTGCAAAATACATTTTACAAGTATTTAAAGTTTTGGCATAAAAAAGCTTCCCACCAAGGGGAAGCTGTATGGGTGAGAGGGAGCAGCGAGGCTTAGTCGTCGATGTCAACGATCTCGAACTTCTTGTTGAACTCGAGTTCCATGCCGTTGTTCAGTTTCACATCGTAGCCACGGCGGTCACGGACGAGCTTGATGATTGTTGCTCCGGGGAAGGCCTTCTTCACGCTGGCCTTGATCTGCTCGGGAATGAGGGCTGTGGGCACGGCCGACGTCTTGCAGTTCAGGTCTTTCCAGTTGCCTTTCTTGTCGAACTCCACCTTCTCGCCGCTCTGGTAGATCACGGTGTAGTCGTCCCAATCGACGGTGATCACCAAGGGTACCTTATCTGCAAAATATGACTTCAGCATCGTCTGCGCTTCTGCGGGCAGCTGCTCGAAGGTGATTACTCGGTCGTTGTCGGCCTTAACGGTGAAGCACATCGTCATGACGAAGGCTACAATTATTAACAAACTTTTTTTCATAAACGTTATTTATTTAAGACGTTGCAAAGATACGAAAAGTATTTGTAATTACCAAGCGTTTGATTAAAATTTAACCAACCTTCTATGTTACATGCTGTCTCATCAACATTACGAAATCATCAACGCCCTGAGCGGAAGACGAACCAAACGTGCATGGCGATGGTGGAGAGCCAGCCGTAGTGGCGGGTCATGACGCGGAAACGCTCAAGGAGCGACTCGCGGTGATGAAGCGTGGTCTGACCTTCCTCGGTGTAGTTGGCTACAACCATGTGGAGGTTGTGAAGGGGAACGTTTTCCTTGGCGGCGGCCTTCATGATGCGGATGCACCAATCGACATCGGCAGAGTAACGATAGCGAAGGTCGTAAGGCGTGGCTATGGCAAAGTCGGTACGGGCGTAGAAGGCCTGATGACAGACGAGCATGCCGTGACGGAAGGATTTCCAGGTGAGGTGCTCCGGGGGAGAGAGACGGCGATGATGAAGGAACCGACCTTCGGCATCGACGATATCGGTTTCGCCGTAGAGGACAGCGGGGAGGTCACACTGGGGACAGTCACCATTGTGAGATAAAGACGCCACGATGCTACTGACTGTATCGGAGGCGGGGAGGAAGTCACCGGCATTGAGGAAACAGACGTAATCACCATCAAGGGAACGGAGTCCTTTGTTCATCGCGTCGTAGATGCCGTGGTCTGGCTCGGAGGTCACTTGGATGCGATGGCCATTGTCGGCAGCGTTGGAGCGCTGGATGTAATCGTCGACGATCTGAAGGGTGCCGTCTGTGGAAGCCCCGTCGATAATGAGATGTACAATGTCACGATAGTCCTGCTGGAGCACACTGTCCAGCGTCCGCTGCAGCACCTGGGCTGCATTATAGGTTATCGTCACATAAGTTATAATCATAGTCGATAATGCTTGAAGGCCATCGCCTGCTGATAGACGTCGATATAGCGGATGGCGACGCTCTGCTGGGAGTAAGACTGTGAGACCTTACGCACACAGTCGTCGCTGAGCGACTGATAGTGCGTGGAGGTGAGCACCCATCGGATGCCACGGGCGAGGTCGTCGGCACTGCGGTATTCGGCCACGTAGCCGTTACGCTTGTGGTCGATCTCCTCAGGGATGCCGCCCACACGGAAACCCACGCAGGGCAGTCCGCAGGCCATCGCCTCCATGATGGTGTTGGGCAGGTTCTCGGACAACGAGGGGAGCACGAACACGTCGGCAGCCTGATAGATATCGACGATGCGCCGCTCGTCGTTGACGTAGCCTAAGGGAATGGCCTGGAGCGAGAGCTGGGGCGTGACCTCCTCGGCATGACCGCCCAGGATGAGGACGGTGGCACTGGTGAGGTCGTGCAACAGGCGACAGGCCTCGATGAGATAGCCCATGCCCTTGTTCTCGTTGGTGACGCGCTGGGAAGCGAAGAGGATATACTGGCGGTCGAGGGGCAGGCCGAGACGCCGACGGGCCTCCTGACGGTCGCCACGATGATAGATGTGGGTGTCGATGGGGTTGGGGATGTTGGTGATCTTCTGTCCCTGAAGCAGGGCGCTGGCCTTTGCCTCCCCTTCGAGCCAACGGCTGCAGGCGACGTAGTAGATGTTCTCGCCGTCGAGCATCCGCTCCTTCTTGTGCCAGACGCTGGTGGAGAGGTCGTTGTCGGAGCCCCCGCCAGGAAGCAGGCGGCAGTGGTGACAGACGGAAGTGAAATGGCGACAGCCGAGGGTGACATGACAGAGGGCCGTAGCTGGCCAGATGTCGTGCATCGTCCAGACCACAGGTTTGCCTGAACGCAGGATCTTACGGATGGTGCCGAGGGAGAGCATACCCTGGTTGATCCAGTGGAGGTGGATGACGTCGGCCTCCTTGAACTCCGGCAGGCTGGTGATGTCGGAACCGGCATTGGCAAGGTCGATTTCAAAGAGATGACGGCGGGAGAACAGCAGCCGGCAGTAGATGACGAAGCGTTCCCAGAGGAAATGCCAGTGGAGCAAGGGCGATTGGGGCAGGGCGATGACGGTGAGTGAGTCGCTGAGTTTGTCGCGTACCAGCATCTTAGCCTTGACCCCGTTGTTGTTGAGGGCCATCATCAAGCGGTTGGCTGCAACGGCAGCACCGCCCGAACGGTCGCTGGTATTGACAATGAGAACCCGCATGGGATTGACGATTTTCGGATTTACGATTTACAATTTGTCTTTAGCTTCCTTTTCGCGACGTTTCTGCGCTTTGCGGGCTTCTTTCTCAAGGCGCTTCTGTTCCTTGCGGAGTTCCTTCTCACGACGCTTCTGCTCCTTGGCAAGTTCCTTCTCGCGTTTGCGCTGTTCTTTCTGCAGCCGCTTCAGTTCCTTGGCACTCTGCTTGGCGGCCTCGCGCTCGGTCTTGATAGTCTCCTTCGTCTGAAGAGCCTCCTCGAGTTTGTCGTGGATCGTGTCCTTGTTGAAGGTGAATACCATGCCCAGGATGCCTACGGAGAGGGTGTTGTCCTTGCCCTTGAGATGAACAGAAGTGGTATTGAAGACGAAGTAGTTGTTCTCCCTGAGCTTCGAGTTGAGGGCGGTCTCTGCGGTCTTGACAACGATGCCCTTCCCGATCTTGGCCAGTGCGTTGTCGCCCAGACGGCCCCGGGCCTCTTCGTCGACGTATTCCTCGATGGCCTTCATCATAGCCTCCTTATGTTGCTCCTTGTCGGGGCGCGTCAGGATAAGGATCACGGCAACCAACAGGAAGATGAGTATGATCAGTAAATTCTTCATATACCTTATTTATATATATATTACTTTTTTGACGGTGCAAAGGTACTAAAAAAGAAGTAGAAAATAGTGGTCAAATGGCGAAAAGTTGGTGTTATCGCACACATTCCCTTGATTTAAGTCAAGAATAAAGGGTAAATATACACTTAAAATGCATAAACTCTTGCGAGATTCGAAAAATCGTCGTACCTTTGCATCGTCAAAAGGTTAATAGATTGTTTTAGGTTAGTAGTAATATTTATAGTTTTAGGTTTTTAGTTATTGGTAAAAGAAAGTTTTCAACTGGGTAACAGGAGGCAATTGTGAAATTCCCTTTTAAACTTTCAAATTTTTAGCCCAAAAGGCTGAAAATTTCTTTTAGAGAAAAGGATTTTTAGTTAAACATAGGCTTTTTCAGATGCCGCGGCTCGCGAGAGTCGCGGCATCATTCTTTTATGCAACGATGAAAAAAGCCGCTCAGGGCGGCTATTCTATTTCTCAATCAGGCAGACGGCGTAGGCGGAGATGCCTTCCTCGCGGCCTGTGAAGCCGAGCTTCTCGGTGGTTGTGGCCTTGATGGAGATGTCATCCTCATCGCAGCCGCAGATCTGGGCCATACAGGCCTTCATGGCTGGGATGTGGGGATTCATCTTGGGACGCTCGGCACAGATGGTGGCATCGATGTTCACCAGACGATAGCCCTTCGTGGCAATCAGGGCGATGGTGTCGCGGAGGATGATCTTGCTGTCCATACCGTCGGTCTCTGCCGAAGTATCAGGGAAGTGGTAGCCGATGTCGCGCATATTTGCGGCTCCCAAGAGGGCATCGCAGACGGCATGCAGCAGCACGTCGGCATCGCTGTGGCCCAAGAGGCCTTTACTGTGTTCGATCTTAATGCCGCCCATCCAGAGGTCGCGGCCTTCTACTAACTGATGGACATCGAAGCCCATTCCGACTCTTATTTTCATTTTGTTTACAGTTTACAGTTTACGGTTTACAGTTGATTACTTCTATAGATAGAACGGCTTGCCAGCATATCATCTGTAAACTGTAAACCGTCAACTGTAAACAACACCTACTACCTGCGGAACAGGTCCTTAATGCCGTCCATGTCGAAGGCAAGGGTGAAACGGAGGGTCTGGTCGAGGGGATTACTCTTGGCCGTGGAGATGACATAACCCACATCAAGGGAGAAGACACTCATACGGAAACCACCACCAACGGTGAAATACTTCATATTACCTTTGGACTCAGACTGATGGTGATAACCGGCACG
>JAFRQC010000122.1 GCA_017428805.1 Prevotella sp. | reverse complement strand
ATGGTATTGATGATTCGGGCGTGAAGAGATAGGTGAACGACTTGCCGCCGCCCATTGTCTGACACTCAGACAGTCTGATGAGGGGTGCTATAAACCAGCCTTGGTCGTAGAGGCGGCAAATTTTCTCATAACTCTCTCCGGGTATGTCGTTGTAGAAACTTTCAACCAATGCTTTTTCTTCGTCCGTCATCTGTGAGATTACTTTTGCCTTGCGGTCGAGCCCCCATGCAGTGAAAGGCTCTGGTCCGCCCATAAAAACCATGAAATAATTCATCTCGTCTTTAGTGCAACCCTGCATGATGTCAATGTCTTTTGCCACGCCATTCTCGTATGCCGCATACGGGTCAAGAGGCAAGTATTTCCCGTCCCTTTCTGGCATTATCCTCAAAGCGATTATGGCCGATGTTTTTAAGAATTTCTCGACATCGACTTTCTGGAGGTCTGCCACGGTCTTGCAGCCCAATGCTTCCATCAACTTGTTCGTACAGTCGATAGCCTGTTCCGAAGACCTAGTGAAGACTGGGCTACCGCTCTGGGCGATAACCTTCTTGAAATACTTATGGGAGCCTTCTACCAAAGGGAGCACAGTTACGCTTCCGCCACCTGCTGACTGGCCGAAGATAGTCACATTCTCGGGATCGCCGCCAAAGGCCGCGATGTTTTCGTGAACCCACTTCAAGCCCATGATTTGATCCAGGAGTCCCAGATTCTGTGCGTCAGGATAATCCTTGCCGTCCGGAAGATGAGAGAGATGGAGGAAGCCGAAAATGCCGAGCCTGTACTCGATAGAAACGAGGATGACATCCGGATTCTCTTTGACGAAATTGGTGCATTCCTCACGTGGTTCGGACGTTCCGCCGATTTCAAAGGCGCCACCATGGATCCACACCATGACCGGTTTCTTCACTGTACTCGCCTCAGCAGACTTCCATACGTTCAGATATAAGCAGTCTTCACCTTGGGGGTAAAGACTTCCAAGTTGGGAGGTATTCCCATCCTGGCGGGGAGCTTTGCCATTGTAATACGCCTCATAGACGCCGTCATCCGGTACAATATCCACGGGCGCTTTCCAACGCAGGTCACCGACAGGCTGTTTACCGACAAAGGGAATACCCTTGAAGGCAATGACATGATCATCCGTCTTTTTGCCGACAAAGGTGCCGTTGATACACTTAACGGCCAACGATTGGTCAAAATCACCGTTCGTAATCTCTTTGTTCTCACCGTATAGGGATTTCATCTTTTCCTCAGCAGTTTGAGGCTTCTGTACTGGGTTGTCCTCTCTGTCAGTGCATGAAGTGAGCACCGTAACCATGCCACCCATCAGGATGGCAGCAAGCATCCTTTGTTTTGTTATTTTCATAATCCCAAACTCCGCAGCACTTTAATTTAACTTTCTTTATAAGTACCTGAGCAACAAAAAGTTCTTGCTGGGGCAAGCGGCAAAGCCGAGCGGCTCAGGATTTGGCCATGTCAGATTTTTCACTTACCTTAGTGCTGCAAATCAAGACAAGCAAAATCATCAATGACACGGCAAAGGTACAACAAAAATCTGAGAAAATCAGCGCTTTTGGCGGAATATTTTTCGTTTTGGACATATTTGACCGTATTCTGTCCTCTGTAATCGACTCCCACCTGGGACTTCGCAGTAGGCTGATAGGCCACAGAGGTGGCCCCCTTTTTTATGCTTGCCATCTTTCGTCTTGTGTCATATCTATCAGTTTGCCTCTGACTGCTCTTTAAAATGATCTACCATATCCATCATACGTTCCATAAAAGTACCGAATTTTGTCGGGTTCTCAAGACCATAATGACTAACGATCTGCTTCAATTCTGATGCAGACAGGGTATTAAGCCTAAGCTCAGAACCGTCTCTTTTCTCGACGGCATACTTATTTGGTTGGCAATAAACTCTTCTATAAGGGCCGCTTCTCAATGTGAAAATTTTGCAAATTATCCTCAAACTAATTGGAGATATCGACAATTTTCATTATCTTTGCACCTGTCAAAAGGTTAATCAAAATTGTTTTAGGTTAGTAGTTATTACCTTGCTGGCATGGGAATGTAGGCAAAGGGGTACACATGATTAAAAAGCCGTCGGCATGTGAATGTCGGCGGTTTCCTTTAGACAGCGAAACCTTACATTCTTACAACCTTACAACCTTACAGGAGGGTACATCATTACTGTTTTGAGGGGTGGAAGTGAGTATGGGGAGGTAATACTGATATAATAACCGTGAGGATTTATATTTAAGTATTATATAATACTTAAATATAAATCCTCTTTGCGACCCCCTGCCCCCACGGCATTGAAAAGAAGGTTTCTGTAAGGTTGTAAGGTTGTAAGAATGTAAGGACACTTACCCCTATAGGGGTAAACGGGATCATAGGCTCTCATGGATATATTTGAACTCAGAATAATAGACATGGTGTCTGTGCGAGCGGAAGAGGTCTCGCAGGTATTCATTACCTTCGAAGGCGAGACTGATTTTCTTCCAGCCCTGGCGGGCCGGGAGATGGGGGAAGATCATCTTGGCGACTTCCGCTTTTGTGTACATACCGGTCTGTTTGATGCTTGTTTTTGCCATATAAAATATTTGATATTTTTACACTACAAAGGTACGAAAATTATCGCAGACGAAAGAATGTTTTCTTATAAAAATGAGAGCTTTAAGTTTTCATTTGTTAATAAGGACTAAAACGGTTTTTGGCTCGATTTTTTCCTTGGAGCGTATGGATAGTTTTCGTAACTTTGCATCAGAATTAGTGAATTCCCGTTTGCTTGAATTTTGAAGACACGCCAGTTGCTAAGAGTCATAAGGCTTCGCGCTAAGATTATCAAGGCTTCGTGCTCGGAACAACAAGGCTTCCTGTTGCGAACAACAAGGCTTCTGAATGTCAACGACAAGGGTTTATAACTAACGAAATGGTTAAATTTTAAAATCTGTAGATTATGGCAGTTCAAATTATCGCTTTCCCTGTGGTCGCCCGCCAGAACACGAACGACGACTCTACCGCCTTCGGCAAGTGGTTCCTCACCCCGTATTGGCCCGAGACGCTCAACCTCCGTGGTTTGATCGAGCGTGTCGCCTTCTCGCAGTCAGTTTACAGCCGCGACATCGTCGAGGGTGTGATCACCAAGCTGACTGAGGTGATGGTTGAGCTCCTGAAGTCTGGTCAGCCCGTGAAGTGGGACGGTCTGGGTACCTTCACTCCCAACGTTCACTCCAAGGGTGTCAACGACACGGAATCCGTCAGTGTCGATCAGATCCAGGGTGTCACCATCAACTTCATCCCCGAGAACTCCAAGGGCGAACAGCTGACCTCGAAGAAGCTGAAGGATCTCTGCACGTTCGACATCCTCGGCCGCATCGAGACCACCAAGAAGACGAAGACTTCTGCAAGTGGCAAGCAGTATGCCACGTACGAGCGCATCCTGTATCCGCTCACCTACGAGAAGCCTCAGCCTTAAGCAGGATCGAGTCTGATGGAATCCCCGGTTTGGCAAAAATCATAGTGTTTTTCCCCTCCCTCGCGCCTGCGGGGGCAGGGGTTTTTAAAAATCAAAGATTAAAATGAATAGTAATGGATAAGAGTGGATTCAAATGCGTTTCGTCGGGCTTTATGCTCATTTCCGGTGTCGGCCTCTGTGTCGCCGCCTTCTGCGTCGAGCCGGTAGGTGAAATCCATGATTCAGTCCTTTGGTATTTCGCCCAATGCCTTATTTATGCGGGTTCTGCCGTCGGCATCGACGTGCTGATCGACGAGCGCATCAAACGAAATCGGGATTCCTAACCTTACATTCTTACAACCTTACAACCTTACAGAACACAACAACGGAATGCAAAATTTTGGTCCGTTTTGTCTTTTTATCGCAAAAAAGTTGTATCTTTGTCGCCAAAATGTAACAAATATAAAGGAACTACAGCTATGTCAATATTAAAATTGAGGCTTTTGCCTGCCATCCTGAGCTGCTTTGTAAGCAGCGCATGGGCTGCCGAGATTTCGGACAGCTTGAAAAAGTTGAATACCATCTATCATGCCACGACGTTCGTGTATAATTACCCGTCGAAAAACGTTGCGGGCGAGGATGTGGTGCTCTCGTCGGCACTCGTAGCCTGGTTGCCTGATGAGCCCAAGGAGACCGACAGCATCGAGTCGCTCCACATCTACAGCCACTTCACCATTACCGCTGATCACGAGTGTCCTACATCGGAACTCAACATTAAAGAAAGGGCACTCTTCTCCGTTCTGTTGAAGGATGCATACGGGATGGAGGTGGATCCTGCACAGAACTTTATCAGCCATGCCGTCATCATTGCCCCTGACTACGAGGGCTATGGTGCCACTAAAGATGTGCCGCATCCGTATCTGGCACAGGAACTGACGGCAAGACAAGTGATGGATGCCGTGGAGTACGGTATGCAACTCTATAAGAAGCACGTGGATGACAAAAGGGCGCTGCCCTTCAAGAGCGACTGGCGGTCGTTCGGCTTCGGTTTCTCGCAAGGCGGTGCCGTGGCGGTGGCCGTGCAGCGATATATGGAGGAGCAGGGACTGGACGAGCAGTGGCGCTACCGTGGTACGATCTGCGGTGACGGACCGTACGACCTGATTGCCACCCTGCGCTACTACGTGGAGGATGATGGCGAAAGCTACGGCCAGCAGACCGACCATCGCAAGGGAATAAACACCATGCCGATGGTGGTGCCCCTGATCATCAAGGGTATGATAGACACGCACCCCGACATGAAGGACCATCAGCTGACGGACTACCTCTCGCAGCAGTTCCTCGACACGGGCATCATGGATTGGCTGGAGAGCAAGGAGTATGTGGTCAACGATATCCATGAGATGTGGTACGACCAACTGCAGGAGGGTTTTGACGCTGGCGAAAGGCAGTACACGAAGGAGCAGATGGCAGAGCTGTTCGAGTCGCCCAAGGAGAATCGTGTGTGGGCCCACCTCGACAAGCTTTTCACGCCGGCCTTCTACGAGTATATGACGAATCCGGCCAACTTCGACAAAGTGCCGACGGAGAAGGGGGATCCCTGCAAGGATCTGCATCGTGCCCTGGCAGACAACAGCGTCAGCTCGGGCTGGGAACCGAAGCACCGCATACAATTCGTACATTCGAAGGGCGACATGGTGGTGCCATACGGCAACTACCTCGCATTCCGTGATGCCCATCCCGACGGCGAGGGCACGCTCTACAGGATTGATGACGGCGTGACGCCTTCCGACCATATAGAAGCAGGCACCGTGTTCTACCTGAACCTCACCACTCTGGGCGAATACGGCAAATATTTCCAATGGCTGGACGAGAGCGGAACAACGGGTATTATTCCGACAACGGATTACACGGATTACACGGATAAGCCGGATGTGTGGTATGACCTACAAGGCCGCAGACTCTCAGGCAAGCCGACGCAAAAGGGTTTCTATATATATAAAGGTAAGAAACAGATCGTCAAATAAAACGAAAGTATCATGACAACAATCCCTCGCCAATTGGCGAGGGATTGTTGTATTTTGATCATTGTTTGATTTAGCGGTTGAAGAAGTTCCACTTGGAATTGTCGCTGTTGAAATCATAGACAGCGAGCGTCGGCGTGGAGTCACCGGCAGAGTAGAGGCAGTACTTGGTGTTGGTGCCCTCGATGCCGGGGATGGCCTTCGGCATGATGCGGTAGGTGCCGTCGGTGAGCTGCTCGATGCGCCAGAGTTGTTCGTCAGCACCGGTGTAGGCAGGAACGGTGGTCACCTCGCAAGCTGCCGTAGCGGCAAGTGCGCGATCGGTACCCTCGATGGTAATCTTGAAGTAGGGGTTGCTCAGGTAGCCACCGGCCTCATCGACGGGTGTGATAGTCCAGCGCTGGTGGGGACGGTACATGTAGTCGCCGATACGGGCGGGAATGTCACCCTCGGGCCATGTGGCCTTCACCTCATCAAGTGTCTGGTTGGCAATGGGCTTGGCAGGCTCCTGCATCTGGTTGCGGTTGAACCAGCCCTGACGCTGCTGTTGCATGCGGACGAAGTCAACAGTAAGCTCAAGGGCATAGCCACGACGCTCAGACAAGATGGCGAAGTTGCCACCCTTGAAGTTGTCGCCAGCCACGGGCCAGCCGTTCTTCCATACCAGGGGACGGACGGCAAGCGTGGAACGGCCGCTGAGTTCGAAGTCGGCCTCCCAGTGGAACGACATCACCTCGACGCCCTCATCGACGATGAAACGTCCGAAGTGACCTGCACCACAGGCGCGCTTCTCGGCTGCGATGACCATCTTACCACCGCCATGGAACATATCACGGCCTACGTTGTCGATGTACGGGCCTTCGACGCTCTTAGAACGGCCAACGACGATGTTATAGGTGGAGTTGACACCGTCGCAGCAGGTGCCGTGAGTGCCGAGCAGATAGTACCAGCCGTCGCGATACATAAGGTCGGAAGCCTCACAGTCGATGGCGATGTCCTTCTCCTTGTTGCCAGCCTTGCGGAAGCCCGTCTTGGGATCGAGCTCAATGAGGCGGATGGTGCCGAAGTAGGTACCGTAGCTCACCCACAGACGACCTGTGGTGGGATCGAGCAGCAGACCCGGGTCGATGGCGTCCTGATCCTCCATACCGTCGGAGTAGCACACCTCGACAGCCTCAGACCACTTGAAATCAGGCGACTTCGGGTCGAGGGTCTTGTTCCACATCGTGAGGATGCGGCCGGCGTGACCACCGCCGAGGCCACCACCGGTGGCTCCGTAGATGCAGAGGTAACGGTCGCCGATCTTCAGCACGTCGGGGGCAGCACCGCCACCGGGACGGTCTGCGCCGGAGTTCCAGCTCCAGCCGTCTTCAGAGATCAGGCCTCCACCGCCGGTGCCGAAGGTGTAATACTTACCGTCGCACTCGGCCAGTGTCGAGGGGTCGTGGATATAGGGTGCGCCAATCTGCGCTACGCAAAACAAATGAGCTGAAACAGCTAATGTTGCACTTAACAAATATCTTTTCATATCAGTATTTTCTTTATTTCTTTTCTGAATTTGTTGTAACCTTGAAGTTCTTAACGGGATTTCCTTTCTCGTCGAGGAAGCGGACACAGAAGTCGCTCATACCGGGGCCGTTGATGACGGCACCACGGAGGATGTTACGTCCCTTCTTGAGGGTGAGACGGGGCGACATGGCGTCGTCCTTCACCATACGGCGGTCGCCGGAGAGCAAGAGAGCCTCCTCACCATTGAGCCACCACATAGAGGCGGAGTTGGAGCCGACGGCGAGGCGTACGTTCTCGATATCCTCCTCACAGTCGATGATCGTGACGGTCCAGAAGAGGACGCCATAGACCTGCTGACCCCATTTTTCTGCAAAGCGGAAGAGCTTCACGTTGTAGTTCTCGCTGTCGAGGGCGTGCCAGGTGAGCGTCTGCTTGACGGTCGTGACCTTGGGTTCTGTGGGCTCCTGTCCGAAGCCACGCCCGAAGCCGGGAGCCACTTCTGTCTTCTGATAGACAGCCTTTACCTTCTGACCGTCCTTCGGTACGATGGTCTGCTGACCTTTGAAGTACTCAATGGCAAAGTTCTCACGCAGATAGCTGTCGGTGAAGACGGTGTTGCCACTGTTGGGCTTGTCGAGGGGCTCGAGGATGAGCCAGCGACGGATGAAGCCGTCGTCGTCGGGCTGTGTAGAAGCGGTAGTGACAGGTGAGAAGTACTTGGGACGGTTCTTGAACTGTACCCAGTCGATACTGACACCAGGCTCACCTTCGCTGGTGATCACCAGGTCGCTGACGCCCTTCGGCACGTAGGCCAGAGGAGCGGTCATAGTGAGCCACTGGTTGCTGAAGTCACGACGGAACATGGCGGGAGCACCTGCGGGTGACTCTGGCTTGACGGTCATGTCGATCTTAGCCAGGATCTTTCCGTTGGCAGTCTTCTCGCGGACATAGAAAGAGGTGTTCTCAGCAGCCTTGGCGCTGACGAGGATATAAGCGTCGGTGAGACAATTGAAGTCGATGTCGCTGTAACAGATCCAGCTGCCCTTGTTGGGAAGGATGGCCTCATAGCCACGGAAGGTGTTGACGGTGTCGATGAGTTCTGTGATCACATCGCTGCTGGCACCGCTGTAACGGTCGATCTCGATCTTCTCCGTAGCCTTGTTGATACCTACGCCACGCAGTGTCTGCTTCACCTCCTGGATGGTACCGTCGGGATTGAAATAGAGTTTCTCGATACAGACAGAACGACGCTTGTCGTCACGGGGTGAGAAATAGTTATGGTGATAGAACAGGTACCACTGGCCCTTGTAATTGACGATGCTGTGGTGGTTGGTCCAGCAGCCGTTGGGCTGTTCGGCCATGATCAGGCCCTTGTATTCATAAGGCCCCATGGGGTTCTTACTCATGGCATAGCCGAGTACCTCGGTATTCTCACGCACATAAGGATAGGTGAGGTAGTAGTTGCCGTTATACTCGAAGGCGAAGGGACCCTCAGCCTGACGGTTGGGCAGGTCTTTCAGACAGTGCACACCCATCATCTCCATCTCACGGTCACGCCACTTGACTTTCTCCTTCGGGGTGTCGTCGGCCAGTTCCTTCATGTTGTCCTTGAGCTTGGCACAGCGGCCGTTACCCCAGAAGATGTAGGCATTGCCGTCGGAAGCCAGGAGCACACAGGGGTCGATGCCGTTGATGCCCTTGATGGGTTCCGGCTCAGGAATAAACGGTCCCTCAGGACTGTCTGCGATGGCCACACCGACACCGAAGCCGAAGCCATTAGACGGTGTGGAGGGGAAGTAGAAATAGTACTTGCCGTTACGCTCTACACAGTCGGGAGCCCACATCGAATAGGAGTTGGGACGCACCCAGGGCACTTTGTTCTGGGTGACAATCACACCGTGGTCTGTCCAGTCGGTGAGATTCTCGGAAGAGAACACATGGTAGTCCTCCATGCAGAACCAGTCCTGCCGCTGTCCTGCGGGGGGCATGATGTCGTGCGAGGGGTAGAGGTACACCTTATTATTAAACACACGCGCGGTGGGGTCAGCCGTGAACTGGTCGCGGATGACGGGGTTCTGTGCCGACAAAAGAAGTGGCACACCCAAGAGTAATGAAATTAAGTTCTTTTTCATCTTATCATGAAGTTACATTTAAGAATTTAAGTTTTTGAACTGCAAATATAGCCTTTTTCCCTTTATCTTCCAAATAAATTCGCCCTGTGAACCCCCAAATGTAACATTTCGTAAAGTTTCTGTTATAAAATGACAAGGCCGTGATGGTCGGACTCTGCAAAAAAGTTCGTAACTTTGTACCCAAAATTTAAAGAGATTATGAAACAGCGATTATTTATCTTCATTTTCCTCATCGGAATAATGACTTCGTGTACAACAGATGTTGTTGACAATGGTATCATCATCAACCCCGATCCAGAGTTGCCGGACCCGGAACCGGTACCAGAACCGGAAATATTGCCCTCGCTCCATGTGGAAGGGAAGTGGCTGGTGGATCCGCAAGGGAACCAGGTGGTGCTGCACGGTGTGATGGACACGCCGAATATGTATTTCAACGGCTGGCGGTGGGGTTCGCCCTGGACGAACAACACCAACTACAACGATGCCGGTGCGAAGAAGTGCTTGGACTATTTCGAAAAGATCTTCACGGGACTGGAGAAGGCGAAGTGTACGGTCTTCCGTCTGCACCTCGACCCTGCCTGGACGAACGATCCCGACAACAGTTATGTGTATGCAGGTTCTGCAGGCCAGGCTGCTGACGCCAGTGGCGAGGCAGACATCAGCAAGTTCAACCCTGAGCGTCTGACGCATTTCCTGGATACCCTCTACCTGAACCTTGCAGAGAAGGCGATGAAGCACGGTATGTACGTCGTGGTACGTCCCCCGGGTGTCTGTCCTGGCAACCTGAAGGTGGGCGACTACTACCAGCAGTATCTGACGACTGTGTGGGACATCTTCTCGCAGCAGAGTTTCGTGAAGGAGCATGCAGGACATATCAGCATCGAGCTCGCCAACGAGCCAGTGAACCTGAAGAATGCCCAGAACAAAGAAGACACGAAGGCGCTGCACGACTACTTCCAGCCCATCGTGGACAAGATCCGTGCCAACGGCTTCACAGGCATCATCTGGGCACCCGGTACCGGCTGGCAGTCGAACTACAAGAGTTACAAGACGCATCCCATCGAGGGTGATAACATCGGCTATGCTGTCCACGACTATACGGGCTGGTATGGCTGCAGCGACGAGAGCGTGGATCGCGACAATAACATCGAGAAGAGCAAGGAGAAGAAGATCAAGGAGTTCTATAACTCAGTACCTGTGGTGGACTTCGCCCCTGTCATCATCACAGAGGTGGACTGGAGTCCGGTGAAGCCTGGCGAAGGCCATTACAACGAGCACGGCGACTGGGTAGAATCCAATTACGGTACATGGTCAACAGGTTCCACCTCGAAATGGGGT
>JAFRQC010000019.1 GCA_017428805.1 Prevotella sp. | reverse complement strand
AAGTAGAGGTAACCGCCGAAGATCTCATCGGCACCCTCGCCGGAGAGCACCATCTTGATGCCCATCGACTTGATGACACGGGCCAGCAGGTACATCGGCGTAGAGGCACGGACGGTGGTGACATCGTAGGTCTCGATGAAGTAGATGACGTCGCGGATGGCATCAAGGCCCTCCTGGATGGTGTAGTTGATCTCGTGGTGGACGGTGCCGATATGGTCTGCCACGAGTTTGGCCTTCGCCAGGTCGGGGGCGCCCTTCAATCCCACAGCAAACGAGTGCAGACGGGGCCAGTAGGCTTTGGTCTTCGAATCGTCCTCGATACGCATCTCAGAGTATTTCTCGGCAATAGCAGAGATGACGGATGAGTCGAGACCGCCAGAAAGCAGCACACCGTAGGGCACATCGCTCATCAGCTGGCGCTTGACGGCAGCCTCCAGCGCATCGTGGATGGCCTCGACACTGGCGGGATTGTCCTTCACGGCGTCGTACTGCATCCAGTTGCGACGATAGTACCACTTCATTCCTGGGTCAACACTCCAATAATAGTGTCCGGGCAGGAAAGGCTCATAGCGCTCACACTGGCCTTCGAGGGCTTTCAGTTCGGAGGCGACATAGACGGTGCCATCGCTGTCATATCCAATATAAAGAGGTATCACGCCGATGGGGTCACGGGCAATCAGGAACTCGTCGCGCTCCTCATCGTAGAGTACGAAGGCGAAGATACCGCTGAGGTCTTCGAGGAAGTCGATGCCTTTCTCACGATATAGGGCGAGGATAACTTCACAGTCGGAGCCCGTCTGAAACTCGTACTGTCCGGCAAAGCGGCGACGGATCTCCTGATGGTTGTAGATCTCACCATTCACCGCCAAGACTTGTTTGCAGTCTGACGAATAAAGGGGCTGGCCACCCGATTCTGGATCCACGATGCTTAGTCGCTCGTGGGCGAGGATGGCGCTGCCACCACAATAGATACCACTCCAGTCAGGTCCGCGATGACGGATCTTCTGACTCATCTTCAATGCTTTATCACGCAGAGTATGCGTTTGCTCCTTAACGTTTAATATTGCTACGATTCCACACATAATGCTATTTACGATTTACGGATTTACGATTTACGATTTGTTACAAATAAGACAGATAGAGGTAGTTGGTCTGGGCGGGGTATTCCGCGGCGAGGGTGTCAATCTGGTTGACGGTGGGCACGAGGCCGAGCATCTTGCGCCATTTGCGGAAGGTGAGGCCCGCCTGCTCCATCTTCATCCGGTGCTCCAGGCCGATGGCACGGGCAATCTGGAAGTCGGAAAAGCCATAGACCTTGGCAGCGTGCAGCAGCGAAGCAATCTCCGGCGATGCCAGATACTCCTTGAACTCACTTGGCTCCATAAACTCGGAGACCTCAGAGAGGAGCGTGTTTTCGCGGAGTTGCTGGTCGATATCGACGATGTGCTTCAGCTTCTGCAGGAACCAGCGGTCGATCTTGGTCAACTGATGGATCTGTTCAACGGTATAGCCGATCTTCAAAGCCTTCGACACCACGAAGATACGCATATCCGTCGGTTCGTGGAGGGAGGTAGCGATGTCGGCAATCTTGATCTCGTGGTTTTCCACAAAGCCGTGCATACCCTGTCCGATCATACGGAGGCCCTTCTGCAAGGACTCCTCAAAGGTACGTCCGACGGCCATCACCTCGCCCACACTCTTCATCGACGAGCCGAGTTGACGCTTCACACCGTGGAACTTGGTCAGATCCCAACGGGGAATCTTACACACCACGTAGTCGAGGGCAGGCTCGAAGAAGGCGCTGGTGGTCTTCGTGACGGAGTTCTTCAGTTCGAAGAGTCCGTAGCCGAGTCCCAGTTTGGCAGCCACGAAAGCCAGAGGATAGCCCGTTGCCTTCGATGCTAAGGCCGAGGAACGCGAGAGACGGGCGTTGACCTCGATGACACGATAGTCCTCGGAATTGGGATCGAGGGCGTATTGCACGTTACACTCACCCACGATGCCGATATGACGGATGATCTTGATGGCGAGGGCGCGCAGTTTATGGTATTCGGTGTTGGAGAGCGTCTGGCTGGGCGCCACCACGATCGACTCGCCGGTATGGATGCCCAGCGGGTCGAAGTTCTCCATATTGCAGACGGTGATGCAGTTGTCGTAACAGTCGCGCACCACCTCGTATTCAATCTCCTTCCAGCCTCGGAGTGACTTCTCCACCAGTACCTGCGACGAGAACGAGAAGGCTTCTTCGGCCTGAGCATTCAGTTCTTCTTCGTTGTCACAGAAGCCGGAACCCAGACCACCTAAGGCATAGGCGGCTCTGAGGATCACGGGGAAGCCCAGTTCGGCGGCTGCCTGACGCACTTCGTCGATGGTGCTGCAAGCCTGGCTCTTGATGGTCTTCACGCCGATCTCATCGAGGCGTTTCACAAAGAGGTCGCGGTCTTCCGTGTCGATGATGGCCTGAACGGGAGTACCTAATACCTTCACGCCGTATTTCTCCAACACACCGCGTTGGTAGAGCTCCACGCCACAGTTGAGGGCCGTCTGACCGCCAAAACTCAAAAGAATGCCGTCTGGGCGCTCCTTCTCAATGATGCGCTCCACGAACTCAGGCGTCACGGGTTGGAAATAGACCGTATCGGCTACGTCCTTAGACGTCTGGACGGTGGCGATGTTAGGATTGATGAGTACGGAGTGGATGCCTTCTTCCTTCAGAGCCTTAAGTGCCTGGGCACCGCTATAGTCGAACTCTCCAGCCTGGCCGATCTTCAAAGCGCCACTGCCGAGAAGGAGGACTTTGGACCCACCCCCAGCCCCTCCCGAAAGGAGGGGGGCATAATTAGTTTTGCTCGCAGGATTTGTTCCTAAACTCCCCTCCCTTGGGGAGGGGTTGGGGGTGGGTTCCAGCATCGCCACGAACTCATCAAACAGGAACTCCGTATCCACAGGACCGCTGCAGGCCTCGGGATGGAACTGGGCAGACATCCAGGGATTGAACTTATGGCGGATACCCTCGTTCGAGCCGTCGTTCATATTTACGAAGAGCGGTTCCCAGTCAGAGGGTAAGGTAGAGGCATCCACCGCATAACCGTGGTTCTGGGAAGTGATGAAGCACTGGGTGGTACCGACGCACTGCACGGGTTGGTTATGGGAACGATGTCCGTATTTCAGTTTGTAGGTCTTGGCACCTGCTGCCTTGGCCAGGAGCTGGTTGCCGAGACAGATACCCATACACGGCCGCACAGTCTCATTGTTCAGGAAGGTGCGGATGTGCTCTACTGTTTTGCTGCATTGTTCAGGGTCGCCAGGACCATTGGCCAGGAAGAGTCCGTCGAAGTCTAACTGGTTGAAGTCGTAATCCCAAGGCACGCGCACCACCTCGATGCCACGTCGCAGCAGACAGCGGATGATATTGGCCTTGACACCACAGTCCACCAGCACAACACGGTGTTTCTTTTCGCCGTAGGGCTGATAGGTCTTCACTTCCTTGCAGCTTACCTTCTCTACCCAGTTGACACTGCCGTAGTCTTTTTCTGAGTATTCAGAGTCTTCAGAGTATTCTGAATTACCAGAAATGACGATCCGCCCCATCATCACACCGCTCTCTCGCAGCACCTTCGTCAGTCGGCGGGTGTCGATGCCCGTGAGGGCTGGCACCCCTTCGCGCTTCAGCCACGCATCCAGGGATTCCTGGGCATTCCAATGTGAATAGGTCTCGCTATAGTCAGCCACGATCAGGGCCGTGGCGTGGATTCGTTCGCTTTCCATCAGTTCGGGCAGACCGTTGTCCGCAACTTCTGTCGAAGGCACACCATAGTTGCCCACCAGCGGATAGGTCATCACCAGCATCTGTCCGGCATAACTGGGATCCGTCAGACTCTCCGGATAGCCCGTCATCGCCGTGTTAAACACCACCTCGCCCGACACGTTCTTCTCTGCGCCGAAAGCCCAGCCACAGAATGTCGTGCCGTCATCGAGGATCAGTCTTGCTTGTCTCTTCATCTTATGATTATAACTGTAACTTTAATACTTGTTCTACATAATTCACAAACGCCTGGTTCACCATCCGGATGCCGCCAGGTGTGGGGTAATGGCCCGTGAAGTACCAGTCGCCGGGGTGATGGGGACAGGCCTTGTGCAGCCCCTCGATGCTCTGATACACCAGTTCGATGGGCGCCTGCATGCCCTCAGGGCGCAGCATCTCCACAATCTTATCATTGATCTCCTCGACGGTGAACGGTGCATAGATATTGCGCACGTGATTCAGCGAGGCTGGCGAATACTTGCAGGCCTTATAGGTATCGGCAATCAGACGCTGCATGCCTCTGTCTTTAATCAGCGCGATGGCGGCACGGAAGGCACAGAGTTCTTCCAGGTGCGACATATCGATGCCGTAATAGTCGGGATAGCGGATCTGCGGCGAACTCGACACCATCACGATCTTCTTGGGGTTCAGACGGTCGAGGATCTTAAAGATGCTCTCTTTCAGCGTCGTACCGCGCACTATCGAGTCGTCGATGATCACAAGGTTATCCTCGTATGGCTTCAGCGAACCATAGCTGATGTCATAGACATGAGCTGCCAGATCGTTGCGCTCAGAGTTATCGGCGATAAAGGTGCGCAGTTTGATGTCCTTCCACACCACCTTTTCTGTGCGCACCTCGCCGTGCAGTTTGCGGAAACCGTCCGTCATACCATAGAAGGCGACCTCTGCGGTATTGGGGATATATGAAAAGACCGTGTGATCCACATCGCCGCCAATAGCCTTGAGGATGGCGGGCGTCAGTTGCTCACCCAGTCGTTTGCGCTCCTGATAGATGTCGCGGTCAGAGCCACGACTGAAATAAATCCTCTCAAACGAGCAGGCACTCAGGGGCTGGGCTGGCATAATCTGTTCCAGCTGGCTCGTCCCGTTCTTATGTACGATCAGCGCCTCGCCTGGCTGTAGTTCGCAGATATCCTCCGTCTGCAGGTCGAAGGTCGTCTGCAGTACAGGCCGTTCACTGGCCAGCGCCATTATCTCTTCATCGCGATAGTAGAACGCAGGCCGGATGCCCCACGGGTCGCGCACGGCAAACATCTCGCCTGAGCCCGTCAGTCCGCACATCACATATCCACCGTCATAGTGGCTCATCGTGCTCTTCAGCACATTGGCCATCTCCACGTGGTTGTCGATATAATCGGTAATCGCCGTATCTTTCAATCCCTGCTCCTTCGCGAGGGCATACAGGCGCTCCACCTCACGATCCAGACGGTGGCCCATCAGTTCGAGGGTGATATAAGAGTCGCCATAGATTCGCGGCGACTGGCCCTGTAGGGTGAGGAACTGAAAGACCTCATCGATATTGGTCATATTGAAGTTGCCGCACAGACAGAGGTTCTTCGCCCGCCAGTTGTTTCGGCGCAGGAAAGGATGAACAAATGTCAGTCCGCTCTTGCCTGTCGTCGAATAGCGCAGATGTCCCATCAGCAGTTCGCCGGCCATCTCTTCCGTCACACGACTGAAAATCTCCGTGATGGCATCCTTGCCCTCGGCCTTCTCACGGAACATATACTCCGTGCCTGGCTCCTTCGTCAGACTGACGGAAGCGATACCGGCACCCTCCTGTCCGCGATTGTGCTGCTTCTCCATCATCAAGTAGAGTTTGTTGAAACCATAGCGCCACGAACCGTATTTCTGCTCGTAGTAACTCAGTGGTTTCAACAGGCGGATCATCGCCACACCACACTCGTGCTTCAATTCTTCCATAATCTTCGGATTACTCTGATTACTCAGAACAAACTTTGATGAAGTCCATAAAGAGCGGGTGCGGGTGCAGGACCGTCGATGAATATTCTGGATGGAACTGTGTGCCGATGTACCAGCGTTTCTCTGGGATTTCGACAATCTCCACAAGGTCGGAAGCCGGGTTGATACCCACGCACTTCATACCGTTCGATTCATATTCGTCTTTATAGGCATTGTTAAACTCGTAGCGATGTCTGTGTCTCTCGCTGATGAGCGACTTTTCGCCGTAAGCCTCGTAGGTGCGACTGCCCTTGACGAGCTCGCAGTCATAAGCGCCCAGTCGCATCGTACCGCCCAACTCCGTGATGCTCTTCTGTTCCTCCATCATATCGATGACGTTGTGCGGTGTCTGCGTGTCCATCTCACTGCTGTTGGCATCGTGATAGCCCAGCACGTTACGGGCAAACTCGATCACCATCATCTGCATACCCAGACAGATGCCGAAGGTGGGGATATCGTTCGTACGGGCATATTCGGCAGCGATGATCTTGCCTTCGATGCCACGATTGCCGAAGCCCGGACAGACAACGATGCCCGCCAGGTCCTTCAGTTTCTCTGCGACATTCTGTGCCGTGATCTCCTCGCTGTTCACAAAATGCATCTTTGTCTTCACATCGTTGTAGATGCCTGCCAGATTGAGACTCTCGCGGATGCTCTTATAGGCATCCTGCAAGTCATATTTGCCCACGAGACCGATATGTACCTCGCGCTTGGCATTGCGCTGCTTCTCCAAGAAGTCGTGCCAAGGCTGCATCGTCGGTGTCTCTCCCACGGGGATGCCTATCTTTCTTAATATCGCGGCATCGAGTCCCTGTCGCTGCATATTCACGGGCACCTCGTAGATCGAAGGCATATCCTCACTCTGCACCACGCACTCCAGATCGACATTACAGAAAGACGCCACCTTCATACGCAGGGCATTGTCGAGGTGGCGTTCGGTTCTCAATACGAGGATGTCGGGCTGGATACCCATCCCCTGCAACTCTTTGACGGAGTGCTGCGTGGGTTTAGTCTTCAGCTCTTCAGCCGCTTTCAGGTAGGGCACGTAGGTCAGGTGTACACAGACGGCGTCGCGCCCCAGTTGCCAGCGCAACTGTCGGATGGCCTCCATAAACGGTGCACTCTCAATGTCGCCTATCGTGCCGCCCACCTCTGTGATGACGAAGTCGAATCCCTCATCAAGACCTTCCCTCAGCATCCGCCGTTTGATCTCATCGGTGATGTGCGGCACCACCTGGATGGTCTTCCCCAGATAGTCGCCGTGCCGCTCACGGTCGATGACGGTCTTATAGATGCGTCCCGTCGTGATGGAGTTGTTGCGGGTGGTGTGAATACCCGTAAAGCGTTCGTAATGTCCCAGGTCGAGATCGGTCTCCATACCGTCCACCGTCACGTAGCACTCGCCGTGCTCATAGGGG
>JAFRQC010000155.1 GCA_017428805.1 Prevotella sp. | reverse complement strand
GTACCCAGAGCCGGGGTCGAACCGGCACGGGTTGCCCCACTGGTGTTTGAGACCAGCGCGTCTACCGATTCCGCCATCTGGGCCTCTTAGCGGGTGCAAAGGTAATACAAAAATCTGAAATGACAAAAGATTCTGATAAAAAATATAAAAATAGTTGCATATATCGATTATATTTCGTATCTTCGCACCGAATATGTTACTAAATCTATTTCATGGACATAAAAGACAATAGAACTTTCTGCGTGATTCTCGCGGGAGGAAGGGGTCGGCGCCTGTGGCCAGCCAGTAGGAATGCCTATCCGAAACAGTTTATGGATTTCTTTGGTACTGGGAGAACCATGCTCCAGACCACGGTCGACCGTTTCAGCAAAATCCTCCCCAAAGAGAATATATATATATGTACGTGTAAGGAATACCTGCCGTTGGTGAAAGAGCAACTGCCCTGCCTGACGGACGAGAACATCCTTGTAGAACCTATCCACAGGAACACGGCTCCGAGTGTGGCCTGGGCGAATATGCGCATTTTGAAACGGAATCCTGATGCCAACATCATCGTCTCTCCTTCCGATCAGATGGTGATCGACGAAGAGCGCTTTATCCAGAGTACGAACGTCGGCATTGGCTACGTATCGGAGAACGATGTGCTGCTGGCGATAGGTGTGAAGCCGACGCGACCGGAACCCGGCTATGGCTATATCCAGCTGGGCGACATGAGTTGCAAGCCTGACGTCTATAAGGTGAAGTCGTTCACGGAGAAGCCGGAGCGCGATTTTGCGACGATGTTCATGGAGAGTGGTGAGTTCTATTGGAACACAGGCATCTTCATTTCTAACGCTCGCCATCTGATCCATAGCTTCGAGGACGTCTTCCCCATTGTGCTGCGTAATCTGAAATTTGAGAATCCTGACTATACTTATGAGGAGGAGATGAGGTATGTGGAAGAGAACTACCCCCGCTATCCGAACTTGGCGCTCGACTATGCCATTTTGGAACAGAGGCGTGATGTTTTTGTGATGAAATGTGATTTCGGCTGGGCCGACTTAGGCACATGGCATGCCATCTATGAGGCGATGAGTAAGGTGGAGGATGATAATGTGATCCTCGACTCTCAGGTGGAGATGGAGGATTGCCATAACAATATCATTTGTCTGCCGAAGGGACGACTGGGTGTCATCAGCGGTCTGGAAGGCTATATCGTGGTGGAAAAAGACAATGTGCTGTTTATCTGTAAGAAAGGGGATTCCTCTTCGCTGGTGCGGAAGTACGCCAGTGAGGTACAGATGAAATATGGAGATGAGTTTGTCTGATCAGACAAACTCATCTCTTATCTTAGCGGCGATTTCCTGGAATTCCTCTGGCGTGAGTTTGAGTTTCTCACGACGGAAATCTGCATCCTGCTCTGTCTGGAGTGGGATGAGGTGGATATGGGCGTGAGGCACTTCGAGGCCCAGCACGATCTGTGCTACCTTCTTACAGGGGAAGGCTGCCTTGATGGCTTTGGCCACACGCTTGGCGAAAGCCTGATATCGGGCCAGCTCGTCATCGTCCATATCGAAGAAGTAATCCACTTCGCGACGAGGGATCACGAGGGTGTGACCCTTCACCAGCGGGTTGATGTCGAGGAATGCATAGAACTCCTCGTTCTCGGCACACTTGTAGCTGGGAATCTCACCAGCAGCAATCTTACTGAATATATCCATATTATCCAACAGTTATTTTGTCAATCCTTAGTTTGATGCTGCCACGGGGAATTTTCACTTCCACCTCGTCACCCACCTTGTGGTTCAGCAGTCCCTGAGCGATAGGAGTCTTGATGGAGATCTTGCCCTCGCGGAGGTTAGCCTCACTCTCACTGACGATGGTGTAGGTCATCTTCGCCTTGTTCGTCAGATTGGTCATCTCCACCTTCGACAGGATCTGCACGGCGTCGGTACTCAGACGTGACGTGTCGACAACCTTCGCCTCAGAGATGGTCATCTTCAGACGGTTGATCTTGTCTTCCAGATTTGCCTGTGCCTCCTTGGCGGCATCATACTCGGAATTCTCGCTGAGGTCACCTTTCTCACGGGCCTCGGCGATGGCTGCTGAGGCCTTCGGGCGCTCAACACCTTCCAAACGTTGTAATTCGGCTACCAGTTTGTCGTAGCCTTCTTGTGACATATATGCCATGATAATTTACTATTTTATAATTTACGATTTACTATTTATTCTCTTTTTCCTTGGGCGGACAAAAACAAAAGAATCCCGACTTTCTCCATGTCGGAATCCTCAGCACTCACATGTCCTTATCCTTACTTACGGTTGCAAAGGTAGACATTATTTTTTAATTAGACAAATTTTTCCGCATAAAAATTGTAAAATGACGTAAATGACAACTGCCGACACCCATCCTCCGATGACATCGACGAAGTAATGGGCCTGGATATAGACCGTAGCCAGGCACAACAACACATAGATGGGCATCATACCCCAGAAGAGCCATCGGTTGCGCAGGCGCCAGGCGAGGAACATCAGGATTGTCGCTATGCCCACATGGCTGCTGGGGAAGGCTGCCGTAGGTCGCTCGCCTGCATTGTGGGCATTCTCCACCATATGATAGAAGAATCCGTCGCTCCATCCGGGCATGGGCAGAGGTTCCTGATGGTCAAAGAAATAGTGACCTACATCGGGGAAGACACCTGCTGCGATATTATCCAGTCCAACGGCCTGATAGTAGTATTGCGGTCCTGTGACGGGCAGGAAGATGAAGATGACGTAGTAGATGAAGAACGCCGTGAGGATGATGAACACCGTACGGTCGAACTCCTTGTAGCGGAAGAAGAAAGCGAACAGCGACACAAGGGCAATCATCGGGAAATAGGCAGAATAGCCTAAATGCATCAGCTCGCTGAACACAGGGTGGGAGATGGCCTGCGAGAACAGTAGGGCTGGCTGACAGTTGCAGAGTGACTGCTCGTAGCCGGCAAACAGATGGTCGAGGTTGGGGAAGATGCGGTTGAGTTCGTAGGTGTCGGAATACCACCACCCCAGGAGCAGCATCTGTACACCGATCCGGCAGAAGTGGGTGAAACGGCAGGGCACAAGACGGAAGACGAGCCACATGGCCAGTGTGAGCAACACGATGTGGAAGCGTCCCCAAAGCATGGCATTGGGATTGACGGCTTTCGTATAGGTAAAGAGCACCAACAAGGTCGTCAGCAGCAGATAGCCCATGATGACCCATTCCACTGCCAGCAGTCCCTTCTTCGGGTTCTTCTCTATCTTGAATAAATCCTTAAAGATCTTCACCTTTTTACCTTTTCACCTTTTTACCTTTCAAAGCCATCCGTTTTCCTTGTACCATTTGATGGAGCGCTTCACTCCCTCTTCCAACTTCACTTTGGGCTGATAGCCGAGTTCGTCGATGGCAGGCTGGATGTCACAACGCCAGTTGCGCTGTTTCAGGATGTTGAACTTGTCGTTGTTCAGCACGCTGATCTTACCTGTCAGCCGGCTGGTGTACTCTCCGAAGAAAGTAATGATGCG
>JAFRQC010000018.1 GCA_017428805.1 Prevotella sp. | reverse complement strand
GCTGCTCGTCAGAAAGACCTTTTCGGCCGTCTATGCCGTCAGCCTGCAGGAGGACTATTTCGAGAAGCACAAGCCGAAGCCGTTGGCGAGCGTGCCCAAGGAGACCATCCAGGCGATGCAGACGGAAATATTCCTGAACGCCAACTTCGAACTGCGCAAGAACCTGATGACCGGCGTGGCCGAGTATCGTGAGAAATACGCTGAGGATCAGACGTTTAAGCCACTGACTGAGGAGGTTCGCAACGATATGACGCTCAGGGCGATGGAACTCGGATTGAAATCGTGGGACAGAGACGTGAACCGCTTCATCGACTCCACCCGCATTGAGCAGTACGACCCTGTGAACACCTGGCTCGACAAACTGCCGCAATGGGACGGTCACGACCATATTAAGGATCTCGCCGCCCGTGTGCCAACCTCACAACCACATTGGGAGAAGTACCTCCGTATGTGGCTCGTCGGTATGGTGGCCCAGTGGCGCGAGAGCGATAAACAGCTGACTGGCAACGCGTTAACGCCGCTGCTAATAGGCCGTCAGGGTTGCGGAAAGACGCGTTTCTGCAAGATCATCCTGCCTCCGGAACTGCGCGATTATTACAACGACAAGCTGAACTTCAAGAACGAGTTCGACCTGAATATCGCGCTGACCTCGTTTGCCATCATCAACCTCGACGAGTTCGACAAGACCTCCAACGGCCAGCAGATCGTGCTGAAATACCTGCTGAGCACCAGCGACGTGAAGTTCCGCCCGCCCTACGGCAAGACCATCAAGCAGTATCGCCGCTACACCTCGTTCATCGGCACCACCAACCAGCAGAAACCCCTCGTGGATCCAACGGGTTCACGCCGATTCGTCTGTGTGGGGGTGACTGGCAACATCGACTTCTGCGACACCGTCGACCACCGCCAGCTCTTCGCCCAAGCCCTATACCTATTTAATAATAAGGAGCGTTTCTGGCTGAACGACGACGAGATTGCAACGCTGATCCATGAGAATGAGCCTTTCCAGCGGCTTAACGACCTGGTAGAGATGATTGGCGAGACCTTCCGCAAGCCGAAGCCGTCAGAGCAGGCCCGCTGGTGGAGCCTGAAGGAGATCGCCAACGTGCTCTCTGAACGCTATGCGAACTACGACCCGAAGACCAGCTATCAGAAACTGGGCCGAGCGCTGAGCGACCAGCAGTTTGGCTTCGAGACTGACCGAAAGACATCAGGGCACTACTATAAAATAGTAGAAAGAGAAGGATAGAAGTAACTGCTTCTCCCCTTGAGTAGGGGGAGTCAGAGGGGGTCTGAGCAGAGGCAAAACTTGAGGCTGATCAGACCACCCCTAACCCCTCCTACTCAGGAGGGGAAATAATATGCTTAAGCTATAGAAAGGAGGGGATAAAATTATTTCTTTTCGGGAACGAAAGTCTCCCAAGTCTGATCATCATAGAAGACACGGATCTCTTTTACCTTGCGTTGAGGTTTGTCAATGATTTTTACCTCAGTTCGTTCGATATTCGATGGTGTACTTTTTACACTATTAAAAGAATAAGGTGCCTGAGGGCCCTGTTGTGGGGTAGGTGCCTGGGGCTGGTCAAAATCGAGCATCGGATTTTGAACGATCTGACCACCATTTGATCCTCCGTCGCCAGTAGGAAACAGACTGTCAGCCGGAACAGAAGATGCAGGGGAGGCAACATACATATCACCAGAACCGAACATCAACCAATCGGTACTGATGTTAGGAATTTTCTTTTTGATGGCTTCCACCACACTCAGGGTGGGGCGGGTGCGCTCATTATAGATACTACTGAGGGTGGCAGGTGCCAGCCCGATGAAGTCTGCGAATACCTGTTGAGTCATATGCTGAGACTCCATAATTTGCCTGATTCTATCTTTCATATAACTGATTGATTACTTTTAGGGGCATTTAGCCGCTTGTTTCTTTCAGTTTACAAAGGTAAAGCAAAATTTTGAATTATGCAAGAAAGTGAGAAAGAATTTAGATTTTTAAACTTTTGATTTATTGTTTTAGATTTCCAAATCCGATGTTGTTGAGCTTTAAAATTCCACTTCATAATCACAAATTCAAATTTACATCAATAAATCGTTACAAAGTCTTTGTAGAGGATGCGATACTCAAATAACTGGTTATAAATAAGGTATTTACGATACATATATTAAAATATGGTGTATATGCAACACCTGTAGGCATTAGACATATCAACAAATTGAACCTTTTTAGCCAAATATGACATAACTAACTGAGTTTTAAGTGCTTAATAACCACAAATCACCTATGTATATTTATGACTATTAATTGTCAAATCAAAAGTTTTATATTTATATATTTGAATATTAAACTTTGAATATTGATATATTATCCTATATTTAGGTTCTTGAATTGTAAATCCGTAACCCTGTGTGTTCCACTTTTGAAATCCAAATGCGGAAAACTGAATCTTAAAGAAAGTGAAAACCAAATCTTGGTGAGCGTATTTTTCGAAAATTCTTCATTTCTCGCGTATTCTGGACAACGGGAGGATAATCTAGAAATACGCGAGTTTTGAGGCCTTACAAATCACTCGAAACCCCTGATATATGGGCATTTAGGCCTAAAAAAAGCACTCACGAAAAGTGCTGATTTTAGAAATTCTAGAGTCAAAAAAGGGGGTATTTTAGTGCAAAATGTAAAAAATCAGTTCCTTCATCAGCTCCCCAGGACCTGTATTTGGGTTATCCAAACCTTTACTTTTGGCATCTATTTCACGTATCTTGGAAATTATCTGCATCACTTTCATTCCAGAGTAATTTCTCATACCCGTCATATAGTCCTTCGCAGCCCATGGTGATCGCATTTCCAACCACTCCGCAACCACCTCCTGGCTCTTCGGATTTGGCGAATAAAATGCGATCATCAGATTCTGGAAGTAATTAAAGAGCAACGGGAGAAAAGAGTATATACTACCCGCTTTCGGATTTTCGTCAAAATATTTGATTATCTGATTTGCCTTATACACATTCCGGTTCACGATGGCGTCACGAAGTTCAAAACCGTTGAACTCCTTGCTGACTCCGATCTGGTCCTCCACCACCTGAGGGGTCACTCTCCTATCCTGCTCCGGCAGCGACAGCACCACCTTATCCAGTTCACTCGTCAGACGACTCAGGTCTGCTCCGATGTTATCGGCAATCATCTGGGTGGACTTCGGATCGATGCTCACCTGTCGCGAAGAGAGATAGTTCTCGATGAACGCAGGCAGATCTCTGTCGCGCAACTTTTTGCTCTCATAAAGTATGCCAGCCGACTGGATTGACCTCACATATTCCTTCTTCCGACCGTCTATCGTACCGTTTTTATGGCACATCACCAGCACCGTAGAGGGCATCGGCTGCTTGAAATAACGCTCCAGAGGCTCCGTACTCTTCACGTTCTGCGCCTCCTTGACAATGATCACCTGCCGTTCGGCCATCATCGGATACCTCCGAGCGGCATCAGCAATCTGCGAGGCATTCACATCGGAACCAAAGAGGATCGTCTGGTTGAAGTCACGCTCCTCAGGCTGCAGGGCATGCTCAGCGATATAGTCGGCAATCTTGTCGATATAATAGGGCTCGTCACCCATCAGATAATAGACAGGAACGAACTTTCCGGCCTTCAGATCGGCCATTATCGCTTCGAAATTGACATTTTTTGCCTCAGCCATTGCGTTATTTCGATTAT
Organism: Prevotella sp.; assembly: GCA_017428805.1. The sequence continues at coordinate 11,829 of JAFRQC010000018.1, read as the reverse complement.
TATTTGTACTTTTGCGGGGACAAAGTTACAAAAATGTTTCGATTAAACCTACCTCCATACCCTATAAAAATACAAGAAAAGGGTGAAAAACGTCAGATTTTCGACTTCCTGCGTCGAAAATGGGTGGCGTTGACGCCTGAAGAGTGGGTGCGTCAGCATTTCACCCACTACCTCACAGAGCAGAAAGGCTATCCTAAGACACTGCTCGCCAACGAGGTAGAACTGCGCATCGGCGAGAAACGGCTGCGCTGCGACACCTTATTATATAATAAAGAGCTGCGGCCACGAATGATTGTTGAATACAAAGCCCCTACTATACAAATACAGCAGAAGACTTTCGACCAGATATCGGTCTACAATCTTCTGCTGAAAGTGGATTATCTCGTGGTCAGCAACGGCCTCCGTCACTATTGTTGTAAGATGGACTATGAGCGCCAGTCTTACCAGTTCTTAGAGGACATTCCAGACTACGAAACTATCTGACAAACGGATTACTCCATATCGTCGGCATCGGTAATCTTCTTCGATGATGCCGTCTTACGGATAGAGCGCTTGCGGGGCTTCTTCTCCTCGCCCGTCACCTTGTCGATCTTCACGCCTGCCAGTTCGGGATCAATCATGATACGACCGCAGTACTCACAGACGATGATCTTCTTGTGCATCTTGATGTCGAGCTGACGCTGGGGCGGAATCTTGTTGAAGCAACCACCACAGGCATCACGCTGCACATAGACGATACCCAGACCGTTGCGGGCATTCTTGCGGATGCGCTTGAACGAGGTGAGCAGACGGTTCTCGATCTTCGACTCCAGATCCTTCACCTTCTCCTTCAGTTTATCCTCCTCAGCACGAGTTTCAGTAATAATCTCCTCAAGTTCGCTCTTCTTCACCTCGAGGTCACCCTGACGCTCCGCAATCAGCGCCTCGCTGTTCTCCAGTTCCTCACGCTTCTCGGCAATGCGGCTGTTAGCCTCGCGGATCTTCTTGTTGCAGAGTTCAATCTCCAATGTCTGGAACTCGATCTCCTTGCTCAGCATATCATACTCGCGGTTGTTCTTAACCTCGTTCAATTGAGCCTGATAGCGCTCCACACTGGCCTTGGCGTCATTAATCTCACCATTCTTCATCGTGATGGCACGCTGGAATTCGTCGATCTCGTTCTTAATCTTCTCCACACGGGTGGTCAGACCTTCGATCTCATCTTCCAGGTCCTGAACTTCCAGAGGCAGCTCACCTCTCAATGCACGCTTCTCGTCAATCGACGAAAGGGCAGTCTGAAGCTGATAAAGGGTCTTCAGCCTCTCTTCTACTGACAAATCTGTCGGATCTTTCTTTGCCATAATTTTGATTTACGATTTACTTATTTACGATTTACAATTTATTACCCAAATTCCATTACAAATAGAGGATCGGATTGGTGCAGGTTTCTGCGATGCAGGTCCTTACCCCGGGACACTCCTTTTCGATGATGTCGCGGAAGATTTCCGTCGTATATTGCTCACTCTGATAGTGACCGATGACACAAATCTGAATCTGCTGCTCATAGCCGAAATACTGATGATAATGCATCTCACCGGTAATGAACGCATCGGCGCCGGCTTTCAGGGCTTCGTCGAGCAGGAAGTCCCCTGCCCCGCCACACAGCGCCACCTTTCTGACAGGTCTCCGCAGCAACTCGTTACACATCGCACATTCCACACCGAAGGCTTTCTTCACCACCAGCACAAAGTCGTCAGCAGCCTGTGCCTCAGGGAGTTCCCCAACGACACCACTACCCGACTCCACACCATCGACCGTCTTCGGCGCCAGGAACTGCACATCACGCAGCCCCAGTTTCTCGGCCATCTTATAGTTCACGCCACCCTTCGCATTATCCATATTCGTATGCATCGAGATGACGCAGACACCCTTCTGAACAGCCTTCATCACCGTCCGCTGCACGTCTGTCAGGTCGCTGATGGTCTTCAGTCCCCTGAACAGCAACGGATGATGGCTGACAACCAGGTTGCAGCCTTTCTGAATGGCCTCGTCGACGATCTTTTCGTTGACGTCCAGACACAATAATGCCCCTGAAACCTCCGTCTCTGTCAATCCAACCTGCAGGCCAGCATTATCCCAGCTCTCCTGAAGGGGCAGAGGCGCGAAACGTTCAAGGGCGCTCAGCACTTCTTTAATTTTCACGCTGCAAAGTTACGAAGAAAAGTGATGAGTGAAGAGTGAAGAGTGAAGAATTTGCTTCCGCTTTGACTTTTTTAACGATTTTACCACTCTGAGAGGCTGGCAGAAGCCTCTATGCGGTTCTCTGTTGCATCATCGAGTGACGGGAAGAAATCGATGCCCGTCAGCGCTTCCACTTTATCGACGGAGCATACTGCCTCATCCACATACTGCTTCACACCCTCGTTGCGGTAGATGAATCCGATGGCCTTGGGCTTCCCCTGACGACAGAGTATCACCTTGAAGAAAGCATCAGGCACCCACACCTTATTCCGTCCGATGGTCTTCTGACTGCTCTGACTGTCCTTACCTACCCTAAACCGTTCAGCTCCAGACGAATAGATCGGGCCACAGACGATATCGACGGCCCCATACACCTTCGCCCATTCACGACAGGCAATCTCCAGATTGTTCCACTCGTACTTGTTCAGCCCGTGATTCTGCGGACAGACATTCGTGAAGAGAAACGACTCCATCATCGCCTGTTTGTCCCACTTGTTATCACCCGCCGGACACATATGTCCCCTATCGAAGCGCGAGTTAAAATAGTCGCGATCCGTAGCCCGAGGCGCCTTCACATCCGTATCCTCCGTAAACACCTCATTCTTGCGCTGATGATCGCCGTAAGTGTGCGATTTCGTCAAGTGCCACGCTACCCAGTTCGGGTTCTTCGTCTCGCTGTTGTACGACACCGTATAGCCCTTGCGCTTCAGGATCTGCTCAGGGCGGTCCTTCAGCGGTGCCGGTATCTCATACATCACGACGGTCTTGGCCTTCTGACGATCAGCCTGAGCCTCCGACGACTCAGCTCTCGCCGCACTACCCGAAGCATAGAAATCTTGCCTGTCCTGGGCATCCACCGACTCGGCTGTCCCCAAGTTTTTTCCCTTACACGCCAGCAATGTCGCCGTCAGCGCCATCACTATCCAGAGATTTCCTTTCTTCATTGCTTTCATTTTTAGTTTCTGAGTTTTGTTTGCCGAACTTGTCGAAGAGCGACCTGTCGGCTATATATATCGTGATGCCCAGCGAGAGGACGGAGGCAGACACACAACCGCAGACCATCGAGAGCATCAGGATAAAGGCGTGAAGGGGCGAGAGACCACCCAACAGCAGACCGCCCAGCAACAGCGGCATCGACGTGAGGGCGAGCACCTTCAGATTCGCAATTGTTGGCTGGATGACAGCCAGCAGGGCGCGACGCATAAACGGCTGGAGAGCCTTCAGATGTAGGATGCCGTTGCCACGTAGGAACTCATACTGCTGTTCGTCGGCCTTCAAGGCGGTCAGATAGGTACTCAGTCCCCGGATGAGCATCGACGTCGTATGTCCCATCAGCAGCGCCATCACAGGCACAAACCACCTCGCATCGAGCGCCCTTCCAGGCAACACAAGCACCAGCAGCCACATACCCACGACAAAGACGCCCACAAACAATCCTACAGCCACAGCAGGCATCAGCGCCTTACTCTTCACATCGCAGCGCTTCAGCACCAGCCACGACATTCCCAAGGCCAGCACGACGAGCCACGCTATCGACAACCAAGGACGATCAAACTTAAACAGCCCCCACACCATCAGACAGAGCACCAGCAGCTGCACGATCATCCGTCCGACGATAAAGCACAGTCTGGCGATCTTCTGGCGTTCCAGCCAATAGAGCGCCCCTGCAGGAATCAGCAGCAGGAGCAGTCCGAGAATCGTATGCAATATCAGTCCCTTATCCATTTTTTACCTTTTTACTTTTTCACCTTTTCACCTATACAACTGTATCACCTGGTCTGCATAGTCAGCCACCTGAGGCTTACGGGTGGTGACGAGTACCGTCTTTCCCGCCTCGGCCTGCTTCCGGAGGAGTTCCATCATCCGCATCGTCAGCTCTGGCGTGAGAAATGCCGTCGGTTCGTCGGCAATCACGATCGGTTTGTCGGCAGCCTCCTTCAACGTCTGTTCCGCCAGCATCACGATCTCTTCGGCGTTCAGAGGCTCAGGCGTCGACTCTTTATTGGCCGCAGCCATCAGATCATTCCACACTGCAAACTCCTCCGCCTCAGGCTCTTCCGGTTCCGGCACCCGCAACTGATGAGCCAACAGCTGGATCTGCTGGGGCAGATAGGCCATCATCTGACGGAAGGCGTGGGAGGAATGGATGGTGAGCAGTTCGCCATCGACACTCACAAACCCCTCATTCACAGGCAGAAAACCCATCAGCGTACGGATCAGCGTGGTCTTCCCGGAGGTCTCCGGACCCATCACACACGTCACCTCGCCGTCTCGGGCAATGAACGAGAGGCGCATCGGCAGAATCCACTCGCCTACCTTGATGGTGGCATCCTTAAACTCTAGCATCCTTGATATTTTTGGCAAAATTACGAAATAATTATGAATTATGAATAATGAATTATGAATTATTTTGTACCTTTGCAGCAAATTTTTGATTTTGGAGCCGAAAACAGACACACGGAGGTGGCGATTACCCGCAGAATGGGAACCGCAGTGGGGCGTACAGCTGACTTGGCCGCACGCCCAAACCGACTGGGCCCCGATGCTCGATGAGATCACCGCCACCTACCACGAAATCGCCCGTGAAATCGCCAAACGTGAAGAATTATTGATCGTCGCCCCCAAGGAGGCGCAGCCAAATATCAATTGTCAATTCTCAATTCTCAATTCCAACGATACTTGGGCCCGCGATCACGGATTCATCACCCTCACCGACGACGAGGGGCATCACCGCCTGCTCGACTTCTGCTTCAACGGCTGGGGCGAGAAGTTCCCTGCGGAACTCGACAACGCCATCAACCGCCGACTCTACGACGAAGGGCTCCCACCCCTCAGTCCTGCGGACAGCCCCCCTCGGGCAGGGGGGCAATCGGGGAAATACGTTGACTGTCTCGACTTTGTGCTCGAAGGCGGTTCCATCGAGAGCGACGGACGCGGGACAGTGTTCACCACCACCGGCTGTCTGCTGGCCCCTCATCGCAACCAGCCCCTTACAAAAACACAGATCGAAGAACGCCTGAAACTTGAACTTCACGCCGAGCGCATCCTCTGGATCGATCACGGAAACCTGACGGGCGACGATACCGACGGACACATCGACACACTCGTGCGCATCTGTCCCGACGATACCTTATTATATATGGGCTGCGACGACCCCGAGGATGAACAATACGACGAACTGCGGCTGATGGAGGAACAGCTGAAGACCTTCCGCACCATCGACGGAAGGCCCTACCGTCTGAAGAAACTCCCGATGCCCCGACCCATCTACGACGGCGACGACCGTCTCCCGGCCACCTACGCCAACTTCCTCATCATCAACGGTGCCGTACTCTGTCCCACCTACGCTCAGCCCGACCTCGACGCCGAAGCGCTGAGAATCATCGGTGAGGCCTTCCCCGACAGGGAGATCGTCGGCATCGACTGTAGAAGCATTATCAAACAACACGGCAGCCTGCATTGCTGCACGATGCAATTCCCAAGCATATGAAAGAACTCAAGATCGGATTCCTGCAACAGCACAACACCGCCGACACGAACGACAACATCCTGCGGCTGGCGGAGGGCATCAGCGACCTCGCCAAGCGCGGCGCACAGCTCATCGTACTCCAGGAGCTGCACAACTCACTCTACTTCTGCCAGACGGAAGACGTGAACAACTTCGACCTCGCCGAACCCATCCCGGGACCCTCGACGAAGTTCTTCGGCGACCTCGCCCGTCAGTTCGGCGTCGTCATCGTCACCTCGCTCTTCGAGAAGCGCGCACCGGGCGTGTACCACAACACCGCCGTCGTACTCGAGCGCGACGGTTCCATCGCCGGCACCTACCGCAAGATGCACATCCCCGACGATCCCGCCTACTACGAGAAGTTCTACTTCACCCCCGGCGACCTCGGGTTCCATCCCATCCAGACCTCCGTCGGCCGTCTGGGCGTGCTCGTGTGCTGGGATCAGTGGTATCCCGAAGCCGCCCGTCTGATGGCCCTGCAGGGAGCCGAACTGCTCATATATCCCACCGCCATCGGCTACGCTCCCGAGGACACCCCCGAGGAGCAGCTGCGCCAGCGCATCGCCTGGCAGACCGTCCAGCGCGGACACGCCGTCGCCAACGGTCTCCCCGTCGTCACCGTCAACCGCGTGGGCTGGGAGCCCTCCCCCGGAACATCCGGAGAACCCGGCACATCCGGCATCCAGTTCTGGGGAACCTCCTTCGTCGCAGGCCCGCAGGGTGAGATCCTCTACGAGGCATCCACCGACGAGGAGGAGAGCATCATCGTCGAACTCGACCTCGACCACTCCGAACAAGTGCGCCGCTGGTGGCCCTTCTTCCGAGACCGGCGCATCGATGCCTACGACGACATCCTCCACCGCTTCATCGATTAAACGCAAACTTCAAACAACCATCATAAAATGTCCAACCAATTAAGATTCCAAGTCGTAGAGGAGGCCTTCAAGAAGAAAGCTGTGGAAGTGAAAGCCCCTTCCGAGCGACCCTCCGAATACTTCGGCAAGTACGTGTTCAACCGCGAGAAGATGTACAAGTACCTGCCCTCAGACGTGTATAACAACCTCATCGACGTCATCGACAACGGTGCCCGTCTCGACCGCTCCATCGCCGACGCCGTCGCCAAAGGGATGAAGCAGTGGGCCCAGGAGATGGGCGTCACCCACTACACCCACTGGTTCCAGCCCCTCACCGAGGGTACAGCCGAGAAGCACGACGCCTTCGTCGAACACGACGGCAAGGGCGGTATGATCGAGACCTTCAGCGGCAAGCTGCTCGTGCAGCAGGAGCCCGACGCCTCCTCGTTCCCCAACGGCGGTATCAGAAACACCTTCGAGGCCCGAGGCTACAGCGCCTGGGATCCCACGTCGCCCGTGTTCATCATCGACGACACCCTCTGTATCCCCACCATCTTCATCGCCTACACCGGCGAGGCGCTCGACTACAAAGCCCCGCTGCTCCGTTCGCTACACGCTGTCACGAAGGCCGCCAAAGACGTCTGCGGCTTCTTCTACGACGACGTACACAAAGTGCAGGTGAACCTCGGCTGGGAACAGGAATATTTCCTCGTTGACGAAGGCCTCTACTCCGCCCGTCCCGACCTGTTGATGACGGGCCGCACGCTGATGGGCCACGAAAGCGCGAAGAACCAGCAGATGGACGACCACTACTTCGGCACCATCCCCGATCGCGTGCAGGCTTTTATGAAAGACCTCGAGATCCAGGCCCTCGAACTCGCCATTCCCTGCAAGACGCGCCACAACGAGGTCGCCCCGAACCAGTTCGAGCTCGCGCCCATCTTCGAGGAGTGCAACCTCGCCGTCGATCACAATATGTTGCTGATGTCGCTGATGAAGCGCGTCGCCCGCAATCACGGCTTCCGCGTATTGCTCCACGAGAAACCCTTCGACGGCATCAACGGCTCGGGCAAGCACAACAACTGGAGCCTCACCGCCGAGCGCTCCGGCGACGAACACACCCTGCTCCACGCTCCCGGAAAGGCCGACGCCTCAAGTCCCGAGCGTACCGCCAACGAGACGCTGCGTTTCGTCACCTTCATCGTCGAGACATTGATGGGCGTCTATCGTCACAACGGCCTCCTGAAGGCCTCGATTATGTCGGCCACCAACGCCCACCGTCTGGGCGGCAACGAGGCTCCTCCCGCCATCATCAGCTCGTTCCTCGGCAAGCAGCTCACCGAACTTCTCGACCACATTGAGCAGTCCGACCGCGACGACCTCTTCGCCCTCAAGGGCAAGCAGGGAATGGAGATTGACATCCCTCAGATCCCCGACCTCATCATCGACAATACCGACCGCAACCGCACGTCGCCCTTCGCCTTCACCGGCAACCGCTTCGAGTTCCGCGCCCCGGGCTCCTCAGCCAACTGCGCCTCTGCGATGATCGCCCTCAACTCTGCGATGGCCGAAGCCCTCACCGACTTCAAGCGTCGCGTCGATCAGAGAATCTCAGAATACTCCGAGAAACCAGAATACGCCGAAGGCACCGGCCACACGGCGAAGTTCCACGCTATCGTCGATGTGCTCCGCGAAGACATCAAGATTTGCAAGCCCATCCGCTTCGACGGCAACGGCTATTCGGAGGAATGGGTGCGTGAGGCAGAGCGCCGCGGACTCGACGTCGAGAAGTCCTGTCCGAAGATCTTCGAGCACTACCTCGACGAAGCCTCCATCCGTATGTTCGAGACCACGAAGGTGATGAATCGCAAGGAGCTGATGGCCCGCAACGAGGTGAAATGGGAGACCTACGTGAAGACCGTTCAGATTGAGGCCCGCGTGATGGGTGACCTCTCGATGAACCACGTCATCCCCGTCTCTACACACTACCAGTCGCAGCTCATCAAGAACGTACAGGGCATGAAGGATGTCTTCCCCGCCGAGGAGGCACAGCGCCTCTCGCGCCGTAACCTGAAGCTCATCCAAGAGATTGCCGAGCGCACCGAGCGCATCGAACAGCTCGTTGAGGAACTCACCGAAGCCCGCCGCGTGGCGAACCGCATCGCCGACATCCACGAGCGCGCCATCACCTATCACGATACCGTCTGTCCGAAGATGGATGCCATCCGCAACGAGATCGACCACCTCGAAATGATCGTCGAAGACGGCCTCTGGTCATTACCAAAATACAGAGAACTTCTATTTATTAGATAGACAAGTATTTTTTTTGACCACTAATTACACGAATTACACGAATTGGCTGGCGCAGTCAAATAATTAGTTAAATTCGTGTAATTCGTGGTCGTTTTATTCAAAAATTATAGTCTGAATCTGCGCCAGAGGCAGCGGGGGATGCGGCGCCAGAAGGCGGTAAGGAGGCGGTAGCGCCAGTCAATGACCCGGATGTGGTTGTGTGCTTTGATCGCACTGACTATCTCCCGTGCGACATTCTCCGGTCGAAGCATCATCGGATAACGGAAGTCCCCCTTCAGCAGCGCCGTATCCACAAATCCCGGTCTTATATCCGTAAACCTGATCCTCAGTCCCCGTTGATGCGCCTGTTGTTCGAGCGCCTGCAGATACACGTTCTGCATCGCCTTCGTGGCCGAATAGGCCGGCGCCGGTCCGAGTCCCTTCGTTCCAGCAATCGACGTGATCGCAGCGATATGCGCCCACTCCTTCGTCCCTTCCTGTTCCTGACGCTCAGCAAAATACCGGTAGGCCTCACCGATCATTCTGGTAAATCCCAAGCCGTTCGTCTGCATCGTGGAAATTTCGATATCCTCACGTAACTGACGGTTCTGATGTCCGATGCCCGAGGCATAGAAAAACAGATCCATCCCCCCTGTGTCCACAATGAACTGTCGCAATCGCTGTGTGGCATCCTCCGCCGTTACGTCAATACACGCTATAGCAGCAGCACCGAGGTCTTGCAGCATCGCCTCCCTACGGGCAGCTACACCCACCGTCCAACCTTCACTGATCAGCAGCCTGGCCACCTCGCGACCAATGCCCGACGACGCTCCTATGACAATCGCCCGTTTCATCTCCTGAATGCTCAATCGAACGTAATCAGTTGATGCTCCAACAATTTCTGCACGATGGGAATCAACCTGTCCACAGGCACACCGATGATGTCGCTGATCTCTATCAAATCATTTCGACCGTCGGCATACGCCGTAAAGTGCTGCATCGCCCTAGCGGCATCATAGGTGCCCTTCTGGCTGATGGTGGGATAGAGTCCGCGCTTACCCAACTGCGGCTCACACGGACAGGTCATCACGTAGTGCCTGTTATGCTCCAGCGCATCAATCACCTTCACCATCGCATCATACGAACCCTGCAAGCCCTCAGCACTGATAAAGTCCATATTGTCGGCCGAAGTGTGGTACTCAGGGAACTCGTGATACTTACTGCGGCAGAACGCACACACGGGCAGTCCGACGCCCGCAGAACCATACTGCCGCTCGTCGGAGGCACGCTTCATAAACGAATACCGGATATAGTCGGGATAATGATAATGCAGCACATTCCTCAGCACGCGGTCCGCCAGCGTATCCTCATACTTCGTCGATACCATCGAATACGTCCTGTCGTCGCCCACACAACTCAGCACGAAGCCGGCCTTCACGTGGGCCTGCATCTCCTTCAGGTTGCGGCTCAGGTATGTGATCGAGCCGATGGTCTCGGGCACGATGATGAAGCGATAGGTATAGCGTCGTTTCTCCAGACGCTTTACATAGCGGATGAGGGCCGCCATCAGACAAGGCCCCGACAGCTCGTTGTTCGCCATCGAGGGATGACAGAGATAGGTCGAGAAGAACACCTCGTCCTTCGTTTCGCCCGGCAGGATCAACTCTCCATACGTCAGGCTTCCGTCCTCGAGCGTGCTGTCGATGCACACCTCATACTCATCGTCCGTCAGCCGTTCCTTCTGCCGCTCACTCATACAGAATCCCCAGCGCTCCTTATAATACGAGGTCACGTAGGGAATCCAGTCGGGCTGGTCGGGCTGCGTATAGACGTGTTCCAACAACTCCTCGCGGCTCACCTTCTGGTGGATGGGCACCGAATAGCCCAGCACGTGCAGATTGCAGTCCTTGAAGTCAATGACCGTCTCGCCCCGCATATCCTTGATCCATCCGCCCCGGATATTCCACTCCCTAGGCACCGTCCAGTCGAACACCTCCGTTCCCGTCGGCACCTCGTGAACCGTCATCTCCGGCACCTCCTCACGGATCATCTCCAGCGACCGTCTGAACCCGTCGCCCGTAATACTCCGGCAGATCGGGAACAACCTCCCCGCCAGCGCGTACATATATCCACCTTCGCTTTTCACTTTGAACTTTGAACTTTGAGCTTTGAACTTTATGATTACCTTACTGTGACTGCGGCGTAGCAACTGCGGAGCGCCAGATGGCGATGCACGCTGAAGCCGTTCTTATTCACCCCGTCTACATCGTGGTACTTGCCCACGTAGATGCGGTCGCCGTTATGATCAGTATCGCAGCACCACACGAAATCGTGATACCACAGTTTCTCGTCGTAGCAGAACCAATAGGCAAAGAACGCATAGGCACAGAGTATCGCTGCAGGGAAGGCATAGTCCTCAGCCATTAGTTGCTCAGGCATCACGGCCCGCGACGCCTCAACCACCTCCTTGCGCAGCAGATACCAGCGCGATTCCATCTGGCGATCGATGAAGTCTTCGTGCATATACCAGTCCTGATTGTAGAAACAGGGCTCGCTCACGTCGGGATCGACCCCGAAGATCTCTCTCAGCGTCCTGATCGTCACAGGCTTCCCGTCCACTGAGGGCAGACCCATCACGAGCAGATAGTCCTTCGCGCAGGCCTCCAGCTCCTCAAAAGAATAGTTCAACTCGGGGATGACGATCTCCCCTGCCCCGATGCGCTCCAGCAGCGGCTTCACCTCATCGGGGCCGATCAGGTTCTTCCCGAAGAGCTGCTTCAGTCTGTCAATTGTGCTTCTTTCCATTTCTGATAGTCTATCACTTCCTGTGCATTGGCCAAATGGCCCATCTCGGTATATTTCTCAATCCTGAGGATCTCCGCCTCGAGCCGTTCGAAGCGGGTGCCCCACCCTTTGTCCACAAACCAGTCGAGGTTTCTTGCCGGCGCATTATAC
>JAFRQC010000154.1 GCA_017428805.1 Prevotella sp. | reverse complement strand
GCGACGCAGACCTTACTGCCCTTCGCCTTGGCCACCTTGAGCAGTGCCAGGAAGAGGCGCAGACCACTCGATGAGATGTAGTCGAGCTTCTCGCAGTCAAGGACGATGTCGTGACCTTCGCAGTCGTGGAGTACTTTCATCTCCTGTTCGGTCTGAACGGAGGATGCGGTGTCGAGGCGGCCTTCAAAGTGCATGATGTACTTGCCGTCTTTTTCCTCAAATGATGTCTTCATAATGCTTTTTAATACTTTAGTTTTTGAATATTACAATTTTTTTATTCTCTTTTTCAGTGTCAGGACGTTATGTCCGTCTTTATACTCGTATTGGATGCTGTCCATCAGTTGTTTGACAAGATGGATGCCCAGACCGCCGATGGAACGCTCCTCGGCAGGGAGGGTGGTGTCTACCTCGCCCTTGGTTGTCGGATCGAAAGGCTTGCCGCTGTCGCTGATGACAAAAGTCAGGCAGTCGCTCTCCGACAAAGCGGAGATATCTACATAGCCTTTCGTGCCTTCGGGATAAGCATAACTCATCACGTTGACAACGGCCTCCTCCAGGGCGAGGTTCATTTGCATCGTTGTCATCATATCGACACCATGCGATTCACAGACCTCCTCGACGAAGGCGGCCAGTTGTGGCACCTCCTGAACATCGTTGGGCAGCGTAATGGTCTTAGGACCATTGTTGTTATCGTCGGCTTGGGACATAGTTATCGTTTGTCTGTTTTTTTACGGAATGACTGCAACTTTTCACCGTAGCAGAGGTCACCACAGTCTCCGAAGCCGGGCACGATGTACTTCTGTTCGTTCATGCCCTGATCGATGGCGGCGCACCAGATGTGGCTGTTTTCGGGCAGGGCCTCCTTGACAACCTCGATACCTTCCGGTGCGGCAATGACGCAGCAGAGATGGATCTTCTTGGGCTTGCCCGTCTCCAGCAGAGAGTCGATGGCGGCTGCCAGCGATCCGCCCGTTGCCAGCATCGGATCGACAATCAGCAGCGTCTTGTTCTTCACGCTTTGCGTGGCAATATACTCGGTATGGATGCCCACCTCGGTATGCTCACGGTTGATATACATCCGGAAGGCGGAGACGAAACCGTTGTCGGCCTTGTCGAACACATTGAGGAAGCCCTCGTGGAACGGCAGACCTGCGCGCAGCACGGTGGCAATGACCATGTCTTCTTTCGGCAGGGGGATGTCTATCGTGCCCAACGGCGTGGTGATGGTCTTGGATTTATACTCCAAGGTCTTCGACAGCTCGTAGGCCATCATCTCGCCGATACGCGTGATGTTATGCCGGAAGAGGAACCGGTTCTTTTGATAGTTCTTGTCGCGCAGTTCAGACATGTAGAGGTTGATAATCGAGTTGCTCTGACTGAAATCTGTTATCTCCATACCGAATATTTAATATTTTGTGTGCAAAGATAGCAAAAATTTACGATTTACAATTTACGATTTACGTTTTTTTACACAGCGGTAGCAAATTTTTCACTTTTCACTCTTCACTTTTCACTTTTATTTGTACCTTTGCAACGGATTTATAGAAAGCGACTATGCAAACTAACACTCATTTGGCCCGTCTGATTCATGATCAGGCAAAGAAGTATGGAGACCGCGAGGTGCTGATCTACAAAGATTTCGGTGGAACAGAATGGAAGTCTTTTTCTTGGAATCAGTTCTCTCAGAAGGTGAAGCTCGTGTCGAATGCACTGCTGAATCTGGGCGTGAAAGTACAGGAGAACGTCGGTGTGTTCTCGCAGAACTCCATCCAGTATCTGTTTTGTGACTTCGGTGCATGGGGCATCCGTGCCGTCACCATCCCCTTCTATGCCACCAGCTCGGAACAGCAGATCCAGTTCATGGTGGACGATGCGAAGGTGCGCTTCCTGTTCGTCGGCGAGCAGGAACAGTACGACAAGGCCCGTCGAGTAGCCTCCACCTGTCACACCTTGGAGCGGATCATCATCTTCGACAAGAGTGTACGCATCGCCGAACAGGATGCCAACGCCATGTACTTCGACGACTTCCTGAAGCTGGGTGAGAACCTGCCGCGACAGACGGAGGTGGATGCCCTGACGGCTGCGGCTTCGATGGACGATATCGCCAACATCCTCTATACCAGTGGTACGACGGGCGACTCGAAAGGTGTCATCCTCACCTGTGGCCAGTATCACGCCGCGATGGAGGCCAATAATAAATGTGTGCCGGTAGGAGAGAACGACCGTGTGCTCAACTTCCTGCCGTTTACCCATATCTTTGAGAAAGGCTGGAAGATCCTCTGTCTCACGGAGGGTGCCAAGCTGATCGTGAACACCTATCCCTTGGAGGTGCAGCAGTCGATGAAGGAGACGCATCCGACGTGTATGTCCTCGGTTCCCCGTTTCTGGGAGAAGGTCTATATGGGTGTGTTGGAGAAGATTGAGACAGCCGGCGCTCCGAAGCGCAAGCTCTTCCAGTATGCCCTGAGCGTAGGCAAGAAACATAATATCGACTATCTGTCAAAAGGCAAGCGTCCGCCGTTGGCACTCCATCTGGAGTATGAGATGCTCAACAAGACCGTCTTCTCTTTGGTGCGTAAGGAGCTTGGACTGGAAAATGCCCACTTCTTCCCCACGGCAGGTGCGACGGTCAACCCCAAAGTGGAAGAATTCGTCCATTCTATCGGTATCAATATGGTGGTGGGCTATGGCCTCACGGAGAGTTTGGCTACGGTCAGCTGTAACCATCTCGGCGAGCCGTTCACCGTCGGGGGTGTCGGTATCCCCATCGAGGGCATTGACATCCGCATCAGCGAGGAGGGTGAGGTGCTGCTGAAGGGCCCGACGATCACCATCGGTTATTACAACCGTGACGATCTGACGAAGGCCGCCTTTACCGACGACGGCTACTTCAAGACCGGCGACTCGGGTTACCTGAAGGGCGGAGAACTCTTCCTCAAGGAGCGCATCAAGGATCTCTATAAGACCTCCAACGGCAAATACATCGCCCCGCAGATGATTGAATCAAAACTCCTGGTAGATAAATACATCGATCAGATCGCCATTATCGCCGATCAGCGTAAGTTCGTGTCGGCTCTGATCATTCCCGTCTATTCGCTGCTTGAGGAGTATGCCCGTGAGCATCATATCCCGTTCGACAGCCGCGAGCAGCTCTGTGCCGATCCGCAGATCAACGAGATGATGAAGGAGCGCATCGACACCCTCCAGCAACAGCTGGCACACTACGAGCAGATCAAACGGTTCACGCTCTTGCCCCATCACTTCTCGATGGAGCGGGGTGAACTGACGAACACGCTCAAGATCAAGCGCCGCGTGCTGAACGAGAACTACAAGAAGGAAATCGACGCTATGTACGCAGAATAAATAGGCGGGCCACACGGCCCGCCTATTTTGAAACTTCAGGTTACGGATTTGAGGGCGGGAGGCTTTGTACAGTTACAAATGCTGTCATGCCTGGCGCCAGATGCGGATGCGGCTGTAGCGTGGCTTCCACGTGTACCATGCCATTGTCATCAACCGCACCGACGGCTGAAATCGTAGCAGGATGCTGCTCTGAGGGGAATGCAACGGTAGATACGGTGAGAATGGCACCATCCCAATATCTCGGCACTTCATTTTCGAGTACGTCGAAGCTTACCTTCAGATGTTCTGCATCCACTATATAGAAAAGGGCTTCGCCCGGCTTGGCCATACCATAGAGCGTGTTCTGAATTTTTATGACATATCCAGAAATGGGGGCGGTAATGGTACAATAGGACAGTTCATGTTCCAGTTCGTGCAATTCGGCCCTCGCTTCGTTATATCCACTGCTGATACGAGCCATTTTCTTGATGTTTTCCGGTGCTGCATCCAGGTTGTCGTGCTTATAGCCCTGCCCCATCAGAGTGGCCTGATACTGGAATTCGGCTTTCTCCAGTTTAGCACGGCTGTGGGCTATCTTCTCACGCAAGGCAGCGTCGCTAAGTCGTGCAACGACCTGACCCTTCCTGACTTCCTGTCCGACATTCTCTACGGCGAACATGACAATCTGTTCTGAGATACGGCTAAAGACAGGTACTTCGCGCGTCGTTTCTATCTTACCCTTGATAGCTGTTGAAAAATTCGGAGCCTCTTGGGACGAAGGGGCTTTTGTCGATTGCACAGCAGTCGTATCACTCTGCTGCGGAATAGATTTCTCGTTGCTTTTCGACTGACAAGCAGTGAGAAGTGAAAAGAGCGTGACGAATAGTGAAATACTGATATACTTATTCATAATTGATGAGAGTTTGCAGGTGATAGTGACTTACCCAGAATTCTTCCAAGGCAGTCAGGTAGTTGGTGTAGGCAGTAGCCCATCGCGACTCTGCCAAAGTAAAGGTGTTGATGTCACAAAGACCGTTGGCATAGTTATCGGCCGTCTCATTGTACGTCTCTTCAGCCAATTTGATGGTCTTCTCGGTGCTGGTAAGCCTGTCTCTGCTGGATTGCAGTTTCTGCAGCGTCACGGCGGCGTCTTCTGCCAACAGACGCTCAACCTCCTGGGATGCCAGTTCCTGTCGATTCGCCCAAGCCGTAGCTTTCTCATGACGCTTTTTGGCTGCACCATGATCCATCAGCGGTATCGAAAACTGCACAGAGCCTAAAGCATACAAATGCTGGTTCTTGAAGGCACTGCCGAATGTATTATTGACTTGTTGCATTCCTAGATTGACGTCAAGCCCGACATTGATGCCCCGCTCTTTGCGCGCCTTGTATTCCTGATGGCGCGCTTCAGTAAGCTCTGCCAGCTGGTGCTGGTATGCCGGACTGTTGGACAAGGCAAGCTTTACAACCTCCTCCGATGTATAGCTGACAGGAGGGAGCATGTCTGGTATGCTCAACAGAGCCAGGTCGGCAGGTAATTGTTCCAAGCGCAACAAGGATGCCAGCTCTGTCCTTGCATTCTGCTCATCTTTTCGCGCCACTTCCACCTGGTTGGCGGCATTCTGCTGCTGCACCTCTATTGAGTGTAGTTCTGCAAGAGAGACGATAGCAATTGTTGCTTTCTCGCGGGCAATGGCCAGAAGTGTGTCGTTCAAATACATCTCCTCCAAACGCATCTGCAACACCCGTTGCTGACACGCTAAGCGGAAGTAGCGCACGGCTGCTTCTTCGGCAAGAAGTCGCAGATCGTACTCATGTTGACAACGTGCTGCCTTCAG
>JAFRQC010000153.1 GCA_017428805.1 Prevotella sp. | reverse complement strand
GATCAAATGGCCGAACGACATCTATGTGGGCGACCGAAAGATCTGCGGTATCCTGATCGAGAACATGCTGTGGGGGCGGATCATCGACGAAAGTATCGTGGGCATCGGGCTGAACGTGAACCAAAAGGCGTTCCTGAGCGATGCGCCGAACCCAGTGTCGATCATACAACTGACGGGTAAGGAGACAGACCGTGAAGCGCTGCTGCAGGCGTTTCTGAAGGCGTTGTCTGAGGCTATGGCAATGGAGCCTGAGGCGCTGGCAGAAGCCTATCGCAGCAGACTCTACCGCAAGGAGGGAATGTATCCTTTCCGCGACAGCAAGGGTGCCTTTGAGGCGAAGGTGCTGAATGTGCTCGACGATGGCCGCCTCGTGCTCCTCGACGCCGAAGGCAAAGCAAGAATGTACGCCTTCAAGGAGGTAGTGTTTTCATAAAGTTCAAAGTTCAAAGCTCAAAGTTCAAAGTATAAAATTATGGCAAGATTTAAGAGAATTCTATTGAAGTTGTCGGGCGAGAGCCTGATGGGAAAGCAGGGTTACGGTATCGACCCTGAGCGTCTGAGTGACTATGCCAAGCAGATCAAGGAAGTGGCTGAGATGGGTGTCCAGATCGGCATTGTGATCGGTGGCGGTAACATCTTCCGTGGGCTGAGTGGTTCGCAGAAGGGTTTCGACCGTGTGAAAGGTGACCAGATGGGTATGTGTGCAACGGTGATCAACTCGCTGGCTTTGTCGTCAGCTTTGGGAGCCGTTGGTGTGAAGAACAAGGTGCTGACAGCCATCCGTATGGAGCCCATCGGTGAGTTCTACACGAAGTGGAAGGCCATCGAGGCGATGGAGCAGGGTTATGTGTGCATCTTCTCTGCCGGCACAGGACAGCCTTACTTTACCACAGACACGGGCTCCAGTCTGCGTGGTGTGGAGATCGAGGCAGAGGTGATGCTGAAGGGTACGCGTGTGGACGGTATCTATACCGCCGATCCGGAGAAAGATCCAACGGCCACGAAGTTTGAGGATATCACGTATAAGGAGGTACTGGCGCGCGGACTGAAGGTGATGGATCTCTCAGCCGTCTGTATGTGTCAGGACAACAACCTGCCCATCTACGTGTTTAATATGGATGTGGTAGGAAACCTGAAGAAGGTGATGGACGGGGAACAGATCGGAACGTTGGTGCATCCGTAAG
Organism: Prevotella sp.; assembly: GCA_017428805.1. The sequence continues at coordinate 12,266 of JAFRQC010000153.1, read as the reverse complement.
GATAGGCTGATCAGACCACCCCTAACCCCTCCTACTCAGGAGGGGAAATTAGACCTCCTCGAACTCGACGTATTCGCCGTCGGAGTGGTCGAAGATCTTGCGCTCCTGGTCGCGATCGTCGATAATTGTTACACCACTGCTCGTAGTTGTCTTACGGGCAGTGTCTTTTTTCTCTGCCTGCTGTTTGGGCTGTTCCTGCTGCGCACCCTTGAAGTAATCGTCGCCGAAGGGATTCTCGCGTTTAGGCTGTTCGCGCTGCTCATACTGTGCCTGTGTGCGGCTCTGACGGCGTCCGCCCTTGCTGCTCTTGAAATAGTCGTCGCCGAAGGGGTTTTTCTCCTTCTGTTCCTTCTGCTTCTGGTTGCGGTAGTAGTTGTCTTCCACTTCCTGACGCAGTTTTCTCACGCCACGATAGGTGAAGTTGATGACGAGCATGACGATGATGGCGATGGCGATGAGTCCGAAGATGATGGCGCCGATGATGAATTTAACCATGATTATTCAGGCTTTGTAGTGGTTTTATTGGTAGCGACGGACAGAATGACGTACCAGGCGATGATCACTGCGAGGCCGAAGAGGCCTAATAATAATAAAATAGGTACGCACGAGAGGATGAAGATGTATTTGATCTCATTGCCCTTCCAGCCCCAATGCTTGAACTTCAGGGCGAACATGGGAATCTCGGCAATGAGCAGGTAGCAGCTGATGAACATTCCTGCGAGGATCACCCATTCAAGACCTTCGAAGGTGTAGCCGTTCTGGTCGAGCCCTACGACGAGGGAACCCCAGAAGAGGGCGTTGGCAGGTGTTGGCAGTCCGATGAAGCCGAGGGCCTGACGCTCATCGAGGTTGAACTTCGCCAGTCGTAAGGCCGAGAAGGCGGCCATCACAAAGGCGAGGAAGGGAATGAACAGCAGGTGGATGTGGAAGGAGCAGAGATAACTGAAGATGATCGCCGAGGGTGCAAAGCCGAAGGTGATGTCGTCTGCCAGCGAGTCGAGTTCCTTGCCGATGGGGGAGGAGACATGCAGCAGACGGGCTACCATACCGTCGAAGAAGTCGAACACGGCTCCGATGACGATGAAGAGCAGCGCCATTGCGTAGTCGCTCTGGAAGGCGAACCAAGTGGCGATGCAGCCTGAAATCAGGTTGCAACACGTGATCGTATTTGGAATATGCTTCTTCACTTTGAACTTTGAGCTTTGAGCTTTGAACTTTATGATTACTTCAGCTTGGCGATCACCGTCTGATCACCAGTGGTGGGCTGATCCATACGGCAGCAGACTTCAGTGCCGATGGGCAGAAAGACATCGACACGCGAGCCGAGCTTGATGAAGCCCATGTGCTCGTCGATATAGCACTCCTCACCCTCTTTGGCGTAGGTGACGATGCGACGGGCTACGGCTCCGGCAATCTGGCGCACGAGGATATCCTCACCCTCGGGGGTGGTGATCATCACGTCGGCGTGCTCGTTCTCCTCACTGGCTTTCGGCAGCCAGGCCTTATGGTAGTTGCCGTTCTTGTGGATGACGAACTTCACCTTTCCATCGACGGGGAACCAGTTGGCATGCACGTTCCAGGGACTCATAAAGATGGAGATCATCAGTCGCTTGTCGTGGAAATACTCATGTTCATCCACTTCCTCGATGACCACGATGCGGCCGTCGGCAGGAGCCACCACCATTTTCGTGGAGTCGCCGTTGAAGTAGCGGATAGGACAGCGGTAGAAGTTCAGGGCCATGAACCACACCGTTCCGAAGATGATGATGAAGATCCAAAAAGGAATGACAGAGTCTATGAAATGGAGGAGCAACCAGGCGATGCCCGCCAGGACGATGGCACTCAGAATGAGCTCCTGTGTTCCTTCGCGGTGAATCCTGATCTTTTTCAGTTTATTGATCCTTTTTCCCATTCGTTTCGTTAATTGTTCCGTTATTTGCGTGCAAAGGTACACAAATTTTGCGTAAGTTACAAACTTTTCTCGCTTTTCTTTTGGTAATTCCAAGAAATAGGCGTAACTTTGAGCCACAAAACCAACAGAATTCAAAGAAAAAGATGGAAGATTTCGTACATCTGCATGTACATACATACTACTCAATACTCGATGGTCAGTCAAGCATCAAGAAGCTTGTAAATAAAGCCATTGACGATGGAATGCGGGGCATGGCCATCACCGATCACGGTGATATGTTCGGCATTAAGGAATTTCATGACATCTGTAACGATGTGAACAAAAAGCGCAAGAAAGACGGTTTGGAACCTTTCAAGCCCATCTTCGGTTGTGAGATGTATGTGGCGCGTCGCGGTGACAAGAATCTGCGCGACCAGAAAGAGGACCTTGGCGGCTATCATCTCATCGTGCTGGCGAAGAACTATCACGGCTATAAGAACCTGATCAAGCTCGTGAGCAACTCGTGGGTGGACGGCTTCTACAACCGTCCGCGTACAGACCGTAAGGATCTGGAGAAATACCACGAGGATCTGATTGTCTGTTCTGCCTGTATCGCCGGAGAAGTGCCTGCGAAGATCCTGAAGGGAGACATCGCCGGCGCCCGTGAGGCCATCGAGTGGCACAAGCGTCTTTGGGGCGACGACTACTATCTCGAGTTGCAGCGACACGAGGTGAAAGATCCCACCATCCGCGCCAACCGCGAGACCTTCCCCTTGCAGCAGCAGGCTAACAAGGTGCTGATAGAACTGGCGAAGGAGTACGGCGTGAAGCTGGTGTGTACCAACGATGCTCACTTCGTCGATAAGGAGAATGCTGAGGCGCACGACCATCTGCTCTGCCTCTCTACAGGCAAGGATCTCGACGATCCCACGCGCATGCTCTATTCGAAGCAGGAGTGGTTTAAGACACAGCAGGAGATGAACGACATCTTCAGCGATGTGCCTGAGGCGCTGTCGAACACCTTGGAGATATTAAATAAGGTGGAGACCTACAGCCTCGACAACGACCCCATTATGCCGTTCTTCCCCATTCCCGAGGAGTTCGGTACGGAGGAAGAGTGGCGACAGAAGTTCACCGAACAGCAGCTCTATGATGAGTTCACGAGCGACGAGAACGGCCAGAACCAGCTCTCGCCTGAGGACGGAGAGAAGAAGATCAAGAAGCTGGGCGGCTATGATAAGATCTACCGCATCAAGTTCGAGGCCGACTATCTGGCGAAACTCGCCTACGAGGGCGCCAAGCGCCGTTATGGCGATCCGATACCCGACGAAGTGGTCGAGCGCGTGAAGTTCGAACTGCATATTATGAAGACGATGGGTTTCCCAGGCTACTTCCTCATTGTGCAGGACTTCATCAACTCTGCCCGCGATGAACTGGGTGTGATGGTAGGACCCGGACGTGGTTCGGCGGCTGGTTCGGTGGTGGCTTACTGCTTAGGTATCACGAAGATCGACCCGCTGAAGTACGACCTGCTGTTTGAGCGTTTCCTCAATCCTGACCGTATCTCACTTCCCGATATCGATACCGACTTTGACGATGACGGCCGAGGACGCGTGCTGAAATGGGTGGAAGACAAATACGGTCACGAGAACTGTGCCCATATCATCACCTACGCCACGATGGCCACGAAGAACTCCATCAAGGATGTGGCGCGTGTGGAGAAGGTGCCCATCGCCATCAGTAACGCCCTCTGTAAGGCTATTCCTGATCGTCTGCCCGACGGTCCTGACGGCAAGGCAACGAAGATGAACCTGCCTAACGCCCTGAAATATGTGCCGGAACTGCGGGATGCGGAGGCTTCGAACGACTCCCACCTCTCTAACACCATCAAATATGCGAAGATGCTGGAGGGAACGGTGCGAGGAACGGGTATTCACGCCTGTGGTTTCATCATCTGCCGCGACCCGATTTCCGACTGGGTGCCTGTATCTACCGCCGACGATCCTGATTTCAAGGGCGTGAAGACGAACTGCACGCAGTATGACGGACACGTGATTGAATCGACGGGACTGATCAAGATGGACTTCCTCGGCCTGAAGACGCTTTCGGAGTTGAAGGAGGCCTGCGAGAATATCAAGCGTACACGCGGTATCGAGGTCGATCTCGATACCATTCCCATCGATGATCCCAATACATACAAGCTCTATCAGGAAGGTCGCACCGTCGGCACGTTCCAGTTTGAGTCGGACGGTATGCGGAAATACCTGCGCGAACTGAAACCCACCGTCTTCGAGGATCTCATCGCTATGAACGCCCTCTATCGTCCGGGTCCTATGGGTTATATCCCGCAGTTCATCCGTCGTAAGCACGGTGACGAGCCGATCACCTACGATATCCCCGTGATGGAGAAATACCTGAAGGATACCTATGGCATCACGGTGTATCAGGAGCAGGTGATGTTGCTCTCGCGACTGCTGGCCGACTTCACCCGAGGTGAGAGTGACGCCCTGCGTAAGGCGATGGGTAAGAAGAAAAAAGACATCGTCGACGCGATGAAGCCGAAATTCATCGACGGCGGTGTGAGGAACGGCCACGATCCGAAGGTGCTCGAGAAGATCTGGAGCGACTGGGAGGCTTTCGCTTCTTACGCCTTCAACAAGTCGCACGCCGCCTGCTACTCTTGGGTGGCCTATCAGACAGCCTATCTCAAAGCCAACTATCCTGCAGAGTTTATGGCGGCCATTATGAGCCGTCGCCGCGATCAGATTACGGAAATTACGAAGCTGATGGATGAGTGCAAGCAGATGGGCATCGCCACACTGGGACCGGATGTGAACGAGTCGTACGAGAAGTTCGGTGTGAACCATCACGGTGAGATCCGCTTCGGCCTCGGAGCCATCAAGGGTATGGGCGAGTCGGCGGCTCAGGCCATCATCTCCGAACGCGAGAAAAACGGGCCCTACAAGGATATCTACGACTTTTCCCAGCGCATCAATTTCGCTTCAGTCAACCGTAAGGCCTTTGAGTCTCTGGCGCTGAGCGGTGGTTTCGACAGCTTCGGCATCCGTCGTGAGGACTATTTCGCCGTCAATTCCAAGGGTGAACAGTTCCTGGATGTCCTCGTGCGCTATGGTCAGCTCTATCAGCAGGAGATGGCTCAGATGCAGAATTCGCTCTTCGGGGCCTTTGGCGACGGCGTGGAGATTGCTGTTCCCCCTGTGCCAAAGACCGATGAACGCTGGAGTGACATCGAACGACTGAACAAGGAGCGCGACCTCGTGGGAATCTATCTCTCTGCGCATCCGCTTGACGAGTATAAGGTCATTCTCGACAACCTCTGTAACACCCGTTGTGCCGAATTGGCAGACCGTGGTGCTGCCTTGAAGGATCGTGAGGATGTCACTTTGGGAGGCGTCGTTACGGGCGTGCAGCAGAAATTCGGCAAGAACAATAAGCCTTGGGGTATTGTCACCCTCGAGGATTTCGAGGGCTCAGGCGAGCTGGTGCTCTTCGGCGACGACTGGCTGAACCTGAACGGCAAGTTCATCGAAGGAGCGGCCGTCTATGTCACCGGCAAGATGCAGGCGCGCTTCTATAACAACGACCAGAAGGAACTGAAGGTAAGTAATGTCGAATTGCTGCAGACGGTGAAGGAACGCGCTGTGGACCGCATCACCATCTCGATGGTGGCGGATCAGCTCGACGAACAGATCGTGGCAGACCTGAGCGAGATCATTCATTCCTGTCCGGGAAAGACCAAGCTCTTCTTCCAACTGCGCGACTCAAAGGGCGAGAAGCACGTGCTGCTGCATAGCAAGAACAGCAGTGTCGATGTGCGTCATACCCTCATCGATTATATCGAGCAGCACGATATGCTCGACTATAAGATCAATTAGTGGCATAGTATTTGCACGATGATAACAAGAGAACAAATATACAAGTATTCATTTTTAAACAGTTAAGACAATGGAAGTAACAATCACAAGCGAGAATTTCAAGAGTCTGAAGAATGGCGATAAGCCGTTAGTAGTAGATTTCTGGGCTACCTGGTGCGGTCCCTGCCGTATGGTGTCTCCCATCATCTCTGAACTGGCTGAGGTCTATGATGGCAAGGCCGTTGTGGCCAAGTGCGACGTAGAGGAAAACGAGGATCTGGCTGCCGAGTACGGTATCCGCAACATCCCCACCATCCTGTTCTTCAAGGGCGGAGAGGTCGTGAACAAACTGGTGGGTGCCCAGCAGAGAGCCAAGATCGCAGAAGCCATCGAACAACTGCTGTAATTATGGCAAACATTGACGAGGAAATCCGTCTGGACGAAGAAGAGAACAGACGGGAACTGGTTTACATCCGCACTCAGCTGCCGACGGATATCAAGAAGTTCTACAGCGATAAGGACATCCTCTATATGATGGACCTCATCGTGGACTACTATTACACCAGCGGCGTCTTGGAGAGCGAGGCGGAAGAGGTGGACATCGACCTCGAGGAAGTGGCATCTTATGTCTGCAAACGTGCGAAGGATGAGGACTTCTGCTCGTCGTTCAACCCCGAAGAAGTCTTCTTCATCGTACAGGCAGACCTGGACTTCCAGGAACAGAACGCATAATCTTTTCCCCTCCTGAGTAGGAGGGGTAGGGGTGGTCTGATCAGCCTCGTAATTTACCTCCGAGTCAGCACTGCTCAGACCCCCTCTATCTCCCCCTACTCAGGGGGAGAAATAGTTACTTTTGCAACTGAAAAATTCGTGTAATTCGTGGTCTTTAAAAAATCACAGTCCGAGTGCCGTCTGGATTTTCCGTGATTTGTACTTTGGTGGCGCCGTCGGGCAGGAGTTCCTCCATCATCTCCGGCCACTCGATGAAGCAGAGTCCGTTGCCGTAGAAGTAGTCCTCGTAGCCCATATCGTAGACTTCTTCCAGTTTCTTGATGCGGTAGAAGTCGAAGTGGTAGATGGGTGTGCTGTCGGCAGCCGTGTATTCATTCACTATCGCGAAGGTAGGGGAGGTGACGACATCGTCGACACCCAGTTCCTCACAGATGGCCTTGATGAAAGTAGTCTTGCCCGCGCCCATATGGCCGTAGAAGGCATAGACCTGCTGGTCGCCCATCGCGTCGATAAACTGCCTCGCCGCCTCGCGAATATGTTCCAAATCGTTAATCCTTATCTCCATTTTTTACCTTTTTACTTTTTTACCTTTTCACCCTTTCACCTTTTCACCTTTTTTTCCCTGAGAGTGTGACTAAGGGGATGATCATCTCCTCCATCGAGATGCCGCCGTGCTGGAAGGTGTCGCGATAGTAGGAGACGTAATAATTGTAATTGTTCGGATAGGCGAAGAACGAGTCACCGGTGGCGAAGACGTAGCTCGTCGAGAGGTTCGGCATCGGCAGCAGCGCCTTCTGCGGTTCCTTGATGATGTAGAGGCTCTTGTCGTCGTAGGCCAGGTTCTTGCCCAGTTTGTAGCGCAGGTTTGTGTTCGTGTTGCGGTCGCCGATGATCTTCACGGGCTGGGTGCATCGGATGCTGCCGTGATCGGTGGTGACGATGACCTTGTAGTCCGTCTGGGCGATCAGCTTGAAGAACTCGGAGATAACAGAATGGCGGAACCACGACTGGGTGATGCTCCTATAGGCACTCTCGTTGCTCGCCAGCTCACGCACCATCTTCGACTCCGTGCGGGCGTGACTGAGCATATCGATGAAGTTGAACACCACCACGTTCAGCTGGTGCTTCTCCAGATTCCGCCACTGTTGCATAAATCTTTCGGCATCCACAGAACTGTTGATCTTATGATAGGAGAAGGTCTCCTTCCGGCGGTAGCGCTCCAGCTGTGTCTGGATGAGCGGCTCCTCGTTCAGGTTCTTGCCCTCCTCTTCGTCTTCGTCCACCCACAGGTGGGGGAACATCTCCGCAATCTTGTTGGGCATCAGTCCGCTGAAGATGGCGTTGCGGGCGTATTGCGTTGCGGTGGGCAGGATGCTGCAGTAGAGGTCTTCGTCGATGTCGAAATCACCGCTCAACTCCTGGGCGAGCATCCGCCACTGGTCGTAACGGAAGTTGTCGAGCACCACGAGAAACACTTTCTGTCCGCTGCTGAGCAGGGGGAAGATTTTCGTCTTGAAGATCTCGGGGGAGAGGGTGGGACGAGGGATGTCAGTGCGGTTAGGAGCGTTAGGGGAGAGGGAGGCCACCCAGTCGAGATAGTTCTTCTTGATGAACTTGGCGAAGCCGCTGTTGGCCTCTTCCTTCTGCATCGCCAGCATCTCGGTCATATTGCTGTCGGTGCTGCTGAGTTCCAGTTCCCAGTGTACGAGCCGACGATACACGTCTGCCCAGTCCTTCCACTCGCGACAGTCCATAATCTGCATCGCTATCTGCTGGAAGTTCTGCTGATACTGGCTCTGCGTCACCTCCGTCTCGATCTCCCTTCGGTGGATGTTCTTCTTCAGCGCCAGCAGGATCTGATTGGGGTTGACGGGCTTGATCAGGTAGTCGGCAATCTTCTGTCCGATGGCCTGCTCCATAATGTTCTCCTCCTCGCTCTTGGTCACCATCACCACCGGCAGCGCAGGTTGCAGCTCCTTGATCTTCTGCAGCGTCTCCAGTCCGCTGAGACCGGGCATCTGCTCGTCGAGCAGCACCATATCGAAGTTCCGCTCACGGCACTGGTCGATGGCGTCTGGACCGTTCGAGACCGTCACCACCTCGTAGCCTTTCTTTTCCAGGAACATAAGGTGCGCTTTCAATTGCTCCACCTCATCGTCCACCCACAACAATAATCCATTCGTCATACCCTAATTATTTTATAGACCACTAATTTAACGAATTACACTAATTTTTCTACCGCAGATTATTAATTCGTGAAATTCGTGTAATTCGTGGTCTTATTATCATTACCAGAAGTCATCTCCGAAGTCGAAGTCCTGCACCTTCGGCTGAGGCTTCTGCATCGGGAACAGATCGTCATCATCGTCGTCAGTCTCCTGACTCCCGACTCCTGACTCCTGACTCCCTTCCTCTTCCTCGATAACATCCTCCGGATCCACCGGCTTCATACCCTCAGGCACGATCAACAGCTCCTCCTCGCTGATCTTCAACGGGATGAACTTGTCTTCGTAGAACTTCAGGTAGTCGTCGTAGCTGAACACTGTCCCCAATAGCGGCAGGTTCGTCTCGCTGATGATGAGGCTCCGGCAGTCCTTCACCTGTTCGCTCATTGTCTCGTCGGCATAGAGCTGACGGGCATACTGCAGCGCCTCGTCGTAACTGAGGAATCCGCTGATGAGCATCCGCCTCAGTCCGTGATCCTCGTCTATCTGGATGTCGAAGTTACGCACCAGGAAGTTGGTGAAGTTGTAGCGCGCCATATTGTAGAGCAACTGGTTCTCGTTCACGTCGACGGAGTCAGGCTGATAGGCGAGGATGAAGACGAAGTTCAGGTCTGTCCTCGCGTCGAGGGTGTCCTGACGGGTGGAGTCTGCCGAGAGGGTGATGTCTCGCCTCGACCACACGTCGCCGATGTCGAACTTGCCGCCGTGCAGCCGCCGTCCGTCGTTCACGCCCTTGATGATCATACCTGCCATCTCACTTACCTCGCTGTCGGGGAAGCGTTCCACCACCTCCTTCAGCTTGACGATACAACTGTCGCCGTAGCCCTCGTTCAGCAGACTCAGACCCTCGATAAACAGGAACTTATCGCGGTGCCCGCCCTGTGGGAATCGCTGTTCGGAGATCTTGGCGTTGGCATTCACCATCTCATAGCGGTCGTTCTTGAAAGCGTCGTAGGTGGCGGTATAGAGCGAGTCTTCTATATGTTCGCCGAAGCGGGCGTTCTCCTCGTAATAGGGGTCTGTGAGCAGGATGGTCCACTCGCTGTCAGGATACTTCTCTGTCAGCTTGTCTAAGCAGGCGTCGGCCATATCGAAGTCCCTCCATCTGGAATAGAGCAGGAAGAGGTGATACCACGCCTCGTCCAGATGCTCATAGTCGTCGTAGTTGTCCGTCAGCCTCCGCAGGTGGCGCTCACTGAGCGACAGGTTTTCAAGCTTGTCCTTGAAGATGACACCCGCGTGGAAGAGGGCATCCTGGATGATGGCGTGACAGACGGCCTTCTGTTCCTCGGTGAAGGGGATCTGCGCGAGATAGTACTCCCGCTCGTGGGGATCATTGGCGAGGGAGTCTGTGCCCGTCGGTTTCTCCTCGGATGCGATGGAGTCTCTGCCCATACCTAAGCTGGGGTCTTCAGGCAGTCCGCCGGCCTTCAGGGAGTCTGAGTTTTCTGAGTTCTCTGAGTATTCCGAGTTTTCTGAGTCTTCAGTCTCCTCCGGCTCATTCCTCACCACCGTCACGTTGATGCGCTGCCAGTTATCTTTGTTCTCACGACGGCCCCACTGCTGCTGGAAGGTGGTCTTACCCTGACTCACCGCCATCGGATTATAGAAATACCACTGGCCGTTGCCCTGAGTAGTGGGTAGAGTAGGGGTAGTAGGGGTAGTTGGGAGGTTGGGGTTGGCGCCCTGCTGCTGTTCCATATCCCGCTGCAGCTCTTCGGCTTCGGCGTCGAGACGGGCCTTGCGCTCCTCCTTCTCTTTCTGTTTCAGGGCCTCGATCACGCGGTCGATGGCTGCCAGCCTTTCATCCTCGGGCATCACGGAGAGTTCCAGCAGCGAGTCCTGCAGATGGATGGCCTCCGTATGGGGCACGAGCTCGTCGAGCACCTTCGAACGGTACGACAGCTCCTCGTAGTCCTTGCGGTCGCGGTCCAGCAGTCCGATGGCCTCGCCGTAGCAGCGGTGGGCATCGCCGAACCTTTCCATCTCCCAGTACAGGTTGCCGAGCGTCAGCAGAAGCACACCCTTCTCCACACCGTTCCTCACCGACTCCTTATTGCCTTTCTCGTAGGCGCCGATGGCCTGCAGCGTGTCGCCCTGATTCAGGTAGATATTGCCGAGGGCGTAATACACCTGGTCTAGGTATTCCTTGTTGTTATCCGATTTCGCCATCCTTTTCAGGCGACTGATCATCTTGCCGCCCTCGTTGGCCGCCATCACTTCCGTCTGGGCGATGCGGGCGTTGAACTCCGTCTCGTAGGGCGGATGACAGCCCACCACCTTCTGATAGGCCTGATAGGCCGCCTCGCGGTTGCCCAGCAGGTTCTGAATCTGTCCCATCAGGAACCACTCCCTGGCCTTCTGCGCCTTGCGACGCTCGTGCTTGATGGCCTTGCGCAGATAGGGCACAGCCTTCTCGTAGTCGCCCGTGCGGATATAGTAGTCGGCGTAGGTGTAATCCCAGTCGTTCACGGTGCGGAAGTCCATCGAGTCGCGGCTCATATTGCGTATCACGTCCTCGGCATCGTAGAGCCAGCCGAGTTCCGTATAGCACTTTGCTAGCCAGGCTTTCGCCAGACCGCTCTGCACGGGTTGCGTCTGATAGAGGCGCGTCATATAGGAGAAGGTGGCAGCGGCCTCGTCGAAGGCACCCTTCTGGAACTGCGCCTTGCCCAATAGCATCCACGCCTTCCAGATGAAGGGGTTATACTCCTTTCGTCCGAGCCACTCACGGTCTTTGGCACTCTTCTTCTTGCTGCTCTTCCACTCAGGTTTCCCCTTCACGCTGTGCAGACGGATGGCCTTCTCGCTCTTTTCAATGGCCCGGTCGTACTGACCCTTGCCAATCTCTCGGCTCTGCTTATTGCCCACCATATAGAGGGGAATCATCTCCGTGAAGTTGTCCTTGTTGCTTTTCTCCTTCTCCAGATTACCCTCGATGAACGCCTGCTGCCCGTTGAAATAGATGTTATACCGTGCTGTAAACGCGTGATACATCCTGTTCGTCGCAGTGTTCTTCTTCATATTGCAGGAGGAAAGAAGAAATAAGGAGAGAAGGAGAGAAGGAGTAAGGAGAGAAGTAGTCTTCCCGCCAGTCATACGTCCTTTAACTCCTTTAACTTCCTTCGCTCGGCTTTGCCGCTTGGCTCTGCCAAGAACTTCCTCTAACTTCCTTTTCTCAACATCTTCCATCAGGCAGTGCAGTTTGCACGACTCGTCCTTTGCTGCGGTACACGTCGAACAATCGTGTCCCTGTTCGATCTGGTCACTCCCCTTATCGAACCGGTTGGCTACTGCGGCAATCACCCCCAGCACCACGATCATCCCTATGCACACCCAGACAAACGACATCTCGCCCTCTTAACTCTTAATTTCAAATCCTGCGGCTTTGAGATCTTCCCAGAACTTCGGATACGACTTGCTCACCACCTGCGGGTTGTTGATCCCCAGTCCCGGACGCTTCAGGGCGAACGGAGCGAACGCCAGCGCCATACGGTGATCCTCGTAGGTGTCGATGCCCTCGTCGCTCGGCTCACAGCGCTC
>JAFRQC010000152.1 GCA_017428805.1 Prevotella sp. | reverse complement strand
GTCATCGCGATCAACGGGCTTTCCAACCGTATGGTCGAGACGCCAGGCGTTCCAGAACTTAGCACACTCCTGCATATTTTCGTAATAAGATTTGGCAGGATCAATCTGAAGCTTTGAGATATCCGTCCACTTATCAGGATAACCCACCTTGACATAGAAGGTGTTCAGCTTCAGCAGGGCGTTGACCTTCGTAGAGTCGTCCATCCAGTCCTGGGCAGCGATACGCTCGCCAAGGGCAATCTGGAGATTCTTGATCAGCGTGATCATACGCTGCTTAGCGGCTTCAGGGAAGTATTTCTCTGAGTAGATCTTACCCAGCGCCTCACCCATCACACGCTCCACCTGACTGGTACTGCGCTTCCAAAGAGGATGGTTCTCCTTACGACCAGAACGGACACGACCGTTGAAGTCGAAGCTCTCTGCGACAGTCGCATCACTCAGATAGTTGGCAGCACCTGAGATGAAGCCCCACTCCATCACATCGCGATATTCAGCAGGCTTGATACCAGCTACCAATGCGTTGGCTCCCTCAAGGAAAGCAGGTTGTCCGACAACCATCTCCTGCAGGTATTTCGTATCGACGCCCTGAGCGTTCATCACCTTCACCAGCGGGAGATTGGGATACTTAGCCTCAAACTCCTGCAGAGTCATCTTGTTGTAGTTGGCCTCTGGGTCACGGAGTTCCGTACGAGACTTCGACACCTTGGCCAGAGCTGTCTCCACCTTCATGATGTTCTGCATCTTCTTCGTGGCAGCACCTTTGCTGAAGCCAAAGAGCTGGAACATCTTGACAACGTGCTTCTTGAAGGCCTCGCGAATGTCGGCCGTTGCCTTGTCATTGTCGAGGTAATACTCCTTCTGTCCCATTGAGAGACCACCCTGATAGACGCTCAGGATGTTCTGTGTGGCATTCTTCTCGTCAGCACCGAAGCCGCAGAAGAAGAATTCTTCCTCTCCGTAAGGAGCCAGTTCCAGCTGGATGGCCTGCAACTGCTCGTTGGTCTTAGCAGCCTCCAGACGCTTGATCAGCGGCATCAGGGGAGCCACACCCTCCTGATTCCTACGGACAGAGTCCATCGCAAGCTTATAGAGGTCGCTGAGCTTCTGCTCCAAGGTACCTTTCTCATAGGTATTCTCCAAGAGTTCCTTCAGGATACCGTTCACCCGCTTGTCGTTCTCTTCCTGCAGACGGTCGAAGCTGCCATAGCGGGAATAGGCTGCAGGCAGGGGATTCTTCTTCATCCATCCGCCGCAGGCGTATTCATAGAAGTCATCACCAGGACGAACCGTCTGGTTAAAGTCCGTCACATCCAGTCCGGAGCGCAGTCCGTCCTGGGCCATTGTCATCAGTGAAATTGATGCCATTGCTAACATTGTTACGATTCTTTTCATATCATTCGTTTAAAAGTTTCTCTAATTCTTCACTCAGTTTCTCCCAGCGCTCCACCTCTTCGTCGAGGCTCCGCTTGGTCGAGGTGTATTCCGTCACTAACGTCATATCCGAGGCGTTCTCAGGCACCATCAGCAGTTCGTCGAGTTCTTTCAGGCGCTGTTCCATCTTCTCAATCTTCGCTTCCGACTCCTTCACGGCCTTCTCGCCACGCTTAATACGCTTTTGTTGCTCCTTATGCTCGGCATAACTGAGGGCTTTGCTTATGGTTTCCTGATGGGGAGCCTGCCGATCACCGGATGTTCCCACCGTGGGAACATCATGTTCCCTTACTGGGAATGTGTTGTTCCCAGCGTGGGAACTTTTTGTTTCCTTGCTTTCCCTGCCCAGTTCGCTGAGTTCTTCGATTTTCTTTGAACGGAGGAAGTCGTATATACCTCCGAGATGCTCCCTGACCTTGCCTCCTCCAAACTCATAGACCTTCGTGACGAGGCCGTCGAGGAACTCACGGTCGTGACTGACGATGATGGCTGTACCGTCGAATGCTTTTATTGCTTCCTTCAGCACATCCTTAGAAGGCATATCGAGATGGTTCGTCGGCTCGTCGAGAATCAGCAGGTTCACAGGTTCCAAGAGCAGGCGGATCATCGCCAGACGGCTACGTTCGCCACCGCTGAGCACCTTGACTTTCTTATCCGACTCCTCGCCTCCAAACATGAATGCGCCCAATATATCGTTGATTCTCAGGCGGATATCGCCCTTCGCCACATTGTCGATGGTCTGGAAGACGGTCAGGCTCTCATCGAGCAGCTGAGCCTGATTCTGGGCAAAATAGCCAATCTGAATGTTATAGCCGATCTTTAACTCGCCAGTAAAGGGAATCTCGCCCATAATACATTTCACAAGGGTTGACTTCCCTTCGCCGTTTTTGCCTACAAAGGCCACCTTCTCACCTCGCTTAATGGTCAGCATCACGTGGTCGAAGACGGTATGCGCACCATAGTCCTTCCGCACCTCGTCGCAGATGACGGGATAGTCGCCGGAGCGCAGACAGGGAGGGAATTTCAGATGCATCGCGGAGTTGTCCACCTCATCAATCTCGATGGGCACGATCTTCTCCAGCTGTTTGATCTTCTGCTGCACCTGCACGGCCTTGGTGGCCTTATAACGGAAACGCTCGATGAAGTCCTTCATCTCAGCCATTTCCTTCTGTTGGTTTTCGTAGGCCCTGATCTGCTGCTCGCGACGTTCCTGACGAAGCACGACGTATTCGTTGTATTTCACCTTATAGTCGATGACTCTGCCGCAGGAGATTTCCAAAGTGCGGTTCGACACATTATTTATAAATGCACGGTCGTGACTCACTAAGACGACGGCACTCGCAGACTGCGCCAAAAACTGCTCCAGCCATTGGATACTCTCAATATCGAGGTGGTTCGTGGGCTCGTCGAGCAGCAACACGTCAGGTTTCTGCAAGAGGATCTTAGCCAGTTCGATACGCATACGCCAACCTCCAGAAAATTCTGAGGTAGGCCGCTCAAAGTCTGAACGCAGGAATCCCAGTCCGATGAGTGTCCTTTCGAGTTCTGCCTCACGACTCTCAGCACCCATCATCAGGTAGCGTTCGTGTTCCGTCGTGTATTTCTCTATCAGGGCGAGGTAGCTCTCACTCTCGTAGTCCGTCCGCTCAGCCAGTTCATTGTTCATCCTGTCGAGCCGTTCCTTCATCTTCGTGATGTCAGCGAAAGCCTTCTGAGCCTCCTCACGGACGGTTGTATCATCCAGAAGGATCATCACCTGAGGCAGATAACCAATGCGGCAGTCGTTGGGAATGCTCACCGTTCCTGCCGTCGGCTTCTGCTGTCCGCAGAGGATCTTCAGCATTGTCGACTTGCCTGCACCGTTCTTTCCCACAAGAGCAATGCGGTCGCAATCGTTGATGACGAAACTTGCATCAGCGAACAACGGCTTTACGCCAAACTCTACTTTCAGTCCTTCTACAGATACCACAGGATTGACGATTTATTATTCACGCTTATCTACGAACTTATAATCTTTGTACTTCTCCCTGGGGAAACGGAGCATCTCGTCCGTGATGCCGCCAGATTGGAAGTTAGAGATCTTGATGGTCGTCCAGATAATCGACACCTTGATCCTCAGGCTAATGGGATTGTACGTCTTCCGCTCCACCAGGGCGTGTACCTCCTTGATGCCTTTTGCACCCTTCTTGGCTTTCAACGTCAACATCAGTCCCTGCTCGTGCTCGGCTACGCTGTAGGTGAAGTTTTCCGGTTCGAACTTGAACTTCTCGGAATACTTGTCCGACTTGTTGTTCTTCGCACTATGAATCTCCACCTCTTTCTTCCTTTTCTTTTTCTTGATGGTATAGACCGTCGTGCCGTCGTTCCAAGAATCCATCTTCTCATCAACGAACTTGCTCTTCTTGTTCTTATACCATATCGTTCCGTTGGTCTTATAGATACCGATGATATTCACATCGTAGTGCAGCGTGGCACCCTGTTCACCAAACACCTTCTGATAGGCCGTGTTGAAGATACGACGGGCCTGACGGGCATTCGGTGTCTCCTCTGTCTGAGCGGCGCAGAGCAGGGGAATCATCAGCATCAAAAGTAATACAATTCTTATTTTCATCCTTTTTTTCACTTTCGGGGTGCAAAATTACACATTTCTCGCGGATTATTACTATTTTTGCACACAAATTAACGATTTTACTTGCCTAAGTATGGAAAAGAACATCTTTGCTAAGCTCATAGCCAATGCTTTACAGCTTCAGGAGAAGGCCGTAGCCAACACATTGTCACTCCTGGAGGAAGGCTGCACCATCCCCTTCATCTCACGTTACAGGAAAGAACGGACGGGAGGTCTCGACGAGGTGCAGATAGCCGCCATCAGCGACCGATTCGACAAACTCAAAGAGATAGAGAAACGTAAGGAAACGGTTGTCAAGACCATTACCGACCTTGAAAAGATGACGCCCGAGTTGCAACAGCGCATCGAGGCCTGCTGGGATGCAACGGAACTGGAAGACATCTATCTGCCATACAAGCCCAAGCGAAGGACGAGAGCCCAAGTGGCCAGAGAGCAAGGACTGGAGCCTCTGGCCAAGATCCTCCTGCTTCAAAGAGAACGGGATCCTGAGCGCATCGCAGAGAAATATGTCAAAGGCGACGTGAAAGATACGGAGGCTGCCATCAAGGGAGCGCAGGACATCATCGCCGAGACCGTCAGCGAAGACGAGCGCAGCCGTCAGCAGCTCCGAAACGCCTTCTCCCGTCAGGCTTTCATCATCTCTAAGGTAGTTAAGGCTAAAGCCGATACAGACGAGGCTGCAAAATACAGCGACTACTTCGACTGGGAGGAACCTCTGAAACGCTGTTCGTCCCACCGTCTGCTGGCGATGCGGCGAGGTGAGGCCGAAGG